>NZ_AAWS01000002.1 GCF_000169175.1 Microscilla marina ATCC 23134
TGTTTTTTTATCAATTTTGCATATATGACAAATATGTTGAATAGTTAGGAGTCGATAGACCGTAGTTGCATCGCGCCCATTAGCTAAAGCAGCGCTCCCTTTGGTCGGTTCGTAATTTAGTCGATAGTCCATAGTCAGCAATGTTTTTTTATCAATTTTGCATATATGATAAATATGTTGAATAGTTAGGAGTCGGTAGACCGTAGTTGCATCGCGCCCATTAGCTAAAGCAACGCTCCCTTTGGTCGGTTCGTAATTGAACCATTCGTAATTAGCTAAAGCAACGCTCTCTCCGGTCGGTTCGTAATTCACTCATTCGTAATTCGTAATTCTCAAATTCGTAATTAACCAATATATACCCATGAAAAATCTCAAAACTTTTACTTTCACCATTGTATTATGTCTACTAGGGGCTACCTATGCAATCGCCCAGTATAAATCGGACGATTGGAAAGACCGCGATAAGTGGCAAAAGGTGCCTCAATTGCTCAAGGCAATGAACATTCGCCCAGGCGCCAAAGTAGCCGACGTGGGCTGTCACCAAGGTTATATGACCATGCATTTGGCAAAAGCTGTAGGCAAAACGGGCAAGGTGTACGGGGTAGACCTGAACACCTACCGATTAGACGCGCTCAAAGAAGAAGCCATCGAGCAGGGCTACAACAACATTGTAACCATCAAAGGCGAAGAAAACGACCCTTTGTTGCCCACTGGCAAACTCGACGCCATCATTATGATTGATACGTATCATCACATATTGGAAAAACCGCTGAAGTACCTCAAAAAACTAAAGAAAGCACTGAAGCCAGGCGGGAGGTTGGTCATTGTAGAGTCTATCCGCACTTATCGCAAACAACTCAGCCGCGACGAGCAAAAAGAAAAGCATAACTTAGACATTGGTTTTGTGCGTTATGATTTTAAAAAAGTGGGGCTCATCCCTGCCGATTTTAAATACCCGCTCACGCGTTGGAAAAACAAAAAAGAAGTGTGGGTATGGTACCTTGCTGGGGTAAAACCTAAAGAGGGGAGTAGGTAGTTAATAAAAGCTTCAAGGTATGAGCATAAGCTACAAGTGTTCCCTGTTATGCAAGTAGTTGTAATAGCCTCAGGTCTTTAGATACTGATGTGGTGGTAAGCCTTAAGTTTGAGGCTTAGGCCTCTACTTTTTTGAATAAAAAAATGCCCAACTTAAGGTCCTATAACTTAAAGTTGGGCATTTATATTTTATAGCCATTGCCTTGCTATAGTTGCTCAATTTGTTCTTTGGTCAAATCAGTCACTTTTATAATATCTTTGATAGAAAAGCCTGCCTTTTTCATTTTTAAAGCAGTTTTGAGCATTCCTTTTTGTTCTCCCTCCTGTCTCCCTTTTTTCAATCCTTGTTGATAAAAGTCGTCTTTTTCGATGTCATACGTAATTAGTGATGCGTAATAAATTTTTTAACCTCGCAAAGGTGAGTAATTGGAAGATATATTTTTGTAACGTTGTTTTAGAGCCAATTAGTTCTTGCAAGCGCTCAATTATTTTTACTAAAATAACACGCGCTTCTTTATTTTCAAAATTACCCAAAATCGCCAAAATGATTTCTTCTGGGACGTCAGACTCCAGCAAGGGGCGGTAGTCAAGTGCTTGCATTTCAATGAGCTGATAACCACTAAAAACCTTGGCAGCAGGCAACTGACTACGCATTTTAGAGGGCTGTTGCCCCAAATAAATCACAAACTGACAAATGGGTAAATCATACTTTTCGCTAATCAGAGCATGGTAAAGCCGCATTCTTTCCAGCATTTTGAGGTGGTCGGTCGTTTGAAACTCCAAATGAACAATGAGTTCTTCGCCCTGAGTAGTGGTCACCTTTTGCAAAAAGTCAGTTTCCCGTTCTATAGTTCTTTGCAGCTTCCCCTTGATAGGTTCGCTTTTGGCAACCTCAATGCCCAAGTACCTTTTGCTTAATCTGGGAAAAATCGCCGCAATATTTTCCTTGATAATTTTGTCGTATTCTTGTGCCATGGCTGGCAAAGTAGATGAAACATTTGTATGAACAAAATGTTTAATTCAGGGCTTTTTATTTTGTTTTTTTGAATAAAAAAATGCCCAACTTTAAGTACTTTGCAAACCATCAAATCATCCTCAAAACTGCTCCCTTAAGCGCTCCAGAAAAGGAATAGGAGGCACATCGTTTACTATGATCCCTGCACCTAATTGATGAATTTTTTGGGCGCGGGTATCTATGCGCAATGCCAGACTGAGCCCTTTTGCCTGCATCCCAATCAATTGGCGGGAAAGCTTGCCAGTGGCCCCTTTGCTTAGTTGAGCATACTGTGGGGCATTGACCGAGGCGTACCCTATAGACTCTAGCAAGTGTTTGAGCATGGCAAAATGAGCCTGGGCGCGGTGTTCTATTTGGGCTAGTTGCTGCAAGGCATCCTCGGTAGCCGCACACGCTGCCTCAAAGTTGTATGTTTTGAGGGTTGCCTTGAGCTTTTGGGCAAGTGCCTGGGTGAGTTGGGTTGCCTCGTGTAGGTGGGCAGGGCTTGCCTGTTGCGGATACAAAGGCGGAGTTTCGGGAGGCAAAATGTCATCCATTGGCACAAAATCGTTGGCAACCACGCCAATGCCTGCCTGGTTAAACCTACGTGCTTTCCAGTCGAAATAACGGGCAACGGGCAACGATATTTTTTCTGACATAATCAACAAATTCGAAAGCCTCACCGATTGACGATGGGTTTGTTGGGCGTATATTTTTTTCCGCCCTTGGTTAGTGTCTATAGCTTCTTTGAGATGGATATAAAAAGCGTTTTTTTGCATGGATTTGTGTTTAATAATTGATAAGGGGTTAGGGGGTTTTTTGTGCCAAAGGTAATACGCTCTGGCTTAAGTTCTTTCAACTTTGAATAAAAGAAAATCATTAACTTTCGTTAAATACTTTTTCGCCTCGTTTTGTGTTTTTGCAAATCGCCCCGTCAGGGCTTCGATTAGCTCGTGTCTCCATAAGCTGAGGCGATGAGGTTGAACATTAAAAAAACAAACACTCAAGCCATTGGTTGCCTAAGGGAAGCGAAAAAAATAACTTCCTTGACTTCTATTTTTGGCATACGGAATTAGGGTTGTGCGAAGTTTTTAAAATTATTGATATACAAACATTTATGCATAAATCAAGAGGTTTATTGTAGGGGCTACCCTTGTGGTCGCCCTAGCGAAGGAGTGCATACGTCGGCGGAAAGAAAGGCGCTGTTGGTCAGACACGACGCAAATGAGTATACTGTTTCAAAGTACAAGTGTGTATGCCATTTTTTTAAGTTGGGTAATTAATTACTTTCTTATCCCTAAATGCTGGCGCTGGCGTAACTACATTGAGCTCACTGCTAAGGGGTGAGCATTAAAAAAAGCAAACACGCAAGCCACAAGCCATCTGCGACAAGCTAAAGGCTTAAGACTGTAGAAACTCCTGACTCCCGACTCCCAGCTACTAACTCTTGACTCCCAACTCCTAAAAATCCCTTGTGTTTTTTACGATTATGCTTAACTTAGAGATTCAGTTGTCTAGGGGAGGGGCTATGGATGGTTGCCCAAATGCTGGCGTAACTACATTGAGTTCACTACGTGCTGCTCTTTGAGGGTTGCATTAAAGGAAACAAACACACAAGCCCTCTACGATAAGCTAAAGGCTAACAGCTTGAGGCTGTAGAAACTTCTATCTGTCGATTTTATAAACTGCTAAAAATCAGTGCTCTATAAGATCGGTAATAAGCTTGAAGCACCGATATACATCGGTATCTAAGGACTTGTCGCTAACAGCACCGATATGCATCGGCATCTAAGGACTTGAGGCTGTAGAGGTTCCCAACTACTAACACTCACTTATCAAACTTTTATGGCTTCGATTCACTTTGAGTTCCCGGTATGGGTTCAGTACAAAAACAAGCAATACATTATTCGTCCGTTGTTTGTTGCCAACCAAAGCGTAGCAAACGATCGTTACGAAAGGGCAATGAAAGGCCTGATAAAATCGGTGCGCAACGAATTTAAAAACTATAAAACCAATCGCGCCAACCTCGACTATTTCTTATGGTATTTGTTCAATCCCGATTTTAAATATGTAAACCTAAACCTGGAGTTTTCTTATGGGCAACGCTACTTTCATGGGCAAGTAGCCACCGCCTGGTTTGAGCACAACGGCTATACTGTAGTAACCATGCCTGCCTTTGACAACCTCTGGTTTATTATGGAAACCCGCGATCCTAAAAAAGCCGATGTAGTGCGCGAGGTCGAAGAGCAGATTCAGCGCTTTGGGCGGAGGTATAAAAAAGAATACGACGAAGAGTTTCTGATGGAGCCTTACCAGGCAAACGGCAAAGAGTTTTGCACGGCGGTAGACATGTATATGCACACTGCCGGAGAAAAAATAACCCTGGGCTATGTAGATGACGACATGTTTCAGCAGTTTTTTCGTCCCAACGCCACCTTCGAGGGGCGCGACGAAATAGAAAAAGTAGGCTTTGAACTCAACGATTTGTATCCGTCGGAACTGAACCGGGCTTTTTATCAGGACGAACTGGTAACGCAACTCGATCGGTTGATCTACAACCGCGAAAATGTGCCCATGGTTATTCTGGGGCCCCGTAGGGTGGGCAAAAGTACGTTGTTGCACGAGGTAGTGCACCGTTACCTGGAGCGCAACAGTGAAAAAGAATTGTACCACCTGGACAACCTCTGGAATGTAGACCCCTCGCGTTTGATTGCGGGTATGAGCATTGTGGGCATGTGGCAACGCAGGTTTGAGTCTATCATTAGGTTTGCCATGAACCCAATTACCGAGTACCCCCGCCGCGACAAATTATACTTTAACAATATTATTGCCCTTTTCAGGATAGGCAAATCGGCTCAAAACGACATGACATTGAGCGATGTTTTGAAACCTTATTTGCAAAAGCGAGAGATACAAGTAGTGCTAGAGGCCACCCCCGAAGAGTGGGACATCGCAAGCGAACTCGACCGGGGTTTTACCGATTTGTTTAAGGTAGTGCGCCTGTATGAACCTACCGAAACCAAGTCTTTGCGCATCATCAACAAAGTAAGGGTAAGGCTGGAAAGCGAACACGATTTTAAGATTAGCAACACCGGTTTGTTGCGTTTGATTGAGCTGCAAAAACGTTTTAATCAAAATATGGTGCTCATTGGTGCCATCGCCGAAAACCTACACCAGTTGTCGTCTAAATACTCTGAAGAAGAAGTAACCCCCCAAACGATCGTAGAAGAGTTTAGCTCTAAGACCCACCTCAACGAGCGCCTGGCCGACCCGGAGGTAAAAATTACCAAAGATGAGTTTCAGCAGTATATCTCACGCCGTCTGGTGGGGCAACAAGATGCGGTAGATTGCCTGGCCGACGTGTTGCACGTAATCAAGGCGCAACTCAACAACCCTGAGCGTCCGTTTGGTTCTTACCTGTTTATTGGCCCCACTGGAGTGGGAAAAACCCAAGCAGCCAAAGTAGTAGCGAAGTACCTGTTTAACCACGAAGACAGCCTGGTACGGTTTGATATGAATGAGTTTATCGATGGGGGAGCAGTGAGTCGTTTGGTAGGTGACCTGGACTATCCCGAAGGGCAACTCACCACCAAAATACGCTATAACCCCTATTGTGTGCTCTTGTTTGACGAGATAGAAAAAGCCCATCCCGATGTACACAACTTGTTGCTGCAGGTATTGGGCGAGGGGCGCCTGACCGATGCCTTGGGGCGCACCATTAGTTTTTGCAATACTGTAATTATCATGACCTCAAACCTGGGGGCAGAGCGGGTAGGCAAAGAAATTAACATTCAGCGACGCGCCGATTTGGCCTCCAGCACCTACGAAAAGTCAGTGCGTGATTTTTTCCGGCCTGAGTTTATCAACCGCATTGACAATGTGATCATTTTCAATAAGTTAAACCTGGAGCATATTGGACAAATCGCCTGGTTACAGATCAAAGAATTGCTCAAGCGCCACGGCTTTATGCGTCGTCATACCATTCTAAACGTGTCGGAAGAGGTACTGCAAAAACTTGCCGAGAACGGCTTTGACCCCGAAATGGGAGGGAGGGCACTGAAGCGCCAAATAGAGAAAGAATTGACCGTACTCATTGCCGACCAATTGGTAGAAACGTTGCCCGACACGCCCGTTATATTTAACTTGTTTATTCAAGACCACCAGCTCAAACCCTTGCTCACCAGGCTAGAGCATATAGAGGCTTTTGGTGAGTCGGCAATTCCTAAAATTGGAGATTTTGAAGTAGGCATTCAACACTTTGAGTATTTGCTCACTGAAGTTGAGCAGCTCAAGGCTGAAATGTTTCAATTGGCAGACGATGAAGACAATGCCATTATTGACCCCTCTACCATTACCGACTATAGCCTCATTCACATGAAAGAGGACGTGTTGAACATTGAGCAAAAGGTACGCAATATTATTTATGAGTACCAAACCCAAAACAACTTTGACCTGTCGCAATCGAACGTGCAAATACGCTACGTAGCGCAGGAAAAACTGATCAAAAATGATAATTCGGGCTCTAAAGTAGAGAAAAAATATTTTAAAGAGCTATACAGCGAACTAGAGATTTATGAATACCTGGAAGAGGTAGCCCAGGCAACCGACAGAATTGTACGAGAGTCGGACGCTATGTTTTTTGAGGTATCGCAAGCCTGGGCCTGGATTAGGTTTTATTATCATCATTACGAAAAAAGCGGGCTCGACCGGGTAATGATTTGCGTTATATCGCGGGTAGAAAAGGCAGGGCAAGACGAAGTAAAGTACTTGAAAAAACTGTATGAACGAATATACCCGGTAGAGCAAGTGATAGAGGCCAAAAACAACGAGTGGCATTTATATCTCAATGGCCCTGGTTTGTTCGACCTGTTTAGTTGCGAGGTAGGCTTCCACATGTTTTTTACCCCCCACGAAACACCCTTGCCAGTAGAAGTAAGCATTCACCGTCTGGGCAACGACGAAACGCCTGAGACTTTTGTCAATAACCTGGACAACCGCCGTTGGCAAGATATGGTGAAGACCGAAGAGGGAGTCAAAAGTTTAAAAAAGGTAGCGCATATCATTCGTTTGTATGCTTTCTCAGATTTGCTACAGCGCAAGGGGTCCATCACCGATTTGCGCACGGGCATTATCAATTATGAAGATTTGACGGATGCTGAGCTTAAGTTTTTGTTTTACGCCAATTTTGATGCTGAATTTAAGCTAAATGTAGAAGCTATAGAACCCCCTAAAAATGAGGAAGAAGAGGACGAGTCTTAAGTGGATTACAATAGTGTAAAACGTGGCCTGTTAAACAGCCTTTAGAAAATAAAAAAATCCTTGCCCGTTTCGTACGAGCAAGGATTTTTATTTAGGTTTTATACCTGCCGGGTTCTAAAAACCTGGCAGGTAGGGTGTTTGAAATTATTACAAGACAGCCTCATATAGCTCAAAGCACCTGTCACTGGAATTCTGTTAATCATCTCCGCTAGAGTCTCCACCTACCGCAGATTTGCTTTGGTTGCG
The DNA here is from genome assembly GCF_000169175.1 of Microscilla marina ATCC 23134. Classification (NCBI taxonomy): domain Bacteria; kingdom Pseudomonadati; phylum Bacteroidota; class Cytophagia; order Cytophagales; family Microscillaceae; genus Microscilla; species Microscilla marina. The sequence continues at coordinate 7,535 of NZ_AAWS01000002.1, forward strand.
TTTGGCGTGGAATGTTTTCCCGTCGGGCTGAGCGGCAATAAACTGCTTTATTTTCTTGTTTAGGTTTTCTTCGTTGAGGTCTGAATCGCTGTAGGTAGGAGTTAGCCCTTTTTGTCCGGGTAAATCTTCTACATGAATAGTTTGTGTAGGGAAAGCAAAACGAACTCCTAGTTCATAAGCCAGTCTCAATATATTCATCATAAGTTCGTGGCGTGCCCTAAGCTCCACTCCCCAGTCGTTTACCGTAAAAAATGAGTAAAACAAAATGTTGAGCGATGAACCGGCAAAATCATTCAGGTATACCTGGAAATAATCTTTGCGGGTATCGGGGTGTTCCAAAATTATTTGGCGCAAGCCTTTTACAAAAGCATCAATTAGTTCGGGAGGGGTGTCATACGTAAGCCCCAGCGTAGTAGAATAACGACGGAAGGCGCGTACCCCCATGTTGTCTATCACCATGTTGGCAAGCTTACCGTTAGATACATACATCACCGAGTTGCTAAAAGTTCGGATGCGGGTAGACCTAAAGCCCACTTCTTCTACGGTACCGTTGATATTTTCTGCCACTATCCAGTCGCCCACCTGAAAGGGACGGTCCATAAAAATAGTAAAAGAGCCAAAGAGGTTCTTGATAGTGTCTTGAGCGGCAAAAGCAAAGGCAAGACCACCAATAGACAAACCAGCCAGAATAGTGGTAACGTCGAAGTTGAGCGCATTGAGGATAAATATAAATCCAATGATATATACAAGGGTAATGAGCGCTTTTTTGATCAAAGGAATGAGTTGATCGTCTAAAGTTCCTTCCGTTTTTTCGGCAAGCTTGCCCATATACAAGGCAACAAAATCTACCAGGTGGTTTCCTATCATCATACCAAACACAGGCAGTACTACTTTTAAAAACAAGACTACATACTCGGTAAATGACAGCGGAAACTGGAATATGGGCAAAATCCAGATCCAGATTCTGACAATCAAGAACAAACTTGCCGGGCGTGCTATAGACTGGATCAGTTTCTTGGCGTTGGTACCGCGTTGTCCTTTGCCCAGTTTTACAATAAGCCGGGTAATGAGATTACGAAAAATATAAGAAAAAATTTTGTGCAAAAAGAAGGAGAAAATGAGCAACACTAACAGCGATAAGTAATGAAACAAGGTCATTCCCAATACTTTGTTGGTCACCCAGTCGGGAAATTTATGGATAATTTTCTCCATCATTCCTATACTGCGGTACAAGTCAGGAATACGGTCAAGCGTGTATTCAGAATACAACCATTGTGAGCCCACCTTTTCTACATATACCTCAGGTAGTTCTTTGGGAAAGAGAATGTATATTTTTTTGTTTGCCTCTGACGCCGTCGTGTCTACATATTTAGGGTCTTTGGGTAGCTTGCTATAGTCAACGCGTAAGCCACGGGCATCCAGAATTTTGAGCAATCGTTTTGCCAACTCTTCTCGCTTTTCTATAGATGCATACTTTCCTCCCCGAAAAAGGGCTTGTGCGGCTATTTCAGGGTGGTAGTTGTTTGTTTGGAGGTTGTCTATATGAGTAGATACAGCATGATAAGGCGTGTTAAGGTTGGCAGTCTTCCTTTTTGAGCCTTGCCCAAAAGCAAGGTGACTAAATAATAAAAAAATAAATGCAAAGTATAAACTAGTTTTTTTAGTATGCATTGTATGTCTTATCGTGTTTAAAATGTGATTGGATTAATTTCGCTTGATACTCTAATACAGGCGCAAAGTTAAAAAAAATGTCCAGAGGTTACGAAATTATCCAGTGTTCATTTTCAGGGTAGTTATTCTTTGAGCTTCTTGTTCTTTTAAGTCTTCCTTTAGAAAGACTTAAAAGTGTTGATGAATATAAGTCTCCAGGCTTGTGTCCAGCGTAGTAAATTCAAGATTGCTTAGTGATCTGGAAAAAATAAGATGTGCCAATTCAAGAAAATATATTGTTCTCAGACGATTCAAAAAAAACGGTGCATAGCCAAAGCTATGAAGCTTTTTTTTTGAGAAGAATGAGGGCAATAGATACACTTTAATGGCTCAAATTATTTATGAAAGATCACTTATTTGTTTTTTGCAAAAACATGAAAGCAGGGTGCTTTCTCAATAAAAAGGCACAAGTTTATAAATCCCGATTTTTCTTCGGGGCGAGAGACGCTTGCGCCAGCGGGGGACTTCTTTTTATCTATAAGTTTCAAGTGCCCTAAAGGAATACTTAAAACAGCGTGGGAGCTACCGACTCCGGACTAATTAACTCCAGACTAATGCTCATGCCCCACTTCGCCCGCCTTCGACTGGGCGTATACATAATAAGCTCCTTTTGTAACTAACCGCATGCCAGCAGGTATTTTATCCATCAACTTTACCGAAGTGTAGCCATTATCGGTAGTCCCTGTTATTACCTTAATAGGGATAAACTCCAGCTCACCTTTTCCGTGTGCCTTGCCAGCAAATACAAAAGTAGCCGTACCATCTCTTATAATTGCTTCATCGGACAAAGCATCTACCGATTGATTGTTGAGCCATATTTTTGCTGTTACAAACAAGTCTTTGATAAACCGGGGACGCACCTTTTGCAAATGCCCATGAATTCGTACCGTTTTGTTGGCTTTGTTAAACTCCTTGCCTATTACGTGTACCGTGCCCCTGTATTGCTTTTTGCCCAAAGCAGGCACACTATAAGTAATCTTTTGTTCCTCCGCCACCAGAGCAACGTCTTTTTCGAACACATCAAGCTCTATATGTAGGTGCCCCTCATCTACAATCTCCATGAGCTCGCGCGAAGGTGCTACATACACCCCGTTGTGCATATTGATAGAGGTAATGTAACCCGACATAGGCGCAGTAATGGCTACTTGCCGCCTTATATTTTGGGTGGTGAGTTGGGCAGTGTTGATACCCAGGTAATGAAGAAACTTAGCCATTCCTTCGAGCTGAGCTTGCTTGATGGCTACCTCTGAGCGTAGTTTTTGTACATTTTTTTGTACTCCTGCCTTGGCCTTTAGCAAAGTCTGTTGCCGAGCCATTTCCTGTTTTAGGTAAACTAGTTCCGCCTTGATCTCCAGGTACTTTTGCTGTTTGAGAATAAACTCAGGGTTTTCGAGGTAAGCAATCACCGTCCCTTGTTTGATGTATGCCCCTTCTACATATTTTTGGCTACCCTTGATAAACCCATCCGCCTTGGCGCTCACCGATGAGTAAGCGTTGGGTGGAAGCCCCAATGTACCCGTAGCTGTGATAAAATCATTGATTTTTACCTTACTAAGCCCCCCAAATTCCAGTCCTACGGTGCTTGCCTGGGCTTTGCTTAGGTGAATTCCCTCCGCTTTTTTTGCCTCGTGGGCATGTGGGTGTGTATGGTCGTGTTCTTTGTTTTCTTTGCCACCTACTTTTGCTTCCTGTACCGCTTTTTTATTAGCTGTCCCTTTGCCTTCAGGACTTTTACAGGCATTGGCAAAAGCCAACACTACACTGATGATGATATATAAATTGGTATGTTTCATTTTTCTTTTAGTTATTTAGTATTATAGCTTCAAGGTACGAGCGATAAGTAGCTACTATAGTCTCAAGTCCTTAGATGCCGATGCATATCGGTGGTACGAGCGACAAGCTACAAGTTTGCCCTTGTATTTACACTTGTCACTTAAAGCTTACTGCTGTATTTACACTTGCCGTCTGTCGCTTAAAGCTTGTTGCTTAAGGCTTACTGCTGTATTTACACTTGCATTACCGATATGCATCGGTATCTAAGGACTTGTCGCTTGTTGCTTATCCCTTGCCGCTTAAAGCTACCCCCGCCTTCACCAAATACTCATAATACACCACTGCCTGATTGTAGGCAAGTACTTGTGCCCAGTAGTTTTGTTGGTTTTGTGCCGAAAGATGGAGCGTATTGAGCAATTCCAGGTACGATGCCCCTCCCGTTTGGTAACTCAGTCGGGCAATGCGCTCCAGTTCAGGGTTTACCCCAATGAGTTGTTGCTGATAAAACTGCACCCCTTCGCGGTAAAGCCGCACCGCATTTTGGGCAGCATTGATGCTTTGCTTCAATTGGAGTTTGGTACTCTGGTATTGGGTCTCGGCAAGTGCGGCTTGTATTTTTTGTGCTTCTGCTTTGCGGCGGTTTTGGCTCTTAAACAAGGGAATTTGTACCCCCGCCTGAATCCCGTTTAACCAACCCCCTTCGTCAAATTTTTGGGCAGCATAGCCCAGGCTAACCTTGGGTTGCACCCTCGACTTAATCACCCTTACTTTGGCGTTTTCTATAGCAATGCGTTGTTTGGCTTGCTGCAAACTAAAGTTATTGGCAGCGCTGGAGGGTGTGTAAGGCAATACCAACAAACTGTCTTGCGTGGTCAGGGGTTGGTTCAAACCAAGCAAGAGGGCAAGTTGTTGCTCCAGGCTGCTTTGTTCCATCTGTGTTTGCCGCTTAAGCAACTGATACTTATTGAGTTGCGACTGTATGCTTAATCTTTCTATAGCATTGGTTTCGCCAGAGGCTTGCCGGGCTTTAGCTTTTTTCAAAAACTGATCGTAGGTAGCGGTCAGGCGGGTATACAACCCCACCATCTTTTGCTTGTATTGAATGTTCAAATACAATTGCTGTACCTGCCATTTAAGTTTAGCGGCTGCCACGTTTTTGGCCAGGTGGTTTTGCACCAACCATTGTTTTTGCAAAGCATTCCGGGCTTTGGCGGCACCCATTCCTACAAAGTTTTGGGTAATATTGAGTTGGCTCACCCGCTGATTATTAGGCCTGTACAAACCATCGCCCTGATAAGTGATGTTGGTAGTGCCAGGGTTGTAGCGTTGGCGCTGTAGCACAGTAGTTTGTTTAATGGCTAGGTTTGCCGCCTGCATATCGGGGTGGTTCTGTAAAGCAACCGTAATGGCACTGTCCAACGATATAGCTGAAGTTTGCGCCTGTGCCGTACCCCAACCCATTGCCAGCAATGGCAACACCAATGCCCCCTTGGGCACCTTCAGGTTTTTGCCCCCTTGTTTTTCTTGCCAGCTTGCCAGCCAACTATACAAAATGGGCAATACCACCAAAGTAAGAAAAGTGGCGGTGAGCAGGCCCCCTATCACTACTGTAGCAAGTGGGCGCTGCACCTCGGCACCGCCCGAAGTAGAAATAGCCATAGGAAAAAATCCCAAAGAGGCCACGGCGGCAGTCATGAGCACCGGGCGCAGGCGTACCTTGGTGCCCTGTATGATGCGTTGTCTGATGTCAGTCATTCCTTCATTTTTTAGTTGGTTAAAATACCCAATCAACACAATGCCATTGAGCACTGCTACCCCAAACAAGGCAATAAACCCAATGCCCGCCGATATGCTAAAGGGCAAGCCCCGCCACTGTAGCGCCCATACGCCCCCAATTGCCGAAAGGGGAATGGCTGTAAAAATAAGTACCGCCTGAGCCACCGAGCCAAAGGTAAAATACAACAAGATAAAAATAAGCGCCAAAGCTATAGGCAAGGCTATCGACAACCGTGCTTTGGCAGCCTTGAGGTTTTCGAACTGCCCCCCGTATTCAAAGTAATAGCCCGCTGGTAGCTTTACTTCGGTCTCCAGCTTTCGCTGAATGTTTTTTACCAATGTTTCTACATCCGAGTTGCCCACATTTACCCCAATCACAATGCGTCGTTGGGTATTTTCTCTCGAAATTTGCATAGGCGCTTTTACCAACTCAATGCGTGCCACCGAGCTCAGCGGAATTTGCGCTTGATTGGGCAAGCTGATGTACAAATCTTTGACATCTTGTATACCTTTACGGTGCGCCTGGTCAAGCCTGATTACCAGGTCAAACCGTCGTTCACCCTCATAAATAATCCCCGCTTTTTCTCCGGCAAAAGCCGCCCTGATTACACGATTTACCTCTTTGATGTGCAACCCATATTGCGCCATTTTTGCGTAGTCATAGCGTACAATCACCTGAGGCATGCCGGTCACTTGTTCTACATTGACCGTACCCACTCCGGGCACCTTACCAATGACCCGTTCGGCAGTTTTGGCACTGGCAAAAAGTTGGTCAATATTGTCTCCATAAAGCTTAATAGCAATATCGGCTTTGGTGCCCGTCATCAGTTCGTTGAAACGGAGCTGAATGGGTTGCGAAAACTCATAGCCAATGCCTGGAATATGCTGTAGTTCAGCCGCTATTTTTTCAAACATTTCCGGGCGGTTTTGCGCCGATGTCCACGCTCGTTTGGGGCGCATGACCAATACATAATCACCAATTTCTACGGGCATAGGATCGGTAGGAATCTCGGCAGCGCCTATGTTTACTACCACATCGGTAATTTCGGGAAACTTGACCAGCAAACGACGCTGAATCATTTGAGCAGTGACCACACTTTGGCTAAGCGAACTACCCGGAGGTAAAATATGCTGCATGGCAAGGTCGCCTTCTTCCAGGGTAGGAATAAACTCGCCCCCCATTTGGCTAAAGCCCCACACACTGAGCCCAAACAAGCCTATAGTGGCCGCCACAAACCACACTTTTAGCCTTAAGGCAAGCTCCAGCAAAGGCAAATAGGCCCGTTGGCAAAGCAAAATAATACGATCGGCAACAGTTGCTTTGCTTACTATTTGTTTGCGCAAAAACAAGGCAGACATGGCAGGCACATAAGTAAGTGAAAGCACGAGTGCCCCAGCAATGGCCAACATCACGGTTTGCGCCATAGGCTTAAACATTTTGCCCTCTATGCCCACCAAGGCTATGATAGGAATGTATACAATCAGGATAATTATTTCGCCAAAAGCGGCAGAGTTTCTTATTTTTTGTGCCGAACTAATCACCGCTTCGTCTACTTGAGTTTGGCTGAGCTTTTGCCCGGCAAAGTTTGCCTGAAAACGATGCACTATAGCTTCTACTATAATGATGGCACCATCGATGATGAGCCCAAAATCTATAGCGCCCAGGCTCATAAGGTTTGCCGATATACCCCACAGGTTCATCATAGACACCGCAAACAGCATAGCCAATGGAATGATCGACGCCACAATGAGCCCGGCACGCCAGTTGCCCAGCATCAACACCAAAATAAACACCACAATGAGCCCACCTTCTATCAGGTTTTTTTCTACCGTACCTATGGCGGTGCTAATGAGCTTGTCGCGTACTAAATAAGCATCTATGATTACGCCTTTGGGCAACGATTTCTGAATTTGTGCCACCCTGTCTTTCACCCTTTGCGTCACTTGTGCTGAGTTGGCGCCTTTAAACATCATTACTTTGCCGCCTACGGCTTCTTCGCCATTGCGCACCAGCGCCCCATAGCGGGGTGCCTTGCCAAACTGTACCTTGGCAATGTCTCTAACCAACACAGGTACATCATTTTTGTTGCTCACGACTATTTGCTCCAGGTCGCGGCGCGACTTTGCCACCCCCTCTGAGCGAATGTAGTAGGTATAGGGTGTTTTTTCGATATAAGCCCCTCCAGTATTTTCGTTGCTGTTGGCAAGGGCACGGTATACATCGTTGATGCTCAGGCCCATAGATTTAAGCAAAGCGGGGTTTATCGCCACTTCGTATTGCTTGAGGTAGCCCCCCATAGTATTTACTTCGGCCACCCCCTCTATGCCCGCCAATTGTCGTTTTACTATCCAATCTTGTATGGTGCGCAAATCGGTGAGCGAGTATTGTTTTTCGTAGCCTTTTTTGGGGCGCACTACATATTGGTATATCTCGCCCAACCCTGTAGAAATAGGTGCCATTTTGGGCGTACCCAAGCCCGTTGGAATAGCCTCGCGGGCTTCTTTCAAACGTTCGTCTACCAATTGGCGCGCCAGGTAAACATCGTAGTTTTCGGCAAATACTACCGTGATCACCGAGAGCCCAAAGCGCGAAACTGAACGTATTTCTTTGACTTGCTGCAGGTTTTGTAGCGAGAGCTCTATAGGGGTGGTAATAAACTGCTCTACCTCTTGCGTGGCAAGAGTAGGCGATAGGGTCATAATTTGTACCTGGTTGTTGGTAATGTCGGGTACTGCATCTATGGGCAGTTGGTGCAGAGAAAATACTCCCCACACCACCAGGGCTGCCACCAACAGCCCTACAACGAACTTATTCCGGACAGAATAAGCAATGATTTTATCAAACATATATTTTTAGTTAGAATAGTTGATGGCTTATATAGCTTCAAGGGACAAGCTTCTATAGCTTCAAGTAACAAGCGTCAAGTCGCAAGTGTAACCAGCGCTTCAAGGTACAAGCTTCAAGTTTAACTAGCGCTTCAAGTAACAAGCGTCAAGTCGCAAGCAGGGTTTTCTTATAAAAGAATCTTTAGGAGAATATACCCCCGAAAAACCATATTTCCGCCTCGGGCAGTGTCTCCACGCCCGATCGAAACCTTGTGCTTGCAAGCTTCAGAGATGTTTCTCACTTTTTATAAGAAAGCCCTAAAGTCGCAAGTGATAGCTACTAGCATATTTGCAAATAAGAGAAGTTAATAAATAACTCAAGTTACACAGTTTTCTGAAGGCCGCATGTTTCTATTGTTGAATGGCTATATTGTTGCGCAATGCGTAGCCCAACCATTGAGCAATAAAGCCATATAACCATCAAAATAAGTAGGTCTGCGTAACTTCAGTAAATAATGTTTGATTAAACGGTGGGGGGGTGCCAAATACTGCCCAAATACTCTTGAGAATAACTGGGGGCGTAGTGGTCTTGGTAAACCAAGGCAGGCATACGATGCTTTTGTAACACAGCTACAAAAACGGTCAATGAAATAGACAGGCCGCAGCATTGGCAAGCACAAAACGGTGAACAAGTATCCTGGCTGTCTTCTGAGTGATCGTGACTAGCCTCCACCTCGTCATGCGTGTCATTGTGGGCTGATTGTTCTACCACCAAACCATTTTCACACGTAACCCCGTCGGTGCAGGTGAGCACTGACATGGTAAGTATCAACAGGGACAATATAAAAGCGGTGTATTTCATCTGCCAGCAAAGGTAAATAAAATATCGGTGCACAAGTGTTGCAAGTAAGAAATATGAAACCACAAGGTGTTTCAAACCTCCTTCTTATCATACTTTAAACAAAGTATATTTAACTCAAAAACAAGCGCCCACCATTGGGCAAATAACGCATAAAATGGTAGACCGTAGCCGTTTTTTGGTCAATCGCTGCGGAGGAGTATACTTTGTCAAGTAATGCAAACAGTTGGGTTTTGATAAAATGCTTTACTTCTATAGACTGGGTCAAGTCTCCAGACCAATGATCGGTCAATAGTTGGCGTTGGGTTTGTTTCAGGTTGACCAACAGCGTTTGAGCGGCTTGTTTTACCCTTGACTTTTGGTCGGGTAGCAGGCTCTCGTCCCACAACAAGTCAAACACCTGAAGCTCAGCTTCGGTCAGCCCCTCGTGCCGGGCCCGCTTCCCTTCCAGGCGTAGCTCCTCTCCGTATGCTTTGAGGGTGGCAAAAAAATGAGTTGGCACTTGGTTGCCATCATATTCACCCACAATGGCTTGCCACCTCTGAGCAAAGCCAATTCGGGTGGAGTTAAGCGCCAACAGACGCCTGAGCTCTTGCTGCAAAAATGCTTGCATATCTCTCAATGCCAGGTATTGATACGGCGTTTGATGAAAATTTGTCGCCACTTTTTCAAAGTCAACCGTTAGTATATCTAACCTTTGAGCCTGTGGAGGGCTGTGTTCGGCCACTTTAGCCCACTCGGCGACAGCACCTTGTTTGGGCAAAGCCCCTTTAAACAATTCGCTGTGGGCAAGCGAGGCTACTTCATAAATTCCCCCCTTATTTTGTCTAAACAGCTGCGCCTGCAAATACTGATACACTTCCCTTATTTTTTCAAAAAACGCTGGCGTATTTTCCAAAGTTTGGGCAGCACGGTAAAGGCGGTAAATATGGTCGGCTTTGAGTCTCAGCGCAGTACTTAGTTGCTCGCTTTTGGCGAGTTGGTTGGCTACGCCCATCAAATGTGGTATTTTAGTCAGAAGAGGATCATTGCTTAGTATAAGTTCCATATTACCTCCGTGTTGGCTCAAAAACTGACGACTTTCTTCTATAGCCTGCTGGAGCATTTGGGGCAAAGGCTGGGCAGACTCAGGGGCGACTGTCAGTGAAGCTTGGGTGGTTGCCAATGCCAAATAACTTGCCTGAGGCAGTGCTTGCTGTATATGCTCCTGATACACTTTGTGCTGCTTGGTGAGTGTTTCGTCTATGAGTACCACCAGGTTTTTCCGGTTACTCAACCAGCCAAAAGGCGCTTCTTTGGGTGTACTCAAATGCTGAATAAGCGTAAAAACCACCTGATTATTTTCTTTGGTCAATATGGTTCTCAAGTCATCGGGGTTGTTTGCTTTGTGAATACCCACCCGGTGAGCCTCCAGTAATCTTTCAAAAATATCCCAAGCTTGTTCCCCCAGTGTTGGACGATCGTGCACCACCACAAAACTATAATTTGTGGTAGCACGGTGCAGTACTTTTAGTATAAAAAAGAGTTCAGACAAGTGCGGGTGATCCCCTTGGGTATACGAAAGCACGCCTAGGTTACCTGCCAGTTTATAACGTTGTTGCAATGCGTCAAAACTTTTGTTTACACTCAGGTATTGGTGATTTTGGGCGATTACTTTGGTTTTTTCTTCGGCAAAAAAGACAAAGTGATGGACAATGTCGAGTAACCGGGTTTTTTCACACATACTGTAGAGGGTTTGTGCCAGACCATTTTCAGCCGTTAAAGACTGGCGGTCGTTGCTCGCTTGTTGCCAGGGGTGGTAGCGATTCCACTCGGTATCAAAACTCCCTACTTTGGTTTCTTGTGCACCCGCCAATATCACCCAGGCATTGAAGCCAAACAAGGTGGGAATGTCGCGTTTGTAGCGTTGCAAACGGTCATAGGCAAATAGAGCCTCTTGTTTGGTGTAAAGCAGCACTACCAGTACTAAAGGAATGCCATTGACATACAGCAGTAAATCGGGGCAGCACAGGTCATTGATTACCACTGGGAGCCCCGCCACTGCCATAAAATGATTGAGACCAGGACGGTCAAAATGAATGTAGCGTACTTGATAAGTTTGCTCGTTGCCCCGCTCGTTTTTGGCTGTCACCCCATAGCCTTGTACAATCAACTGATGGACTTGCTTGTTTGCCAACAGCATAGGCAGATGGGTACGATTGGTGGTGAGTGCATGGATGGCAGCATCTATCAACTTAGCTTTGCTTGCCTTGGGCAGGTGATCGTTTAACCGATGCATTGCTTGCTGTAGGTGTTCGAGGCTGATCACTTCTTGCGGAGAACCACGTCTAAGTGGATCTTGAGCCACTTGCCAGGGTGTATTGTGGAGCTCAATTGACTGGCAGTCAAGGTATTCGTCATACCCCAGTTCATGAAGCAATAGGTTGATTGCCCGCGATTGCATATCATTTTCAGATACAGGTAAAGCCATTGGCAGATATTAATGGATTTTTTTATAAGGTGTTTGCGCGGGTAAGATACGTTTTTTTAGTTAGGTTAACCAAACCCTCAGGCTGGCTTGTGGCACAGTTCGCAAAGTGAATTTAGTTGAATGGAAAGGGGAACCCTTGGGAGGTAAGCTACCGTTGGCAGTGGTTTGCTATCTGTAAACATGCAAATGCAGGAGGGAAAATTAGCGCAGTATAAAAATTGGGTGGTGGGTAACCGTTCGCTCAAAGTAATAGGTAGTAAAACCAGCTAAAAGCCCCAAAAGAGACAGTGTGATTGTCATCTCTTTTGGGGCTTGTTTTAAGTATAATACCCAATTGTTGCCATTACCCGTACACTAACTTCTTTGTATGTCTACATCTAAAAGCCATCACTAAGCTTGCCCTCCTCCTCTTGGTCTTAAGCGCAGCTGACCAAGAGAGCGAGTAACAATAGCGAAGAATGTGCATTGTGTTGGTCTTGCCAAAAGCCCACTACAAGTAGAGCTTTCTTATAAAAAATGAGAAACCTCTCTGAAGCTTGCAAAGTATGAAGTTTCGATCGGGCGTGAAGACACTGCCCTCCGAGGACAAGCTCGGAGCAGGCGAGGCGATAATGTGGTTTTTCGGGGGCATATTCTCCTAAATAGCCTTTTATAAGAAAACCCTGCCACTACAAGAGAGAGTTATTTGAGGCGCTTGAATTACTCAATACCTTCCTTCACAGTGAGTTTGTATGGGTTTTCAATCAGACTTGGCATAATATTTTTTAATGAATTTTCAATGGGCATGCTCAGGCACTGAACAACGCATGCTGTGTCGAATATTGATGATGTGCATCACAATTAACCCAACAGAACCGGCATACGCTAGGTAAGTAAGCCAAACAAAGGCATCTTCGAGAAAGATACCCAAGGTAAATAAAACAAATATTATATAAAATGCCCACTTCATGCGAAGTGTTACATGCGAAGAGCGTGTAGCGAAATATACTGCAATTAAGCTAAGCCCCACAAATACATATTCCAAAAAATGGAGTTCTTCATCAATAAACTTGCCTACCACTGGTTGTATGCTGACCAAAATGGGCAAAGAAATACAGTGAATCAGACAAAGAAATGAGCTGATAATGCCTAATGTATCAGCTTTTTTGAATAAGTTATTTCTCATAAATGCGTATATATGCAATGTTGTTGCAAATGTAACATAATAACTTTACTTCGCAAAATCGTTGGCATTGTTCGGCTTTTTTACTTTTCATTGTTTTTGCTGAAACCGATGCTTGTTTTCACTAAGCCAGGCAGAGAACCTGCGCTCAAGTGGGTTGAGCGACATTGCCAGCAAAATATTCATAAATAATTTAAACACAGGCACCCCTCCCGAAATATTGTCTACTGAAGGCTCAAGGGTAATCATAAAAAACTCAAAAACGGTAATAATGGTGACAAAAGTAATGATGCTTGAGTAACGTTCAAACCGCTCGAACCGACTGGACACTGCCGAGGCAATGACTAAACCTGCCAACACCAATACTTCTAACAAATAAAACCACCACCTTTTCCAGAAAGGAGGGACCACCCTAAAGCGTATTTTTTTGACAGGGCTTATTTCGCCAATCGCATTTTTTGCCCTTAGTTCCAAAGTGTGTTTGCCACGGGGCAAAAACGTAAACTTAATTTCGGCGTTGTTTTTCCACTCGCTCCAGCCTTTGGTGAGCCCTTTGATACGATACTGGTATTGGGTAGAGGCTTCATTTAAATAATGTGTAGCGCCTAGTTCAAACGTAAGACTGTAGGCTTTAGCTCCTTGGTATAAGCGAATATTGTCGAGCTTGAGGTTTTGCTGTTGGTGATCAAACACCCTGGCAACCAACACATCGAACCCGGTACTGTCTTTGGCCGACACTGGAGCAATGCGAAGTACCTGGTTTTTGTCAACCACCCATAAATTTTTTGACTGATCGTGGTAAATGTCATTTACCTGGCTACACAATGCCAAATGTGCTACCTGACTGCTGTCGGCCAGGTTGAGCCATTTTTGCTGTAAGTTGGTCCATACATTGGCTCCCTGGCGTTGCACCATCTGGTAGGGCAAGCGCACGTCTTTGAGCAATGAGTCGCGGTAAAACTGCTGTTTTTTAGCATCTAAACGATACAAACCATTAGACAAAAACAATACGGGGGCTTGTCCAATGCCCACCACTTGTACATTTTCTACATAATAACGGGGCAATTGATACACTTGATGACTTTGGTACTGTCCCTCTGGGGTGGTGTGTACTTTAATTGCTTGATTGTCGCTCCCCAGCCACAGACTGTTGCCTATAAAAGCCATAGAGTACACCGCTGACTTGATGGCTGCAAAGTCATCTTTTAGCTTCCACTTTCCCCCTTGCTTTGTTACACTTTTTACTCCTTCACTGGTGGCTACATAGGCCAATTGATCATTGTCAGGCGATTTTTTGACCTGGTGTATATACACCTCTTTCAGTACTGGTACTACCTTTCCGTTTTGGTATACATACAAGCCTTGGTTGCTGCCCAACAATAGTTCATTGGCAGTAGCGACTATTTGCTTTACCCTTGCCGAAAAACCAGGAATTTTATGATAAAAATAAGGAAAAGAACTCAAAGCGTACAGTTCTCTTTGCAATAGGTTGCGTTGCCTCAGCGGTACTTTTGGCTGGGGCTTGGGCGGAGCTTTGGGCTGTTGGCGGGGTTTTACTGTTACCACTACTTTTTTCTTGCCAAACACATTGTTGATAAGGTTACCCACTACCGTTCCTCCTACTTTCTGCGACTGCAAAGTAACCCCGCCTGTTCCTCCTACTTCTTTACTAACCACGATGCCTTTTTGTTGTTGGCGTTTAATGGGGGCTACCAAGTCTTGAAAACTACGCGTTTTTTTCAACTGAAACAGCCCCTCGCTGGTGGCTACGTACAATTGTTTTTGCCAATAAGTAACCGAAGTAGGGTTGCCCACCAAACCCGGATAATGAGTAAAGTTAGTCACAGGGGCACGCAATACCGCCCGCGAAATGCCCTGCGTATGTACAATCCATAAGCCCTGGCGATGATCAGCCGCCAAAGTTTGCACCTCGTCGTCGGGCAAGCCCGTTTGGTGGTTAATCATATACAAGGTTTTGCCCGATGTAGGCGCTACTATCAATACCCCACCGTTGAGCGTTCCCAGAGCCAATTGCCCTGAGCCAAGCAAGGTTCCTTGGGTAAGGGTGTGTTCTTCTAAATATTTTTGGGCAGCAAGCGGAAGTACCGTCCATTGGGCTCCATCAAACTTATACACTTTGTTTTGGGCAGTCACATAGAGAAACCGGGCTGAAGTAAAAGCTGATAAAACCTTTATTTTGCCAAAATCTACCTGAGTGTTTACTTTTACTAATGGGCTTGGTTTTTTGTCTTCATCGCCGCCATCTTTGGGGGGGGCAGGCACTTGGTGCAAGCCTTTGTTGCGAATGTTTACTAATACTTTTTCCTTGAACACCATCAAGCTCTGAAAAGCCTGGTTTTGCCATACCCTTCTTACTTTTCGTTGCGCACGGTCTACCTCTACTAATACCTTATTGCTCAAAAAATACACGAACCTGGCATTGCCTTTTACAAAATGAAAATCGCCTATCTCTTGGGGTATTTTTTTAGATGAGCGACTCAAACTCTGAAAACGGTATTGGCGTGAGGGCAATAGTTGTAAAAAACCAAAACTGGAGCGACCTCCAGTGTATACTACCGTAGAGTCGTCGAGAAGCGCATACAAGGTAGATTGCGCCTGAATAGGTTGCCACTGTTGTCCATTATATTGAGCTGCACCTCTGGCGTTTGCCAACAAAATAGTTTTATGTTTGGTTTGCACCAATGCATTGGTTTGTACCCCGGTATTTGATGGAGGGTAGTTTTGTAAATGCACGGCTCCTTCTTGTGCATAACCTGCTGACCAACAGCCCAGTAAAGCCATCAGGTAAATTATTTTTCTCAATAACATAGAGTAGCGGTTGTTAATTCGTTGTCAATGTGTTTTTTGCGGAAAACATACACAATATTTACACCAAAAACAAGCGTTCGAAAGGTACAGTTTTTGGCACAAGCCACCAAAGAATGGTAATAAATAAAAGAAGGGGTAGGTTTTGAATCGCTTTGTGATAAACCACTCGCTTTAGGTTTTGTTTTTACCTCCAGCTTGAATACAATTTGTAGTTTTTAAAGTTCTATCATCGATTCGGAAGTTTATTGGTGGCGGTTTGTCTTAAGGCATACCAGAAGCAATGACCCAATAAAACAACCCAAGACTTAAAAGCTCAAGAACAATTGAAGTACCCAGAAAAATTAAAAGACCAATCCACCCACTCCACTTTTGGCACATAATTAGCATAATACCTAGATGTAATGTTACTACACTATGAGCAAACAAAGGGTTGATCCCGATTATATCTTGCCCATGTGGTACAGTGCGTTTCTGTCAACAGATGAGGAAGATTTGATTCAACAATTTTTAAACCACGCAACGTTATGGAAAAAGTATTCAGAAGTTTTGGTTTTGTGTATGCCCTTGTCAGCAAAACCATTGAAAACATGGGGCTTATTCTTTTTTACATTGCCCTGTTTTATTGTGTCGCCGTCATGTTCTTTTGGCGATAATTCAATTTTTTTTGTGTTATTTTGTGTAAATAGTTTTTAGTGATCTTTCATAAATAATTTGAGCCATTAAAGTGTATCTATTGCCCTCATTCTTCTCAAAAAAAAAGCTTCATAGCTTTGGCTATGCACCGTTTTTTTTGAATCGTCTGAGAACAATATATTTTCTTGAATTGGCACATCTTATTTTTTCCAGATCACTTATCAAACTTCAAACACAAAATAACACATATAATAATGACGCTCGAAACCCTCATATCAATTTATCAACGCGACTTAGATAAGCTCAAAGAAGAAATTCTTGCCTACCCCCATGAACAAGACATTTGGAAAACCGCTGACGGCATTAGCAACTCTGGCGGCACCCTTGCCTTACACCTTATAGGAAACCTCAATCATTTTATTGGTGCCAGTCTGGGCAACACGGGCTATGTGCGCGACCGCGAAGCAGAGTTTGCTCTACGCGATGTGCCACGCCAAAAGGTAATAGCTGATATTGACGAAATAAAGCAAATAGTAGGCGAAACATTGACCAATTTGCCCCTGGCGCGCCTTACCAAAGCCTACCCACTGCCGTGGCGAGACAAGGAAGTATCAGTTGATTTTATGCTCATTCACCTTTTATCTCACCTTGGCTACCATTTGGGGCAGGTCAACTACCACCGCCGTATTTTATCTGTCAAATAAGATTTTTGTGTAAAAATCACCGTTCTTTTAAGTCTTCCTTACGGAACATTTAACACAGCTGCGCCTGAGGGCATTTTTCAGTATTCCGCAAAACGAGCTTAGAAGGTTGTTCTGCGATTATTAATGACGCACTGTCTTTTGGTTGCTTGTGAAGACACAAGCAACGGCGTAAGTGTTGGTTCTAAAGTGTTAAATTCCATTCAAATGCCTTTTGTAGGGGCAATCCTTTATGGTTGCCCTGGCCGTAGTAAATTTCATCACCTCCTGGCGCAAGTCTCCAGACTTGTGTCCATCGTAGTAAATTCAAGATTGAGTATTTGTTTTTTGCAAAAACATGGAAGTGAGCCATCCCGAACTTGCTTCGGGGCAAGATGCTCCGAGAGCAAGCTCAGAGTTTTGAAACTTCCTCTATACAAAGGCACAAGTTACGCTACGCTAAACTTGCGCCAGTGAGGGGTTAGTCGCATATCTGAGAAAGCATCAAAAAGCCCAAATCATCTTTACCTGATTTGGGCATTGGTTTTATAAATACTCCTCACTTGGCAACCTGCAACCAAAATATGGGCTGAATTTGCTTGTTTGGACACAAGCTGCAAGCTTGCGCCAGAAGGGGTAAATTTCATCACCTCCTGGCGCAAGTCTCCAGACTTGTGTCCATCGTAGTAAATTCAAGATTGAGTATTTGTTTTTTGCAAAAACCTGAAAGTGAGCCATCCCGAACTTGCTTCGGGGCAAGATGCTCCGAGAGCAAGCTCGGAGTTTTGAAACTTCCTCTATACAAAGGCACAAGTTACGCTACGCTAAACTTGCGCCAGAAGGGGGGGTGTTGCCCTTGGGCACTTTTATGAGCCACCTCGCTTTGGCGTTGTGCCGTGTTTTCTTGGGTTTGTATTGCCCCTTGGTCTTCGTTTTGTTGTGGTTGCTTATGTGTATGCATTCCCTGTTTGATTTATTGAATTATTAAATAGCAGGAAGGCAAATTATCAACGTGCCAGATAGCATCCAAAAACATGGTCTAAGTGGTCGTTTTTGTGGCATAAGGGGTAGGATTTACGGGTTTGACCGAAAGAAAACAAGTGGTAAAGGCAAAATTGGTCTGCCTGGCAAATGCGCGTTGGTGGGTAATCGTGCAAGTCTATTGAGCCATTCGGCTAGAAAGCCTGGAGACTTTTTTTATTTATAAGTTTCAAGTGCCCTTACGGAACACTTAAAACAGCGTGGGGCTACCGACTCCGGACTAATTAACTCCGGACTAAACTTTCAAGTGCCCTTACGGAACACTTAAAACAGCGTAGAACAACAAAAGCCTTCCCTTATAAGGGGCAAGGCTTTTTGCATTTAAATAAACGGGATAGTCTAAACTCTCTACAGCAACAGCTGTGGTTAGGCATTGGATGCGACCAGTGGAGTTACCTCTGGAAAATCTACTGTAGTTTCGGCAATGTGATTAATGTAGTTGGTAAATATATTTTTTGTCACGTGCCCTACCAATTCTACTAAAGCAGCCTTGTTATAACCTGCCGCAAAAAACTCCTCAATCAATGCCTGGTCGGGCAGGCCGTTTTTTTCGGTAATGGCTTTCGCCAATTTAGTCAAGGCACTCAATTTGGTGTCCTCTATTGCTCCGGTTCTTAGCTGCACGGTTTCTTCTTCTGTAAATCCCACCATTTTGCCTATAGCAGTATGGGCAGACAGACAATAAGTACAAGCATTTGACTCACCCACTGCCAAAGCAATGGCTTCGCCCTCTTTGGCGCTAAACTCTCCTCCATTCAGGTTATCACCCAAAGTAAGCAAGGCGTTCAACCCCTTGTGCGAATGGGCAATGGTAGCATACAAATGAGGTACTTTGCCTACTTTCTTTTTCAATGCATCAAAAATACCTTGAGTTTCAGGAGCTGCTTGTTCGCGAGTTAAAATTTCTAAATTTTTCATTTTGTGTGAAATGTTTTGGTTTAATAAAAGTTTGAAAAGTAACTTTATTTGTTACATTTGAGTGTCTTAAAAAACGGCTACAAGTGCCGTGTTGGTAATAAAACCTTATTGTAACTCTTTTTGTTACATTAAAAACTTGATCCCGTCAAAGTATTTTATAAATGACTCATTATCAATTACTTAAAAACTGTTAATGTAATGTTAAGCATAGGGTGGGGTAGTGTAGAATGAAAGTCTAAACAAATTTTTATACCAAATCGTTGCCATTACCCATACACTAAATTCTTTGTATGTCTACACCTAAAAGCCATCCCCAAGCTTGTCCTCTCCTCTTGGTCTTGCCATGAAGACCACTACAAGTGAGTTTGTATGGGTTTTCGATCAGACTTGGTATATCAATACTCCGCAGTGATTTTAGTCAAAGTTGTTTGCTGATTAACTTTGTTGAGCTCGCCAGAGGCTCGGTTATCAGTCATTGATGAATTTAAAAACTGTTTAATTGGGTGTTTAGGCATAAAACCGAAACACTTTTAAAAATAAAGTGAGTATACAATCT
Organism: Microscilla marina ATCC 23134; assembly: GCF_000169175.1. NCBI lineage: Bacteria > Pseudomonadati > Bacteroidota > Cytophagia > Cytophagales > Microscillaceae > Microscilla > Microscilla marina. Next base: position 26,768 of record NZ_AAWS01000002.1, read on the forward strand.
TAAAATACTGGTTTACAACATTTAACAAGGTGAACATTTACTCGAATCAGCTATGGACTATCGACTAAATACTATGGACTATTGTATATACCTCAATCGCTTTTCAAAACAACCACAAAAAAAACGACTGCTTACCTATGAGTAAACAATCGCTTGTGTAATATAACCGAAGTTATGGGTGTTGTAAATCACTTGTCAGGCACTTACAAAAATTGCTCATGCCGCTGAGAGGATTCACTTTTGTCTTAAGAAATTTTCAACAAAAATCTGATTTCTTCAAATCGGTAATTTTATTCAACCTGGCAGATAAATCGCTTACCTTTACTGGAGCCAATGCCGACTTCATGGCCAATTCTGCCTCAGAGTAGACCCCGTCGACCAACTCGCTCAGGTTCATGCTTACCACACATTCAGGATTTATTTTTTTTGGCTTATAAAACAAGTCGGTCTCACGTACTGCCTGATAAATGTCCCAAAGCGAAATCTGATTGGCAGGACGTTTCAGAAAAAAACCACCTTTGGCTCCTGCTACACTGCCTATAATGTCATTGTCGCGTAGCCGGGCTACAATGCGTCGAATCACTACTGGGTTGGTCTTTACGCTGTCGGCCAATACCTGCGACGATATCAGCTTTTCATCTCCTTTTATTTGCATAAAAATACAAATATGTATGGCGGTAGTAAACCTTCCGTTGGCTTGCATAATTTCCTGAATATTGTGAAAAATGTGGGTTGTATACTTTACTTGCTAAAAGCGAGCATCTTGCTCTACATACGAAACCGTAACTTATATAGTTACATCTTTGCCGTATCCATCACCATTTCAGTTTCTTCTTCGTTGAGCCAGGCGTTGATCAACACCCCCGAAATAGAGACCAATGACGACAATAATACTTCTTCTTTGGCGACAGCATCTTTGAGTTGGGCACGGGTAAACCAACGGGCAGCTTCCAGTTCCTGATCCAGCAATTCAAAGGCTTGGTGGGTGGCTTGCGCCTTAAAGCCCAACATAATAGATCCCGGAAACGGCCAAGGTTGTGACGATTGGTATTGCACCTGATCGACCTCTAGCCCCACCTCTTCCATTACTTCACGCTGAACAGCTTCTTCCAAACTCTCGCCTGGTTCTACAAAGCCTGCTACTAACGACAACCTTGTGCTGGGTTGCCAATGGGGTTGGCGCACCAACAATGCCTGGTTTTGGTAGGTAATCATGGTAATAATTGCCGGGTCAGTACGTGGATAATGTTTTTTACCACAATCGGTATTGCTGCACACCCGCACGTGCCCTGCCCATTGGTTTTCGGTAGCACTGCCACACCGCCCACAATACAGGTGGTTACGGTTCCAGTAAAGCATTGCCTGGGCATAACCCAATATGGCTGCTTCGGCGCGTTCGGATGCCTGACTTGCTTGCCTCAATTTCTCAAAATTGCCTTGTTGCTGCCAAAAAGGATGCTCATCGGGCGCCTCTTCTGCTACCTCTATAGCAAAATAGTGGTGGGCTTCTCTAGTGCCCAAAAACACCCACTTACTTTGGTCTTGCACCAGGTGCTGGGCTTGGGCTATGGGCACAAATACTGGTTCATTGCCTTGCATCAAGTGCTTGCCTTGCCATACTGGGACTACATAAGTAGGCGCATCGGCAGCCATTATTTCCTGTAGATTAATCGTAGGGCGGTGATTAGCAAGACGGTCTAACGGATTGCTGGTAAAATAGTTTTGCCTCGAGCAATGTAAATGATTCGTCATAAATTAATTATCAGTAGTTATTTAAGGCTGTACGAAGTTTTAAAAATCTTTGATATACAAGGATTTATATCTAAATCAAGTAAATGTAGGGGCAATCCCTTGCTGTAATGCAATGGAAGTTCGCGATTTATCGGAATGGTTGCCCACGCGAAGAGCAAACCTAAGTGCATAAAACGTCTTTTAAAGGAATAAACGACCTTATTTGAATTTGTTTTAATCCCGTAAAGTGTTTGTTATCAGTAATTTACAAAGCTTCGCGCACTTCTAGTAGTTATTTATCCCCTGAAAAGGTAACACAGCCTAAGGGCTTGTTTAAAACGTTGGCAACTATCATAATGGTTGCCAACGCTATACTAACGAATCAAACCAAATATTGTTTGGCAACTAACATTAGGTCAAATGATTTATAAAGTATTGCCCGCAGGGTACTTAGTCAACACTAATGATCATAAAGCCCGCCCAATCGAACGGGGTAGTTGCTTTGCCACTATTGAGCATAGCCAACTTGGTGGTTTGCAATGCCTTTGAGTACCTGCCTCCTTTTTTGATCTCTTTGTAAAAGCGAATCATAAAATCACGGGTATAAATCCCCAGGTTTTTCCACAAAGGATACACTACATTGTGTGCCCCGGCATATACAAAACCGTGCCCCAGACCAAAAATGCCGCCGTCTTTGTCGTAGTGCTCAAGACCAGGTTCACAATGACTCAATACTACCATATCTACCTCTAGCTTCATCTTAAATATTTCGGGATAGGTAATGCCTGTTTTAGACAAAAGTAACCGTGAACCTTCAGGGTGCGCCTTGCTAAACTGGGCGTGGGTAGCTATGTGCAATATTTCGCTGGAAACAGTCTTACCCAATAACTGCTTGCGTTGGGCGGCTCCTTTTACAAATACCTTGCGTCGGGGATACATGGCTCCAATGGTCTTTACTTCTTCGGCGCTTGCTGCCAGGGTTTCAAACTTTTTTTGGGCAAAGTCAACCGGGGCAATGGCTGTCCAGGGGCGTTGATAAGTACGTAATATTTTTTCGGCAAAAGCCAAACTGCCCGAGAAGTGATAGGTCACATTAAAACTTTTGAGCAAATAAGCCCACTGACTACTGGCAGCACTGGTGGCGGGTTGACGCAGCAGAGTTTCAAATGGTAACAATGTAAGCTCCTTGTCGGGTACAATAATGAGGTGTTTTTTTTCTTTAAAAACAGGCTCCAAGGGCTTAAGCAAGCGCTGATAAAGCTGGTAAGCCAACTTTTTGTACTGCCCCATGTTTTTTTGCTTGATGGCTTTGCGCATGCCCTTGATTTGCCCCACTACACCTTTTTTGGCAAGCTTGGTTACTTTAAATGTTTCGTTGGTAAGGGCAAACACATACACGCCTTTTTTGCCAATGAGGTACTCGAGCATCGCAGTTTCGGGCTCTAGCTGCTCTCTGATTGACTCGGCAGTTAAAATCTGGGCTTTAGGATACAGCGCCACTATTGCGTTCGACTCGTCTCGTTCGTAAAAATAAAAAGCTGTTTTGTAATCTTTCAGGGCAAGGCTTGCCTCTATAGCCCCTTGGTTTACCTTGTCGGCAAGTTTGCCCAACCGTACTCTTTGTGCTTGGGTATACACCTTCGTTCTAATGCTTTCTATATATTGGTCGCTTGCCTGGTAGGCTTGCAAGGCAGCCTGATGGTTGTCTATATTTAATATTTCTGCTTTGTTTGCCAACGACTGTAGTTTCTCCAGTTTGTCGGTATTGTTTACCTTGATGGCTTGCTCGTACAACTTAAGCGCACTGGGGTAATCTTTCTTAAGGAATTTTACATAGCCTTTTAGGTTGTACAATGCTGCCAAACGGTAGTCATTGTTGCCCCTCACTTGTTGGCGCAACACCAATGCCTTGTCGAAATAAGTCAAGGCCGAATCGAGCTGTTTTTGTTGAATAAACAGCTCTCCTACATGAATATAGTTACAGGTTGCCAAAGCCTTGCGGTTGATACTGATACTGGTAGCCAGGCTTTGTTTAAACATAGCTAGTGCCTCTTGATCGAGCCCTTGCTCTTGAAACATCAGCCCCAGCTCACGTTGCAAGCTTACTACCAGCGAACTACGTTTGCCATAAATTTTGGTATGCAAATCTATCGATTTCTCATAAAAATAGCGCGAAGAGTCATAAACCGCTTGTTGGCGGTAAGCCAGGCCTATATACTTATGTGCCTCGGCAATGCCTTCAGGGTCTTGAGCGCCTTCATAGGCAGTAAGCATTTGTTGGTAAGCTCCCAGAGCCTCATCAAACTTCTCTTGTTGGATGAAATGATCACCGTTTTTTTTGAAAGGCGCCCCTTTGTCTTCCTGGGCTTGCGCCAAAAATATAGAAAAAGCAATCAGTGTGATGGAGAGCAATGTCTTGCGAAATGATATAAGCATTGAAGTTTAATTTTGGTTATTTTTGAAAAAATGGTGGGTTGAAAAAACCTGATTCTATAAATAAAAGACAAAAATAGCATTTATGTAATAATGAATAGTAAAACGAGGAAAAATTTACGACTTTTTGGCTAAAGCTTGTAACTTGCGGAGTTGCAGAAGACAAGCCATCAAAATATACCTCAGACTCTTTTCAAGCCCTGATAAAAATGAACCCTACATTGGCCATTTATGGCATTCAAGACAGAAACAACCTGAAATACCCAGGCTATGTACACGATCACTCATTATGTATGATGCAAGCCGGACAAGTGGTGCAATGCTTACAACTGGAACGCCACACCCGCAAAAAATACGATCATCAAATGCCCCATCAGCTGGAAACCTTGCTCAATAAAAAACTGGTGCAGTTGCCTGCCAATTGCGACTGGGTATTTGTCAACTCGTTTGTGGGCAATAGCTTTATCAGTAAAAATGGCAAAATCAGGTTTGATGCCCTGCCCGAAACACAGCTGGGCACCGACGTAAGGCAAGGCTATGGCTGGCTGGAACTGGAAAAATGGCAGGGCAATGCCTTGAATGCCTATAGCATTTCGCATGAGTTGGCGCATGTATTTTCTTGTGTACCTTTTTTTGGCAATTTTAAAAATAACAGTCTGCTCATCAGCTTTGACGGGGGCGCAAGCCTGGGCAATTTTTCGGCTTTTTTGTACCATCACCAACAGCTACAAGTACTGCATTGCGACTGGGAACTCAAGGCGATTACCAATTTATTCAATGCCAACGGTTTAAGTTTTGCCCTTTTGGGGGTGCACCCCAAGCACCACAATAGCCTGGCGGGTAAACTTATGGGGTTTGCTGCGTATGGACGCTACCGTGCCGACGTGCTTGCCTGGCTGGAGAGCCACCAGTTTTTTGCGGACTATTGGACTCAACAACAAGTTTTTTACGAAAGTGCCCACAAACATTTTGGCTGGCAAGGCAAGGTGGGCAACCTGACCGACCCTTTTTTGCAAGACATTGCTTTTGCTTTTCAATATACTTTTCAGCAAAAACTTTTGGCGCGCCTGACCCAACTTCAGCAACAAGTAAAAGCCGACTATCTATATTACGCGGGTGGTTGTGCGCTCAATATTCCGGCAAATCGTCAAATAGCCCAATCGGGATTATTCAAACAAATATATATTCCACCTTGCTGCAACGATTCGGGCTTGGCGCTGGGTGGGGCGGCATTTCTGGAGTGGAAAAAAGGACATAAAATATCGTATCATTCGCCTTACCTCAACAATGTGGGGTTGCCCTCTTTCAATCCTCCTGACGACTTTCAGGTATTGGCGGCACGCATTGCCAATGCCTTGCTCGACGGCAAAATTATAGGGGTATGTCAGGGAGTAGCCGAAATAGGTCCCCGGGCGTTGGGCAACCGAAGTATTTTGGCATTGCCCAACTCAATTGATTTGGCAAAAAAGGTGAGTGAAGACTGCAAAAAACGAGCGTGGTATCGCCCAATAGCCCCCGTGATGCTCGAAAAAAATGCTCGGTTAGTCACGGGTTTGGCGCAAGTGCCTGCTGTGTCGCAGTATATGCTCAGTGATTTTGATATTTTGCCCGATTATCACAAAAAGCTGGAAGGAGTAGTGCACGTAAATGGTACGGCAAGGATCCAAACAATTTTTGAGCGGGTACAAAACCCTTTGTTGTTCGAAATACTCCATTGTTTGGATGCCCAGGGGGTATTGGGGTTGATCAATACATCGTTTAATGTTCAGGGTGAACCTATGGTACATACTCCAGCCCAGGCACTTGCCAGCGGCAAAGCTATGGGGCTCGATGGTATAGTAGCCGATGGAGCGTTGGTGTTATTTGAATAATGTTTGTTCTTCGCTTGGGTGACCACGCTGGTACGCCACTGCATTGCCCCACAAAACAACGCATCAACGCACTCAACCAACGGGAATCACCTACCAATTAACGGCCATTTCAACGGCACATCAATGCACTTTGGTAGAAAATTTTGAGCGTTTTGACTCAACTTTTCTTCTTGTGGCGTATTGTCAGCAAAGTTATTTGTGCACTTCTGGCAACATATACAAGAGTCGATAGTGTACGTGTACTCTAAAAGCTTCAAACATATATACTACGATGAAAAAGATAAGCATTGGACTGTTAACCATTGGGTTTTTGGTCATGAGTGTTAATACTCAGGCTCAAAAAATCGGGAAAATTAAAAGCAATGCTAAAAGTAGCAGCAATCATCGTAAAAGTGAACGGCGGTCATCGGGCAGTGGCGGTTCGGGTAGCTCAGGTTTGAGCAGTGGGTTTAACGGCGAAGTCTGCTTTGATATTTTTACAGGTTGCTTAGATATTTTGAGTACTGTCAGCTCAAACGACCACCAAAACACCTCTACACCAGCGTATGCGCCTACCTCTACCCCAATCCCTGCTAACAAAACAGAAGAAAAACCGGAGGTGGTTGCTCCGCCCCCAACAGTGGTACAAAAAAACCAAGCTACCCCAGTGTTACCCAAAAAGATAAAGGCAGTGCAACGCGCCTACTTTCAGGTAAAGGCAAGTTATGGTTTTTTGCCTAATAACTATGAGATATTTCGCCCCGGAGTAAGGGCACGCTTTGGTAAAAAACACGGGTTTGGGATGGCTTTTGACTATAGGTACAACTTCTTGCGAGAAAAGGTGCTGGGCGATTATACTTCTTACTTTACCCATGATATTCAAATTTTGCAGTTTGCTCCCGAAACCAATGGCGATGTAGAAATACGTGTAGGGGGAGGCTTTATGATAGATGAATTTAAAGAATTTTATCCCGAAATATTGGTAGGCTTCAGTGCGTTTGCCAATAATATGCAATGGAAATTTGGCTCTGAGCTACGTTTTGCTCCTAATACCACCAGTGGTGGACAAGCTCCGGCACGTATAGAATGGGGGACAAATGTACAGTATGCCCTGGTCAATCAACCTGAGTTTAAACTATATGGTGGCATACGCTCAAAGGTAGCCAGTTATTTTGGCGAAAACATCTGGAGCATTGGCGTTGGGATAAACATGCGAATATATTAGTGCCTTGAACATTCACGGTGGGGAGCATTAAACAGCCGTTTCAACAACGCAGTGCAAGTAATGTAGCACCTTCATAATATATGAGTGTCTGTTACTTGTGTGAATAATGAACAATTTTTACCTTGCAGCTGTTTACTACTCACAAATTCTCACCATACAACTTACATGTCTACTACACGCGTTGTTGTTTTTCTGGTATTTTACATACTGATAGAAATATACATTTTTTCGGGATTAAACCTTACTTTTAAAAACCCGCTGGGGCAAAAAATTCTTATAGGTATTTATTTCTGCTCGTTACTGGTCACATTAATTGGTATTATCACCATCTTTACTTCGTTCCCTAATGGCTACAGCAAAGTAAGCTGGACACAAAACCTGATACTGGGACTATTATTTAGTTTCTTTATTACCAAGGTGGTATACGCCGTATTTTTGTTGATGGTAGACTCCGAAAGTGTAGTGACCTATGTCATCCGACGGTTTTCTTCAAGCGACGTGGTTCCTTCTCTGCAAAGACGTAGAACCCTTAAACAAATAGGAGTATTGGTAGCCATGGTGCCACTCACTAGTTTTTTGTATGGGGTGTTCAAGGGGCGCTACAGTTATCGTTTGCACAAAGTATCTTTGAGTTTTCCTGACTTACCTGCGGCTTTTGATGGTTTTAAGATTGTACAAATATCTGATGTACACTCTGGCAGCTTTGACGATACAGCTGCTGTAAAACGGGGCATCGAAAAAATTCAACAGCAACAAGCCGACCTCATTTTGTTTACCGGCGATATGATCAATAACCTGGCAGAGGAGATAGAGCCTTATATAGGTTTGTTTCGATCATTGAGTGCTCCTTTTGGCAAATATGCAGTATTGGGTAATCATGACTATGGCGAATATATAAGCTGGGAATCGGAAGAAGCCAAAAAGCAAAACCTTGTCAAGTTAGCCCGACACCACCAGGCTATGGGATTTGAGCTCTTAAATAATGCGCAAGTACCGATCAAAAAATCCAATGAGCAAATTAAACTGGTAGGGGTAGAAAACTGGGGTGAAAAACCTTTCCCGCAAAAGGGCGATTTGAACAAAGCATTTGCCCAAAGTCAACCCAATGACTTTTCTATATTAATGTCGCACGACCCCAGCCACTGGGACCTAAAGGTGCTTGATTTTCCTCAAAAAGTACACCTGACTCTTAGTGGGCACACCCACGGAATGCAAATGGGTGTAGAGATTCCAGGGTTTAAGTGGAGCCCGGTAAAGTACCGCTATGACAAATGGGCGGGACTTTATAAAAAAGCAGAACAATATTTATATGTAAACCGGGGATTTGGCTTTATTGGGTTTCCGGGCAGGGTAGGCATTTGGCCAGAAATTACACTCATAGAACTCAAAAAAGAAAAAAGCTAAGTGATTTTTTTGGTATGGTAGTCATTCGCCCGTGGTCTGACTACCAAGGCTGTTTCCTTAAGGATTGAGCATTAAAAAAACAGACATGTGAGCCATCTGCGACATACTAAAGCTAAAAACTTTGTGAAGGAAGTAGCATTGGTCTGTCTACCTATCGAAACCTTATTGTTGCTCGAAAAGTAACCTGTCCCCGTTTACGCAAATACAACCACGAACGGGGTGCTTGCCAACGAGCGTTTTGCAATAGAGCCACACAAGCCTTGTCTACCTTGCGTGATACACCTTGTAATACACTTACTTGCTGTGCTTTTAGGTGATCATCTATGGTAAGGATGAGGGTCATTTCTTTATCTTGATGCCGTTTTCTCAACAGTTTTTTTGGTAATTGTGAGCTGATATAGTGGCTCAGGTCTACGGATTGGGAGTGGTACACCACCTGAGGCAAACGAGGCAAGTGATGATTGGTCAGACTGTCGGCCTTTATTTGGGGTTGCACCCAATAGTCCTTGCCAAACTTCTCAGCAATCTTTAGTGCCATCGTTTTACTATAGCTTTCTGTTGTAGCGTCTACCACACAACCTTCATGACTTACCTTTATGCCTAATTTACGCAATTCTTTCATATATATATTGGTATGAGTCATGTCTGAAGGGAAACCATAAAAACGCAAGTGATATTTGCCTTGGCGAGCGTCACGCAATGCTTGTACTTTGCCTGCCGTATGCCCCCACAACAACATAGGAGGTGGCACCATGCGCGCTGGAACCTCTAAGTGTATCCTTGCCGGATCGTCTAACCCTAGCTTTTTACGCGCCCACTTTGTCCAGGGGTTGCGAGCTAAAAAAACACGCTTATTTTGCTGCAACCAAGCAATATCTGCAGGAACTTGCTTAAGTTGGTTGCCGTTTAGGTCAAGCCTTTTGAGCTGGGTAAGTTTCTTAAGTACTGTTGGAAATTCATTTAGTTGATTTTTACCTACGTTTAAATCGCGTAAGTTTTTTAAAGCGCTTATGTATGAAGGTAAACGAGTGAGCTTGTTTTGGTACAAATCCAGTTTTTGTAACTGGGTAAGCTGCCCCAATTCTTTGGGCAAACTGGTGATTTCATTAAAAGCCAATATTAATGTTTGAAGCTTTTTGAGTTGGGCAATCCCTTTGGGCAGTGCTTTTAACCTACAATTAGTAAGCACCAGTTTTTCGAGGTTTTGGAACTGAAAAATTTCCACAGGTATCTTCTGGATACGCTGGCTTGTCAGGTCCAGTATCTTTACTTTTTCGGGTGTTTCAAGGGCAAGTTCTATGTGGTAAAAAACCTGGGGCTTTTTTTGAGCATTCCCTGCTGCAACGCTTGCCAGCATCAAACAAGTGAGTAAAGTTATTTTTTTGATAGAGGGTATCATCACAATCATTTTTCACAAAGTTAACGATTCAATGTCTAAACTTTATCCAATAATTCATCAATGGTTGTTTTGGGTTTATGAATCACACTTTTTTGGGTAAATTTGGTCATGCTTTTAAGCAACGCTCTCTGTGTTTGCCCTCGGTTTACGGAGTGGTCACTTTATGGCAGCACAATTTTTTTAAATGATGCACGGGTTCATTTTTTTGAATCTTGGCATTAAATCTAAATTTTATTGTTTAAGTGATCTTTCATAAATAATTTGAGCCATTAAAGTGTATCTATTGCCCTCATTCTTCTCAAAAAAAAAGCCTCATAGCTTTGGCTATGCACCGTTTTTTTGAATCGTCTGAGAACAATATATTTTCTTAAATTGGCACATCTTATTTTTTCCAGATCACTAAAGTTGTCTCGACAACCTCCCAAAAGTTGGGATAACTTTTTTGTTTATACATACTAATCCACCCCGAAGAGGTGACAAACGAAAACAAGATATGAATGACCTGGCAAAGCAGTTAATCGAGAAAAACTTACAAACGAAAGACCCTTACCTCGACTTGGGTAATTGTGGCTTGACCAACCACTCGCCCTGCCTTGACTTATTGGCAGAATGCACGCATTTAGAAACCTTGATTTTTTCGGAGATTTGGCACGAATGGAATCCTGGCGCCTTAGACTATTTTGAGGCCACCAGTACCAATAAAGGCAGACAAAATAAGTTCAGGGGTATTCCTGTGAATTTGCCTACATCGCTTAACAAATTGGTATTGCGTGAAAATAGTATTGATCGAATTGAAAATATAGCTCACCTGACCAACTTACAGTACCTTGATTTGGAAGAAAACGATATTGAGGTTATAGAGAATCTTGATCATTTGGCCAGGCTGGAGTACCTTAACCTGAGGGGAAATGCCATTGAAAAGATTGGGAATTTGAATGCACTCACCCAATTGGTGCACCTTGAGTTGAGCAGCAATAGCCTTGAGAGGGTTGAAAACCTGAACCATCTCAAACACTTACAAAACCTTGACTTGAGAGAAAATAATATCAAAAAGATTGAAAACCTGGCGGGTTTGACAGCATTGACTCGGCTTGACCTGGGGTATAATGGGTTTGGAAAGATTGAAGGCCTACACAACTTGCCCCGGTTGAAACAACTTGAGCTGGAAGAAAATGACATCAAAAAGATTGAAAACCTCCACCACTTGCCTCAGCTCAAGAGCCTCAATTTGCGCTTTAACAGCTTTGAAAAGTTGGAAAACTTGGACGCATTGACTGAACTCACTGAACTATCGTTGGGCTACAATGGCATAAGTAAGATTGAGGGCTTGGAAAAATTGACCAAGCTAAAAATGCTGGGTTTGATGTTTAATAGGGTAACAAAGCTTGAAAACTTAGATACTCTCACCGAACTGGAGAAGCTTTGGATGAACCATACGGGCATTAAAAAAATTGAAAATTTAGATAAACTTACAAAGCTTACTCATTTGTCGTTGATGTGTAGCAAGGTGACAAAGATTGAAAATTTGGAGGCATTGACTCAGTTGACTTCACTGAGTTTACATGCAACTAAAATCAGTAAAATTGAAAACCTGGAGGCATTGACCAATTTGACCAAGCTGCGGGTGGATGGCAATAAGGTGGCAAAGATTGAAAACCTGGACAATCTTACTCAGCTTGATGATTTGATGTTGGGGGGCAACCCCATTAGCAAAATTGAGAATTTAGGTCATTTGATTAAGCTGCGGAAGTTGGATTTGGGCGGGTTGGCTATTACTAAAATTGAAAATCTGGAGGGCTTAAGAACTTTAGAACAATTAGATTTAGGTGGTTCACAGATTGAGACGATAGAAAATCTAGAGGGGCTCACTGGCTTGCAAAAACTGGAATTAAGAGCGACTAAAGTCAGTAAAATTGAAAACTTAAATCATCTGCCAGCCTTGACTGAGTTGGATTTGAGTGAGACAGCCATTACAAAAATTGAGGGGTTGACTGGGTTGGAGGGGCTTAAGGAACTAAGCTTAAGTAAGAATAAAATTACTAAAATTGAAAACTTGGCAGGTTTGTCCAAGCTTGAGAAACTGAGCCTTTGCGCAAGCAACCTCAGTAAAATTGAAAACTTGACTGGTTTGCCCAAATTAAGGGAGCTTTGCCTGGAAAAGAATGCCATTGAGTGCCTCGAAAACCTGAGGGGCTTGCCTGCGCTCAAGGAGCTTGACCTGAATAACAATCAAATTACTCATATACAACCCAACGCGTTGCCTACCCAATTGGCTGAGTTGAACCTTAGTCAAAACCAATTGATAAAAGTGGAGCACCTGGCAGGAGTAACTGGGCTCACTGAGCTTGATTTGAGTGAAAATAATATTAGTAAAATTGAGAATTTCGAAGATTTGCCTGCTTTGGAAACGCTTGATTTGAGTTACAACAAAATCACACGGCTTGAAAATTTAACTGCTTTGCCCAACCTCAGGGAGGTAAATATATACCAAAATCAAATTACTGAGATAGCCACTGATGCAGTTACCAGGCAACTGCAAGAACTTGACTTGGAACAAAATCAAATAAGCACTATTGAAATCTTAGTTAATTTTACAGGTTTGAGCCAGGTTGATGTAGGGAACAATCAAATCAAATGGTTTCCGATTGAGCTACTTGATTTGCCGTGTTTGACATCGTTGCGGTTAAAGAATAACCCTTGGCAAAATATACCTGTAGCCATTACAGAGGGCTACCATGCATTGCAAAATATTAGGCGTTATTGGCAAGACCTTGAGCAGGGTAAAAGCCTGATTTATCAGGCAAAACTCTTGCTGGTGGGCAATGGACGCGTGGGCAAAACCAGTTTGGTGCGGCGCTGGCTCGACAATGCTTTTGACCCTGACCAAAGCTCTACCCATGCCATTCAACTACGACAACACATATTACCCCAGGTTGCCCAAGACGAGGCGTTAGAACATGTACAACTCAATGTATGGGATTTTGGTGGGCAAGATATTTACCATACTACCCACCGCTTGTTTATGCAAACTCAAGCCGTGTTTTTGCTCGCTTGGGATGCAGCGACTCAAGCTACACCCGAACAAACCGAAAAGTTGGGCGATGGCAGCGAGGTGATTTATAAAAATTATCCGTTGTTGTATTGGCTCGATTATGCCTATATTTTGGGCAAGCAAAGCCCGGTGTTGGTGGTGCAAACCAAGTGCGACCGTGACGGGGTGCAGGCGCCGCCTCAACTCACAGATGACTTAAAAACACATTATCAAGTACAACAATGCCTGGCGGTAGATGCAGCAGTAGATGATGCTGCCAAGAATGGATTTAAGGAGCTAAATATTGCGTTACAAAATGTGTTGGCGCAAGGCATCCAGCGTACTTGTACCGATTTGCCCGAAAGCTGGTGGCATACTCAACAAGCCCTGGAAAAGCTACAAAAAGAAGGAAAACAAATGCTGAGCATAGTAGGTTTTGAATCACTTTGTGCTGAGCATCAGGTGCCTAAGGCGTCTTACAAAGTTTTGCAAAGTTATTTTCATAATTCAGGCGTGTTTTTTTATCGCCCTGGTTTGTTCAACGACCAGATTATACTGAATCAACAATGGGCTATAGATGCAGTGTACACCTTGTTTGATCGAACGGGCATGTTTATGCAACACCGAGGCAATGGTTTTTTTACGGGGGCAGACCTGGGGTTGGTTTGGCAGGATAAGCCCAAGGCAGAACAAGAATTGTTGTTGTCGTTTATGGAGGCTTGCGAGCTATGCATAGACCTCAACCGCCCCCGAAATAAAAAGGCTCCTCGTTACATTGCCCCCTTGTTCAAAAGAGAATACCTAGCACCTCAGTTGTTGCCCAACACTACTCCAGCAGAGCAAGGCGCCTTGTTTCCAGCGGGAGCCACTGGTGTGTATCTTAAGTTTTGTCATCCGGTGTTGCATGCTGCTGTAATGCACCGTTTTATTTTACGTACCCACCACTTTGCTTCTCGTGACAATATCCAGCAACAAGCAATTTTGCTGGAGGTAGCAGGCACTCAGGCATTGGTGGAGGCTTTTCCAGATAAGAATGAATTAACCATACGACTGAACAAGGAAAACAGCACATTGCTTAGTCAAATTCGCAATGAGTTGAGCGAAATACAGGAAGGCATAAGTGGCATTGGGGAGTGGGCAAGTATAGATGGGCAAGGGTATGTGGCAATGGAGGAGTTATGGCAAAACCAACATTCGCCTCAAGTAATGGGCGACAATGGGCAAGCCTATGCCGTGACCGCGTTTGAGGTTTTTTTTGGCTTAGATAAAGTGGCTTTTTTGGGAGAAGATGCTCCTCCTCAAAAACTTTAGGGAACAACCCTCAAATAAAGTAGGTGTTTTCAGTGAAAGGTGTTGGTTTGAGGCGAGGCAAATTTTGCGAGCGTAGCCGCGTCCCGCAACCTCGCCCAATATTCCCCAAATGTTGTCGTGGTCAAGACGCATCAGGGCGAAACATCTTCTCTCAAATGCGTATACTACTTGTTGGTTACTCCCTTAAGCAATGTGCTCAAAATAAGTCTTTAAAAACCGCAGAGTTTGGGTTTCGTTCTGCGGTTAGGTAAATTTTTTAGTTTTACTTATCGAGCACTTGTACTTTTTTGTCGTCTTTATAAAGGCTTTTTTCAAGCAAAGTACCCTCTTTTGTTTTATGGATTACTGTTCCTTGCAGGGTATCGTTTACCCAACTCCCTTCCATTTGTTCTCCATTTTTTAAGTACAATATTCCCGGACCGTTCCTTAGATTATTTTTCCAGGTGCCTATGAACTTTTCCCCATCACCCCATACAAAAACTCCCTTGCCGTGACGTTTTTTTCCTTTCCAACTTCCTGAATAACCCAATTCGGGTAAAAACTTAAAAAGATAAGTGTCAGGTTTTTTTGCCTGAACAACCAGTTTGAATTTTCGTGGATACTTGTTGATCGTAGGTAGTAAATACCTGCGAGTATCAGAAAAACCCAATTGATCTAATACCACATAGTCTACCCCTTTGGCCTTGAGGAAGGCAAGTTGTTCTTCTTCATTGGTTGTACTCTTGAAGCGAGTGACGGTGCGGTCAGCAAACACATAAAATAATTGTTCTTTACGACAGGTTACCAAAACAGAATCGGGCGTATTCTTTTTTACCCATTTAGCCAAGGCTAAATAATTATTGTAATTAGGTGGGTAAGGGTTTTGAGAGGCTTGCTTGAGTTTATGTAGAGGATCACTTGCGTAGATTTTCATACTGAATAGCCCAACAACTACAAGCAATATAGCAATAGGAGTTGTAATGCGAGTATGCCAGTATTTTTGTGCCACTAAATTATAGAGTGTAATCATGCCATTGACCATCATAAAGAAAAGTAATGGAATCAAAGGCAGTAAAAAACGTACCCCAAACCATACTGATGGCCATAATAGTAAGATTCCGGCAGTGCCTAATATATAAAAAGGGATCACAGGATGTTTTTTGAACATTGCATAAGTTCCAACAATGATTAGAGCCAAAATAGCTAGTCCCAAGAGTAACTCTGTATGACTACTAGGCACTTTATAATCGATATTAGTAATATTTAATAACCCAGAAGGGATTTCTCGGCTAATGTAGCGAATCAGATTTACCCAAAACCTTGCGAACCAATCGGTGATAGTCATAGAGCCCAGTTCTGCATTGTAAGGGTTTTTAAAAAATAGTTGTTTTATATAAGAACCCCCACCCAAACTATGCTGACGCCACTGCCAGGGAGACACCAATAATAAGAAGCCTACTAAAAGTGCCACTGAGTATTTCCATTTTTTTTGCAAAAGTATCCAAAGTAAACTACCCGCAAACAGAGACAATCCTATGGATCTGATGTAGTAAGAAACTCCTAATAACATTATCAAGATAGCAAACCGCCAGTTTTTGTGAAAAGGTTGGTTAAAGTCAATCTTTAATAAGACTAAAAAACTTAAAAGTGAAAAAAACAAAAATGGGATTTCACTCATCATCATCATACCAAAGGTGAGTAGGTGATAGTTGGTAACCATAAATAAGGATAATATAAAACTTAGATGGTAGTTGTCTGATAATTGATAAAATATCAGGAAGGCAAGCACAATAGAGCCCAATAATAAAAAGCCACTAAGTTGTTTTATACTAAGCATGTCACCGAAAGAAAAGTAATGGGCTAGAGCAATGATGGCTGGGTAACCAGGAGGAAAGTGCCTATGTTTAGTTTTATCTTTTGTATGTATGTTGGTAAAGCCTTGACCAAGCGCAAGTGATTTACCCAAAATATAATAACCAGCATTATCACCTGCTTGAGCCACCTTACTATCAAAGGTCTGGTTGTAGGTAAGCAAGAATGTAACGAAAATTATAAATAGATAAGCTGAAAGTAAGTAGGAGTTTTTATCTTTGACCTGTTTTATTTTGGTAAATAATGAAATCTGTTTCTTTTCAGTTTTTTGACTCATAAAAGTATACGTTTACATAACGAAGTACTGTGGAGCAGAAGTGGGGCATGCCTTCCAGGTTTTTAAAGCCTGTAAAGTATACCTGCTTGTTCCAGAGTACCAAAAGCAGGACTTAATATTATTTGGTAAAACTACAAAAATAATCTAATTCACTGAACTTTGTATCTGATTCTTGTACTTCTTCAAAAAACAGGTACTACCTTCTTTTAGATTACTTTACTTTTTTTACAAAAACACCAACAGCCAAAATATCAATAAAGTTGCCTGTTAGAAAAAATATTTTTTGCGGTGTTGTTTTTAGATAGAAGCTCTCGGGTTATTTTTACCAGACCACAAGAATAAGGTTTAGCAACCACTTACTATTTTTAAAAACATGAGGGTAATGTTTGTGATTCCAAGGGATAATCTGGGTAGCAAGGTTGTCTTTGAAAATGCCCCTGATTAAGCTAATTTTACTTAGCTACTAGAGGACAATACTCCGCAGTGATTTTAGTCAAAGTTGGTTATCAGTTATTGATGAATTTAAAAACTATTTAATTGGGTGTTTAGGCGTAAAACCGAAACACTTTTAAAAATAAAGTGAGTACACAATCTTAATATAAAATACTGGTTTACAGCATTTAACAAGGTGAACATTTATTCAAATCAGCTATCGACTAAATACTTCCAGCTGCTGATTTTATAAACCCTTAAAAATCAATGTATTATAAAATAGGTAGCATGCCTGCAAACCAGCCTAAAGCTAAGGGCTAAAGGCTAATAGCTTTAGGCTGTAGAAGCTATGGACTATCGAAAGGACAAAAGGAGGGATAAAACCAGAAATTAATTAAAAACAATGCACACAACCGAACAAGACACCTATATAAAAGAAACCTATGGCGTAGAAGGTATGAGTTGCGCTGCTTGTGTGGCAAGTGTAGAAAATACCCTGCAACATATAGAAGGCGTAGAAAATGCTACCGTAAACTATGCCAACCATACCGTGCAAGTAGTGTATGCGCCCGATTGGGTAGGTGAACAAACCCTGCAAAAAGCAGTACAGACTGCTGGCTATGACTTGCTCGTTGCCTCTGCCGAAGCAGGTTCTGCTACCGATCAATTGGCTCAACAGCAGCAAAAAGCCTTGCGTCAACTCAAACAAAACCTGGTGGTAGCAGCTGTGTTTACAATACCGCTTGTGATCATTGCTATGTGGTTTCCTGACTTGCCCTATGCCAATTTTTTGATGTTGAGTTTAACCACTCCGGTATTGATTATTGCAGGTAGATCATTTTACCAAAATGCCTGGACACAAGCCCGCAGTGCCAAAGCCAACATGGATACTTTGGTGGCGCTCAGTACGGGTATTGCCTTTGTGTTTAGCCTTTTCAATACGTTTTACCCCACATACTGGCAGCAAAAAGGGCTTGCTGCTCACGTATATTATGAAGCTTCAGCAGTAATTATTGTGTTTATTTTATTAGGAAGACTGTTAGAAGAGCAAGCAAAAACGGGTACATCTACGGCAATTAAAAAGCTTATTGGGCTACAGCCCCAAACTGTGACCCGGCTAAATCCGACAGGCAAGCCTGAACAAATTGACCTGAAAGCAGTGCAAACTCAAGATATTTTGCTGGTAAAACCTGGCGAGAAGATTCCGGTAGATGGACAGGTCACCGAGGGACAATCGTTGGTAGATGAAAGTATGATTTCGGGCGAACCAGTACCCATAAGCAAGCAAGTAGGCAGCCCGGTATTTGCTGGAACGATCAATCAAAAAGGAAGCTTTAGGCTCAAGGCCGAAAAAGTAGGGGAACAAACCTTGCTTGCCCAAATCATAAAAAATGTACAAGAAGCTCAAAGCAGCAAAGCTCCGGTACAAAAGCTGGTGGATAAAATAGCGGCAGTGTTTGTGCCAGCTGTTCTAGGCATTGCAGTGTTGAGTTTTGTCGCTTGGCTACTTTGGGGAGGCGAAAATGCGTTTTCGCAAGGTTTATTGGCAATGGTAACCGTCTTGATTATCGCTTGCCCTTGTGCCTTGGGGCTTGCTACGCCTACTGCCATTATGGTAGGAATGGGCAAAGGAGCCGAAAATGGCATATTAATTAAAGATGCCGAAAGCCTGGAGCAAGCCGGGCGGGTGGAAGTAGTCTTGCTCGACAAAACGGGCACCATTACTCAGGGAGCACCTGCTGTGGTAGATGTTGCCTGGGCAAGCGATGCGGCCCCTCCCAATATTTTGCTAGAGGTAATGGCGACCATAGAACAACGCTCAGAGCACCCACTGGCAAATACTATAGTACAATATGCCCAAGCTCAAGGCATTGAGCCAAACAACGATGCCTTGAGTCAGTTTGAAAGTATTACAGGCAAAGGGGTAAAAGGCGTGTGGCAAGGACAGACCTATTGGGTAGGCAATGCACGCCTGATGGCAACTCAAAATCTTGCACTTCCTCTGGACTTGACCAAAACCAGCGAACAATATAAGCTAAAAGGCTACACAATGATGTTTTTGGGAAGTGCCCAGACAGTAAAAGCCGTATTTGCTTTGAGCGATCCTATCAAAGAGAGTTCCAAAGCGGCCATTATGCATTTGCAACAGGAGGGCAAACAGGTATACATGCTCACAGGAGACAGTGCGGCTTCGGCAAAAGTGGTAGCTGCTAGAGTAGCAATTAATGAAGTATACGCCGAAATGTTACCACAAGACAAAGCCAGTTTTGTGCGCAAACTACAGGCAGAAGGCAAGGTAGTGGCAATGGTAGGAGACGGTATCAACGACTCAGAGGCATTGGCTCAAGCCAACATTAGTATAGCCATGGGCAAAGGGTCGGACATTGCTATAGATGTGGCAAAAATGACTTTGATATCTTCTGACTTACAAAAGCTTCCCCAAGCGTTTGCGCTTTCGCGTAGCACCATGCGCACCATTCGACAAAACCTGTTTTGGGCTTTTATTTATAACCTGGTGGGTATTCCTATTGCGGCGGGGGTGTTGTATCCCGTTAACGGCTTTTTGCTCAACCCTATGCTTGCTGGGGCTGCTATGGCGCTTAGCTCGGTGTCGGTAGTAAGCAATAGCCTCTTGCTGAAGTTTTTTGACCGAAGGTATGCGGGGAGCATGCAGGGAGACATTACGGGTTAGAAGCCCTGATAGGGGCAAGTTTTAAGCGACAAGCTTCAAGTTGTACCCTGTTCCATAGGTAGCTGATAAACTTATAATACACTTATTTTCAGCGGATTATGAGTTTGTTGGTTAGAAGCCCTGATAAGGTTCCCTTGGCTGGCGCACGTCGTCCTCGAGTGTGCCTTGCTAGACAATTTAGTCAAGACACCATTTAGTTTTGGGCTTGAACTTGCCAGAATGGACATGCGTCAGCAGGGGAATACACCTCAATCACACAGGTATTGTGCGTCGATTACTTAATCACTAAACGTTTGGTTTTGCGGCTACCGTCTTTGAGTATCAACTCAACCAAATATACACCAGTAGCCAGTCCATCAGTAAATAGCTCTTTTTGGTCGCTGCCATTGGGCACATATTGTTGCAGTACTTTGCCTACCAGGTTGAGTATCCTTACTTTTTCAATCTCATTGCGGCGGTCAGTCACTACAATGGGCTGGTTGAGTCGGGTAGGGTTGGGGTACATAAAAAACTCGTTTTGCGCTACCACTAATACCTCTACTTCGTCGCTATAAAATGTTTTGCCTGAGGCATTGGTAAGCGCTACCCTGTATATATTGCGATAAGCCAGGGGCGAAGCATCGCTAAAGGTATACAAAGCCCCGCGTGGAGGAGTGTTGGCTATAGTTTTAAAACCTTCGCCCGAACGGTTGCTACGCTGTAGGGCGATATTGCGAAGGCGGTAGTCGGTAGCCAACGTAAGTTGTAAGTGGGTAGTGTCATTAAATCCAGGGGTTGCTAAAAACGATTTGAAATAGCATTTGATCCCCTTAAAATCAGTATTGATTGTATTGCCCCATCTTACTGCGGTATCGTCAATGAACGGAGCAACCGCAAAATACTTACTGGAGTGTGTACTTTTGTTGATCACAATGAGCGTATCTTGTACTTGAGCGATTGGTTCGAGGTATTTTACCCCCATTTTATATACCTGGTAACTGCTCACTCCAGGCAACGGTGACCAAAACAACATGAGTGCTTGTGGGCAGTCGTACCCTACATTGGGGGCCAACCCTGCCATTACCTGAAAAGGATCAGAAGTAAAGCTAAAGCCACTGTGGGCGGTCAAGCGTATTTGTATAGGAGCAAACAGGTTGGGTACTGCCCAGTGGTGGTATTCTTTTGACAAGTCGTTTAGTTGGGCAATGAGTTGCCAGGTGTTGCTATTGGCGAGTTTGTATTCCAGTTTACCCGGTTCGGCGACCTTGTGCCAGTTCCACTGCAAGCGGCGCGTGTGGGCGGCTTGTAATACGTCGTTTTGCAAAGGATACACCCATTCGAAATCTGTAGGGTACTCATAGGCGAGGCTAAAGCGTTGGTTGGCTACGGTCAGGTTAAAGGCTTTGACACTGATTTCGTATGTTCCAGCAGCTGGAAAACTAAGCGTTACTTGTTCTATGTTATTGAGGTGATCTTCGCCTCGTTCGGCAGGTAGTTTCAGGGAGTCGGCATGGGCAAAGATGTTGAGTGTCCAGGGTTTCCAAATGGTACTGGTACCCACCTTTTTTACACTTAGGTCTAAGTCATTGACCAAGGCTTTGGTGTTGCCTGCCTTTGCTGCGGGATCGTGCCATACCAAGGTTACTTTCAAGTGTTGGGCGTGGGCGGGCACAGTAATTTTAAACGTCTTGCTGTCGTTGGTAGCAGCTAAAGTTTCGGTGAAATAGCGGTTGTCTTCCAAGGTTTTAATAGTACCCAAGGCGTCAACACTACCAAACCCGTATTCAAAGTCAATCCCCGTCCTGCCTAAGTCGTCAGCAGCGTTGATGAGCACCGCCTTTAGCAAAGCAGCCGGAGGGATTTGCCCTTTTTTGTTCTGGTAGGCTTGTTGCGCCAACAAACCAATGCCCGATACTATAGCTGCACTTTCCGACGATCCATTGCCTCCTCCGTAGGCAACCAATTCGGGCTTGATCCGCCCATCGTAAGCAGGCCCTCGGCTACTAAGGGTAGTCACTACCGAGTTGGTGTCTATTTCGCCTACTGTGAGCACATTTTTAGCTACTTTAAATTGCCCCGACAAGTTGGCAAAACCCTTGATGTTATACTTGGTATGAGCCGCAGTAGCTGTCTGGTTGCCAAAATTGCCAATAGAAAATACGTGTAACAATTGCGGAAAGTCAATGCCGTGCTGGTCATAAGCTTCAGCTTCGATGCCATAATAGTTTTCTATAGCCCCTACACCATACGAATGGTTTTGTACATACGCTTTTTGTCTCATGAGCGTGTTGCCATTGTCAGGAGCGAGCCCGTTTCTAAACCCGGAAGAGTAGAGTTGGGCTTTCCAGGCCACCCCCAGGGCGCTCGACGAACTGTTGCCACCTCCGGCAATAACGCTGGCGATGATAGACGCGTGTGTGTCTACAGTTTTGCCTACGTTGGCGGTGTCTGCAATGCGCCCGGCAAAGTCAATATCCGTTTTGTTAAAAGGGTCTTCGCGCACCGACACAAACAAGCCATCACCATTGAATTGGGGGTAGCGTTGGTGCACTGCACTTATTTTGTTAAGCCATACTCCTCGGCTGTCAAAACTCAATTCAGTTTTGGCGGGGAGCTTGCCACGATCTATAAACAATACTTGTGGGCAAGTAGCGAGTTTGTCGATGGTTTGGTGGCAGGCATTGCTTATTTGTGCTATGTTGGGGTACAATTGCTTGATTTTTTTCTGAGGCAAATATTGTGTACACCATTGGCTAAATGCCTTAAAGTCAAGAATTTTTACTCGAATGGTATGGGTGTATGACAAACACCCTGGAGCTACCTTGATGGTTTCAAATCTTTTTTGGGCAAAAGTAGCCATGCTTAAAGTAAGGGTAAATGTTAGTAGTTGTATTGTTTGTAAGTGTATTCTCATAAAGCTTTTGTATGGTATAAATGCTCAGCCAAAACCAAGGTTGACTGGTAGTGGTTGATTGTTATTGAGCTTATCTTGGGTTCGCCTCATTTATTACTCAAGTTTAATTAAGGAACATGTTCCTAAGGGGTGTTCCCAAAGATGGCTCCTTTTGTTGGTGAGCAATAACAGGCAATATACATGATTTCGTTTTTTTAGCCATCATAACGCTGCGCTTATGTCTTGCTATTTAACCCACAATTGCCCATCTTCGGGGCTTGATTTGTTTTAGTAAAGTAAGTTTTTTATGAAGATATTCGCCATTGGCAGAAACTATGTGGCTCATATTGAAGAATTGGGCAATGAACGCCCCGATGAACCAGTAGTATTTACGATGCCCAATACTGCCTTGCTCACCAATAACAAGCCTTTTTATTACCCCGATTTTTCGAAAGACATTCATCATGAGGTAGAACTGGTGCTGAGAGTATGCCGCAATGGTAAATACATAGACGAAAAGTTTGCCCACAAATATTATGACTCTATTGGGGTAGGTATAGACCTCACCGCAAGGGACTTACAGGCTAAAGCCAAGAAAAAAGGTTTGCCCTGGGCTATAGCCAAAGGTTTCAACGGATCGGCTCCATTGTCTAATGAGTTTATCAAGGTAGAGGATATTCCTGATGTACACAACATTAATTTCAGACTGGACATTAACGGAGAGGTAAAACAAGCGGGCAATACCAACCGCATGATGTTTAGTTTTGACGCCATTATTGCTTACTTGTCTCAATTTTTCCTGATCCAAAAAGGCGACCTTATTTTTACAGGCACACCTGCTGGGGTAGGTCCTGTACAAATAGGCGATACGATGACGGCTTACTTTGAGGATAAAAAAATGTTGAGCATAGATGTAAAGTAAGATTGCCAAACTGTTTGCCTGGATTGTTTAACTTTTTGGTAACTTTCCGGGCTAAATACATAGATTGGCGCAGTTTTTTAAGGGGGTAATATACCAGATCAAATGATGCCATATCTGATCGGTTTTCCGGTCAACTATTATTCAAAATATTTTGTTAAAAGAACGCTGTGATGCAATGATCCAATTTCTGCTTCGTTTGGGCAAGCTGGATTGAGGCATTACTTTTGTTTTTTATGTAATTTTTGTAATATGCCTAACAAATTATGATGGCATCAAATTCCAGAAAGTATTTTAATTATATATACATTACTCTTTGCGTGGTTACCCTTTTGGGAGCTTTGGGTATGGGCTATGTTGTGCCCTCAAAACCCAAAACCATAGACGAACAAAGAGTAAAGGAGATTACCTTGCGGGTGCAGCGTGAAATAGCTGCCATGAAAGAGGAGTCGGGCACTGTAGCCAAGGCTATTCTTACCCAAGGTTTACAATCTTTTGCCAACGGAAATTTTAAGCAGCAATACCATTGTTATATTTATAAACAAAGCGAGCTAAAGTATTGGACTAACTACAGGTTTGTGCCTGATTATCAGGATATAAAAGGGCAATACCTTACTCGTATGTTTAAGTTTAGAAACGGGTATTATTTGGCGCTAAAAACCATCGTAGCACACCCCAAAGAGGGCAAGCTAGAGATGTTTAGCCTGTTGCCTGTATATACTCAATACCCCATCAGCAACACCTACCTTAAGTCGGGGTACAATGCCCACATTATTTCTGACAATACAGTGAAAATTTCGCTGACCAAAAATAAACGACACCGCAATATATTTAGCAAAAACAAACAGTTTTTATTTAGCCTGGAACCCTCTGGCAAGCCGATGGTTCAACAAACCGAAACTTCGTTTATTACTATTATACTCATTAGCTTGAGCGTGTTTTTTTTGGGACTACAGGTCAATCTTTGGGCGAAGCAACTGGTGCGAAGCAAAAAATTTGAACTGGGCTTTTTATTGTTTGCAGCGTATTTGGTGGGAGTAAGGTTGTTGATGCTACAGTTTGACTTTCCAGGCAACTTTACCGGTAGTCAATTATTTAGCCCCCATATTTATGCTTCGTCGGTGCTCTCACCTTCTATTGGCGACCTCCTCATCAATGTGAGCATTTTGGTAGGATTGGTCGTTTATTTTTCGGGGTATTACTTTAGGTCCAGGTCATACCGTTATTTAATTAACCTGCCTTATAACAAAAAACAGCGGGTGTCGATCATTTTGGTGATTTTGAGCTTTTTTGCCTTGCAACTCACTTTTTATATACTGCAAACCATCATTGTAGACTCTCAGCAAATCAATGTAGACATTACCGAAAACATAGAGGTAACAACCGCCAAGTTGGTGGCAGGCATTGTGTTTTTGTTGGTGTCGGGTTTTTACTTTTTTGCCACCCACATATTCAGTCGCCTTTTTATCAGACTCAACCTGGCCGCCAATCGCTATGTTACCCGCGACTCCATATCGGTTATTGTATTGTTTGTATTGGGTACAGGCGTGTATGTATTCATCAGTTTTTTTGCCGAATTGTTACAACCAATGGTCTTGATCATCAATGGTTGTTATTTTGCCATATTGGTGGCCATCAGGTTGCCCCGCCAACTCTATCGTTTCAAGTACCTTTCTACCATTTATATGTTTTTGGGAGCGCTTGCCTGCGCTAGTATGGGGGCGTATGTAGTGGTAGACTTTGGCGAAAAGGAAGCTATAGAGAAGCGCCGCAAAATTGGGGATTTTTTGATTGCCGAAAACGATTTGCGCACCGAGTTTTACCTCAAAGACGCTATCAAATCTATCAAGCAAGACTCTGCGCTTACCACTGCCTTTAACGATAGCACCTCTCAAGACAATCAAATAAGGGCACAAGTGGTTAAACACCTGGGCAACGATTTTAATAAGTACCTGGTAGATATTTTATTGTTTAATGGCAAAGATGGCAATACTTACACCAATTCGCCTATCAACAAAGTAAACATACAAGACCCTTCATTGACCAAAGATGATGTGATTTTTACCAACTACTTTGAGTACAAAAAGAAGTATGACCGCATATTTTACGAAACCGAACATCCTGACATTTACTTTATCAATGACTTAGGGGCCAACCTGATTAAACAATACCTGGGGTTTATAGCTATAGGCGATAAAAAATCCCCGAAAGGGTATATTATTCTAAACTTTAAACAAAAAAGGGCTGTTTCCACCAACGTATACCCTGAGCTACTGGTAGACAAGCAGTTTTTGCGTACTTCGGAACTTAAAAAGTACAGTTATGCGGTGTTTGAAAAAAACAAGTTGATCTATAGCGCAGGTACTTATAACTATGAGCGTGACTTTGATATTAAGTTCTTGGCCAATGATCAGGCAATTACGAAAGGCCTGGTACATAAAAACTTTAAACACCTGGTGACCAATGGTGGGCGCAAAAAGTTTGTGGTGATCTCAAAAGAGCATTACCCGTTGTCACAGTTTTTCTCTAACTTTTCTTTCCTGTTTTTGTTGCTGGTATTGTTTATCACCAACATTATTCTCTTGTTTAGCCTACTCACCAGGGTACGAAAGATCAAGGTGAATTTTGCTACCCGTATCCAGTTTTACCTCAATGTTGCTTTCTTTCTGCCGCTTATCACGGTAAGTTTGGCGATGTTAAGCCTGATTGATTCGTCGTATCAAAATGATTTTGACAATGCGTTTTTTGAGAAAACAGAAACCGTTGCCACCAATATTTTACCTTATGTAGAGAGCTACCAGGAAAACTCGCTTACCCAAAGCCAGTTGTTTGATAAGCTCATTCAAATAGGGCAATACCTAGAGGTAGACATTAATATTTTTACCCCCCAAGGCAAACTCATTACTTCTACTCAGCCTTCTATCTACGAAAAATACGGTTTGTTGTCTAAGTACCTCAACTACAAGGCATACCAAACCCTTTCGGGCAATCAGGTAAAAAAGGTCTTGTTGAGCGAATCGGTAGGGCAGCTCAATTATAAGTCGGTATACATACCATTGAGGTCTTACGAAACTAAAAAAACACTGGGTATTTTAAGTATTCCGTTTTTTGATTCTAAAAATGAACTGGACGAAAAAATGGTGAATGTGTTGTCAACGATTATGAATATATTCACTACTATATTTATTGTATTTTTGATTGTGTCTTATTTTGCTTCGCAGATTTTGACCGACCCACTACGTTTGATTACCCAAAAAATACGAAAAACTACGTTGCACGAGAAAAACGAGCCACTCGAATGGAACTCAAAAGATGAGATTGGTCTAATGGTAGATGAATATAACAAGATGTTGATCAACCTCGAAAAAAGTAAAGAAGCCCTGGCTCGTAGCGAAAAAGAATCGGCTTGGCGCGAAATGGCTCGTCAGGTAGCCCACGAGATCAAAAACCCGCTAACGCCCATGAAACTCACTTTGCAAATGCTGGAAATGCGTTTGCAACAACAAGAAGAGGAAGTAAGAGAAACGTTTGCCCGTTATTTTAAGACTTTGCTTACCCAAGTAGATACCTTGAGCGATATTGCTACATCGTTTTCGTCGTTTGCCAAAATGCCCATTCCGAAAAGTGAGCGATTTGAGATTTCGGCAGTGCTGAAAGAAACCGTAAACCTGTATACCAATAATAAAAATGTAGACCTGGAAGCGGACATTGCCAGCGGTGATTTTTTTGTAATGGGTGACCAAAAGCTGATGGGGCGTATTTTTACCAACCTGGTACTTAATGCTATTCAGGCGGTACCTTCTGACACCCGTCCTCAGGTGACAATTAACCTTACCCGTTTGCCTCAGCAAAACATCAGGATTGAGGTAAAAGACAATGGAAGTGGTATACCAGAAGACATCAGAAAAAAGGTGTTTGTGATCAATTTTACTACCAAAGAGTCAGGTTCAGGTATTGGTTTGGCGGTTGCCAAACGTGGTATTGAACACGCAGGTGGCCATATTTGGTTTGAGACAGAGGAAGACAAAGGGACGAGCTTTTTTATAGATTTGCCTTTGATGGAGTGATGGTTTTTAGCTGCACAAATCATATAACACTTTCTCCCTTGAACACGTTACTAAACTTTAGTATCTTGTAATCTCAATACTCCGCAGTGATTTTAGTCAAAGTTGGTGGCTGGTGATCAGTTATTGATGAATTTAAAAATAAAGTGAGTACGCAATCTTAATATAAAATACTGGTTTACAGTATTTAACAAGGTGAACATTTACTCGAACCAGCTATGGACTATCGACTAAATACTATGGACTATTGAGTCTACTAAATTAAACAATAGCAAACCCATGGAAGATCACGATTTGAGTAAATTTTCACCCGAAGATTTAGAAAAGGCGCAGCAGGTTATTAAAAAAGCCAATGATATTAGCTATTTTATCAAGGATTCCATTGCCAAAATGGATTTTGAAAAGTTGACTCCCGAAGAGCTTGAACGTTTGTTTGAGATTGGTGAAGATGTGAGACAAATGCATAAGGATTATGAACAGCGTAAAAAAGATTTGGAAGACAAAAGACAATCATCTGAGAATGAGTAGTTAACTTTACCTGTTTTGGGCGAACAAATATGCCTGAAACAGGTTTTTGTGTTTTTTACTGTTTTCTGCTCTGTGGTGGTTGTTTTACGCTTAGCGTAGCCATCAGGAACTACCGTCTTTTAAATACAGTTTTTATAAGTTGCTAAAAATCAACGTGATAAGGGAAATGTAGTTACTTAGGGAACAGGGTATATCTAGAACCTTGCACCTAGTCGCTAGAACCTTATCGAGGCTATGGACTAATAAATTTATGCGCCTTACTCAACTGGAAACCGAACTAAAATGCCGTTTAGGTTACCCTTACCGCTGGGGAAGAAAACAAAACAACTATTGGGACAAAGCTACCAACTTTATTTATCAAACCCCCCATTTCGATCAGTTGTTGAAGCACTTTGAGCAAGCTTTTGCCCAACATCCCGAAAAGCAACAGTGGCTTGACTACACCCTCAATCGCTGGTTTAACTTTTGGTCTGCCCAAGCCTTAGAAAAAGTCTTTTGTCATGCTTCGGCAGGCGTGCGTCCGGCATCTGATCCTCAAGACAGCGAAAAAGATTTTTTTATTACCAACATTCCCTTTGACCACAAAACCACGGTTTTTCCTCAGCGTTACCCCCATTCTTTGCATTATGCCCACCAGCACCCCGAAACTTTGCTACAATGGCTTTATGAACATCAGTCAAAAGGCAAGCGTTTACACCATAAAAACCGCCTTTTTGTGGTACTGTACGACACTTACGAGCAAAACCACTGGCAACTCAAGGCTTACCTTACCTGGCTTAAGGCATTGGTAGATTATTATGTCCATCATTTTGATAGTAGTCGTTTGTTTCGTTTGCCTGGAGCCTATGGGGAGGCGCCCATACTGGCAGATATTATCTGGGCAATTAGGTGAAAACCTTTGCATCTTGCTTGCCTAAGTTCTAATATTGTAATATGAATTATATAGGGTCTAAATATAAGCTCGCCGGATTTATTGAGCAAAGTATGGAAGAGGTGGTTGGGAGCCTGCATGGACTTATAATGGCGGAGCTTTTTGGGGGGACGGGTATCATTTCCCGCAAGCTCAAAACCCGACTCAAACAATTGATTGTAAATGACTTAGAACCTTATAGTTATGCTTTGCTCAGGCATTACATAGGCAACACCACCCACCTGGAGCGTCAAGATAAGTTGATAGAAGAATTGCGTCAGGTACCCGCTCACGAAGGGCTTATTTATCAGCATTATTGCGAGGGGAGCGGCAGCGGCAGAATGTATTTTAGCAATGAAAACGGGCAACGCATTGATGGCATACGCACGCAAATAGAAGCGTGGAAAAACGAGGGGTATATCAACGAACCAGAGTATTATTTTTTGCTTGCCAGCCTGCTCGAAAACGCCGATAAGGTAGCCAATACCGCATCGGTGTATGGGGCTTTTTTGAAACAGCTCAAGCGAAGCGCTCAAAACCCACTTAATTTGCGAGCCGCTGCTTATGAGGTTGTACCTACACAACAGAACCAAGTATACAATGCTGACGCCAACGAGTTGATTAAACAGCCTGGCATTACTGGCGATATTTTATACCTCGATCCACCCTACAATGCCCGACAGTACGGGGCAAACTATCACCTGTTAAATACCATCGTGTTGTACGATGTGTTTGAGCCCAGGGGCAAAACCGGGTTGCGAGACTATAACCGCTCTCTGTATTGTCAGAGTCGTAAGGTGGCCCCTGCTTTTGAAGAGTTGATTGCCCAAGCGCGCTTCAGGTACATTTTTGTAAGCTATAACAACGAGGGGTTAATGAGTAAAGAACGGGTACGTGAGATTATGAGTCGTTATGGCCATTATTCGCTAAAGACCATTGATTACCAAAGGTTTAAAGCAGATAAAACCGAAAACCGTAATCATAAAGCAGTGGCTACCAAAGAGTATTTACACATTTTGGTAAAAAAGTAATTATTCGGATTGGCTTCCATCTACCGATTTTATAAACCGCTAAAAATCAACGTCCTATAAAACCGGTAAGTTGCTTGTAGAGCAGCGTCAAACTTGAAGCACCGATATACATCGGTATCTAAGGACTTGTCGCTAAAAGCACCGATATGCATCGGCATCTAAGGACTTGAGGCTGTAGAAGCTATCGACTGTTAGCTATCTACCCACTCTTTAAACTTACTGGCTTTTTCCTGACTTACGATCACCTCATTGGTGATGGTGGGTGTAGGCTTAAGTTTTAGTTTGAGCTTGCCCTTAAAATAAGGATGAATGCTTTCGATGGCTTGTACATTGACCATAAATTGGCGGTTAGCCCTAAAAAACAAGCGAGGGTCTAAAATACGTTCCAGTTCGTCCAGCGAATAATTTACGTGGTACTTTTTGTTGTCTTGTGTCAACAAAAACACAATATCGTCTTTATAAAAATAGGCGATTTGATTGCCCAGTACTGGCACCAACTTGTTGCCCGCTTTTACCAAAAACCGGGTTTTGTAATCTTCCTGTGTCAAATGCTTAAATTGCTCAAGCAAAGACGCCATTTGTGCTGCCACTGCTGGCGTGGGGCTTGCCTCTTTTTGCTTAAACTGTGCCTGAAACTTGTCCAAGCTTCCCTTAAGGTCGTCATAGTCTATAGGCTTCAGCAAATAATCAATCCCATTTGCTTTGAAAGCTTTCAGGGCGTATTGGTCATAAGCAGTCACAAAAACTACCGGAGTTTTGATGTCCACTTGCGTGAAAATGTCGAAACTTAACCCATCGGACAAATGAATGTCCATCAAAATCAAATCGGGTAGGGCAGGGGCACTGTTAAACCACTGTACGGTTTTTTTAACCGAGTCGAGCGTCTCTATTACCTCTATAGTTTGGGGGTATTTATCAAGCAAACGATGCAGTTTTTCTATGGCAAGCGCCTCATCTTCTACAATGAGTATTTTCATGTATATTCGTTATTTAGTCCAGAGTCGATTTACGCCCATTTGTAATTACGAATTTGAGAATTACGAATTTGGCGAAGCCATTTGTAATTTAGTTAGTAATCGCTTCACGCTAATTAGTTAAAGCAGAGCTCCTTATAGTCGGTTCGTAATTGACCAATTTGTGATTTAGTCTGTAGTTGCTTTACGCCCATTCGTAATTGACCAATTCGTAATTCGTAATTAGCTTTGCGCCCATTCGTAATTGACTCATTCGTAATTAATAAGCCTCGCTTCGCGCTCATTCGTAATTGACCAATTCGTAATTAATCCAGCAACTCTTTATAAATATAGTCTATATCTATATGGGTGCGCAAGTAGTCTGCCAACTTGTTGTATTGTGTTTCTTTAAACTCCTGATAGTCAAAATGCTGGGGGGTGGTTTGGGGATTGAACCGGGCAAGCAAACGATCAATGACCACCGGGTTATCTAAAATACCGTGCATGTAGGTGCCCCAGGTATCATTATTTAGTTGATACCCTTCGGTAGAGTTGTCGGTAAGTCTGTTCAAAGGTTGCAAACCTGGCACCTCTTCTATCACTTCAGTTTTGCCCATGTGTATCTCATAGCCTTGGCAAAGCACTTGACTTTGGTCAAAATGAAAATTACGTTGCAAAGTAGTTTTTTCTGTGGTCAGCACTGTTTTCAACGGAAAAATACCCAACCCCCGACAATGCGTCAAATTACCCTCTACACAGTGTGGGTCTTCTATGTATTGCCCCAGCATTTGATACCCTCCACAAATCCCAACGACCGTTTTATGATTTTTATGTAGTTCAACAATGGCTTGAGCCGCTCCATTGCGTTTGATGTCGTTCAGGTCTTGAATCACGTTTTTAGAACCGGGCAAAATGGCAATATCTGCTTTCCGTATTTCTTCAGGGTGATTGGTATAGTACAGGTTTACTCTAGGGTCTTTTTCCAGCACATCAAAATCGGTAAAGTTAGACAAACGCCGCAACAGTACTACTGCCACATTTACAACACCTGCTTGTGCCTGTTGGTTACGCTTTTCGAGCCCCAAGGCATCTTCTTCTTCTATGTGAATATCAGTAAAATAAGGCAAAACCCCTACTACTGGCACCCCAGTTATGTCTTCCAGCATTTGGCGCCCGTCTTCAAACAAACGCGCATCGCCCCGAAACTTATTGACAATGATTCCTTTGATCAGACGGCGTTCTTCGGGAGGCAACAGGGCTATAGTGCCATACACCGATCCAAACACACCCCCCCGTTCAATATCACTGATCAGGTAAGTGTCTGCCTGGGCATGCAAGGCAATGCGCATGTTGGTAATATCACGTTTTTTGAGGTTCAGCTCCGAAATACTGCCCGCCCCCTCTATCACTATAGGGTTGTATTGTTGTGCCAGGCGGTCGTAAGACTGGGTAACAGCCGCAAACAACTCGGCTTTGTTGTGGGCAAAATAATCAAATGCCGAACGATTGCCTAAAGGTTTTCCATGAAGCACTACTTGTGATGCTTGCTCGCTGGTGGGTTTTAGCAATACCGGATTCATGTCGGAGAGGCAATCAATGCCTGCTGCTTCGGCTTGCACTGCTTGCGCCCTGCCCAGTTCCAGTCCTTGTTTGGTTACGTAACTGTTCAACGACATATTTTGAGCCTTGAAAGGTGCCGGATGGTAGCCATCTTGAGCGAGTATCCGACAAAACCCTGCATTAATTATGCTCTTGCCTACATCAGAGGCAGTACCTACAAACATTAAAGACTTGAGTTTTTTCATTTTTTTCCCATTAAAAAAAAGCAATTTCTTTGAGCAATTGTGCCACCGAGTCATACACTTGATCGTTTATTTGCCAACCGTAACCGGTGGGTTGTTTGCCCAGCAACACTACTTCACAGGCTACATTGTCGTTGTTGGTATCAACCACTGCATATCCTTCACGTTCAAGTGCCCTTTGGGTCCAAAAAGCCTGAATGCCTTTGCCCAACAAGCGTATTTTTTTGCGTGCTGATTCATTGATCTTAAAAGCCCCGGTGTGTTTGTCAAAATAAAAACCATCTTTTTGAAAAGCCTTTTCAAATACGCCATTCAATACCAGATCTTCGGGGGTTCCGGTGGCAATATTGCATAAACCCTGCACACTTTTTTTTCCCATCAGCCAGATGCTATCCGCTGCTTGCAAAGCAAGGTCAAGTTCGTGGGTGGTGAGCAAAATAGCCTTATGGGTTTGTTTGGCCAGCTTACGCAAAAGTTTAAAAATCATTACCCGGTTAGGCAAGTCAAGGTGAGCGGTAGGTTCATCTAACAGAATAAGCGAAGTGTCTTGCGCCAGTGCCCTGGCAATCATCACTTTTTGGCGTTCACCATCGCTCAGTTGGTCAATGTTTCGGTGGGCAAACTGCGTGGTTTCGGTTTCGTGGAGTGCCCAGTCTACCATTTCTTTATCGCGATTGGTGAGCTTGCCCAACCACCCTGTATAGGGCACCCGCCCCAGGCTTACCAGCGTATACACCGACAAATTGCCAATGGTTACCCTATCAGTCAGCACCAGGCTGAGTTTTTGAGCAATATGGGATGGCTTGAACTGATGGATGGGAGCCCCATCCAGTAAAATTTTCCCTGCCAGCGCAGGCTGTACCTTAGCAATGGTACGCATAAGCGTAGATTTTCCCGAACCATTGGCGCCTAACAAACATACAAATTCGCCTGCGTGTAGTTTGAGAGTCAAGTCGCGGGCAATCGTTTTTTCTCTCTTTTTACCTTTGTCATACCCAATACTTAAGTTTTGAGTAGCGAGTATATTATTTGTCGTAATGTTGGACAATGCTCATTTCGTTTTTAGCCAATGACAAGAAATCCTCTCAAATGCCCTAATTATCCGTGGTAATGGGCATTGTTGGGGCATTTGAGAGGCGAAGGTAACAAAAATTTTATTAGTGGGTAGCACCAGCAGAAGCAGGTTTTGCTGAAGTGTTGATGAACCGCTTGCCGCTATATCTCTGAGCCCTTATTTCCCAATGGCTTCTATTACTTTTTTAGTCCAAAGGTTAAAGTTAAAGTTATCGTTGTGGGTTTCGCCCAAGCGTACAATCACCAAATCTTTTGAAGGAATCATTTGTACCCGCTGCCCGTGAAAGCCCCGAAACGAGTAGGCGTCTTTGGGTACATCTGGCATGAGTTCTTTGGGGTCGGTAGTGTCATTGAGCCAAAAAGCCCCCCCGTAGTGCCCTTGTGATTTAGGCAGGGGTTTTCTCATAAAGTCAACATAACTTTTATCAATAATTTGTTTGCCCGCCCAACTTCCTTCATTGAGCATAAACAAGCCTATTTTTGCCCAATCGCGTGCGGTAGCCCACGAGTAAGAAGAGCCTACAAAATAGCCGTTGGCGTCGGTTTCTAACACCATACTGTAGGCGCCTATGCGATACAAAAACTCTTGATAGGGAAACAGCTGATAACTTTTTTTATCGGGGAAATAGTTCGACAAGGCAAAAGACAAAATATTAGAAGTGCCCGAGCTATACTTCCAGTGAGTACCCGGCTGAAACTCAAGAGGTACTTTGCTTGCTGTAATGCCCAAAGCATCAGACTCGTACAACATTTTGGTCACGCTTGATATATTGCCGTAGTCTTCGTTCCACTTAAGCCCACTTTGCATGTTGAGCAAATTCCTTAAAGTGATCTTTTCTTTATCGGTGCCTTTCCAGCCGGGCATATTGAACGGTTGGTCTAGCTTGAGTTTCCCTTTTTTGATCAAGATACCATACAAAATGGCAGTAATGCCTTTAGTCATACTCCAGCCCATCAAACGACTGTTTTTGTCGAAACCTTTGGCGTAACGCTCGCCCACCAATTGCCCTTTGTATACTACCAGGATAGCGCGGGTATAGAGTTTTTCGGGGTTGGTGGCTCGAAAAGCCCAATCCATGGCGGCAGTTAGTTTTTGTTGTTGTTGGGCGTCTAACAACTTAGCTTTGCCTTGGTGTGCAAACCAGTGGGCGAGCGAGTCGTGTTTGGTAGGGTTTAGGTTGAGCCTAGCTTGAGTGGCAGGTTTTTTCTGGTTAAACAAGGCACAGCCAAACCCTTCACGGTAGTAAGCGGTTTTTGGGCGAAAGCCCCATACGCTGGCGGTCACGCTTTTCTCTTTTTTGTTTACTTTGATGCTGGTAAGCGACGCCGGAAAAAAATCAAGTTCTTGTTGTTTGACAGTGTTTGCTGGAATGCCTGCCAAAAAAACACAAGAGCACATGTTTTTGGCAGCATGCCCATTGAGAATGGGCAAACGAGGGTACAAATAAAATCTAAAGCCAATCACTGGAAGTAAAACAATGATCAGAAGGAGGGAGAGGGCTATTTTTCTTTTTTTCATCTTGCGGGTTTGAAAACCAGTAATTTAAAGTTTGCACTTATCTCGACTTTTCATAATAAGCGGCAAATCGTTTATTTTGTTTGTTGATTTGCAGCCCTGCTTTTCACTTAGGAATAGTACCAAAATAAATTTACATTTTTAACTTCATCTTTCGCTGATAGAATTCGTTAAAAAAACTTGCCGTAGCGCTGCTATGACGCCGTCCCGTAGGGCTGGCTCAACATCCACTGGATATTGCCCTGCCTCTCCTAACAACAAAATATTTTGGCGTTACTATAGAACTTTATTTTTACACCATTCCTTAACAAAAGCAATCATTCAAAAAATCGAGACAAGTTCTATGTCTTTATGCAATTAAGTTAAATTTACTTTAGCTTCAAAATTGTTTTGAGTGATGCCAAGGTTCAACAGCGCATAACAAACCAGCCTGGTAAATGATTGACTGACTGGTGTTTTTTAAAAAAGTCTTTTATAACGACAAAGGGGGGAAATCCTTGGTGCAAGCTTAGCTTTACCATTGCGGAAGCAACATAGGCCAAAGAAAAGCCAACCCAACAATTTGTTTTTTGCAAAAACATGGAAGTTTCAAAATCCCGATTTTTCTTCAGGGCAAGATGCTTCCTCGAAAAAAGGCACAAGTTTCAAAATCCCGATTTTTCTTCGGGGCGAGGGACGCTTGCGCCAGAAGTGCAACTCCGACAAAGTCCGAAGTATCAAAGTTTTATCGGAAAAAATCTTGAATTTATAAATATCGATATTTTTGGTGCGAGAGACTATTGCGCCAGAAAGGAGAAGTATTTGGTATCTTCCAGCTTCATATTGCCCTGTTTCGCAAATTACTTGATTGTATGAGGTAGGTTGTTTTATCTCTCTACTTTGCCAACATCGAGGCGGCGTCTTGCATAGCTAACAACAAATGTTGGTTGGCATTGTATACCTCTCGGTTTACGCTCAGCAACGACGAAATATCGGTTTCGCCCAAGTCTCCCTGATTAATTTGCTGGTAGGTTTCTTTTAAAAACTGTGCACTAATATCTTGGTTTTCTTGAATATAGGTAGGTAGTTTTGTGGATAGTTTGCCAGACTCAGTCAACTTAAGCAAACGGTGCAGTTCTAGGTAAAAGTCGTGCAAACGCCCCTTTAAGAACTCAAATAACGCTATTTTGCTATCGTTTGCCGACCGCTCAAACTCTTCGATATTATGGGCAATGTCTTTAAAGTCTTTGGCAGACATCATGGCATATCTTGCCGCGTGAATCAATTGGTTGAGTTGGCTAAACTCTTCGCTGCTCAGTGGTTCGTTTTGTACTTTCAGATAAAATGGCACTATTTCGCTTTCTAGCTGCTTGAGCGACTCATACACTGCTGGGTAGTCTTTTTCGCCAAACGCTTGCTTTCCTTCAGCACCTACAATACCTTGCCCAAAATCAAACAAACCTGTCTTTAGGTTCAATACCTTGAGGTGCAACACAAACACCAATTCTATCAGGTGGGTAATTTCGCTCTTAAGCGCTGCAATGGCAACTTCTGGTACTTGGCTGGTCACTTTGTTGATGTGACTTGCTACCATGTGGTCGTTGTGCTTAAACTTATTTTCGAGGAAACGGGCAAAAAAGCCCAAAAATGGAAATGTAAGTAATATACCCAACAAGTTGAACGCACTATGAAAAAGCACCAGCGTCATGAGTTTGTTGTCGTTGCCTGCTATTTTAGTTACCAAGTGCAACAACGGATACAAAAGTATCAGGGCAGTCAGGTCGGTCATCAGGTTAAACAAGAAATGACTCATTGCCACTTGTTTTTTTGCCGCAGTTCCGCTCAGCCCCCCCAACAAAATAGTAATAGTAGTGCCTAAGTCGTTGCCTATGACCATTGCTGCAGCAGCTTCCAGAGGCATCATCCCAGCATTGAGTGCGCTCAGGGTAATGACCATTGCCGCCGAACTTGACTGAATAATGGCGGTAAGCACAAACCCCACCAAAAACAAGGCATAAGGACCATAAGCTATGTAAGGGCTCAGATCGAAACCGGAGGCAAATTGTTCGATGCTTGCTTTCATGAAATTAAGCCCCAAAAACAATAGGCCAAAGCCTAGAAAAAAACGCCCAAATTCGCTCAGTTTTTTGTTGTCTTTAAAAAATATCAGCGATAAGCCCCCAATGGCAATAAAAGGCATGGCAAAGCCCTCAATGTCTACCTTAAAACCCAACGTGGCAACAATCCATCCAGTAAACGTAGTACCCAAGTTTGAGCCTATAATCACCCCCAAGGCATTACGAAGGCTCATTACTCCTGCACCTACAAACGCCAACACTATGAGAGTAACCACCGAACTACTCTGTAGCACTGCTGTAACTAATGTACCCGTAATGATTGCCTTAAGCGGGTTTTGGGTGTGTTTTCTTAGCAGTTTTTTAAATGAACTTCCCGCCAGATTTTTTAGCGCTTCTTCGAGAAAAAACAAGCCAATTAGAAAAATGCCTAGCCCAGCTAAAAACTTCCAGAAATCGACTGATCCGCTCATAAAAAGCCTTGTTTACGTTTGACAAATGAAGAAAACGAAAGGATTTGGGCAAAGTTAAAAATAAAATTGAAAAAACTAGATAAAGTTTTTGCTACATTAACTCATTGATTATCAACTTGGTTTGTCCACTGACCCACATTGGTTTAAGTTTAAGTGCAGCGGTAACTTAAGTCTAACGATGACGAACAAACAGTTTGTGCTTGCACTCCGAGCTTGACTCGGAGCAACTGTGCTTGCGCAAGCAAACCCAAGGTAGCCAATGCAAGCTTGGATATTTGTTTTTTGCAAAAACATGGAAGCAAGATGCTTCCTCGAAAAAAGGCACAAGCGAGAGACGCTTGCGCCAGGTTGGGCTTTACAAAGTATATCAAAGAAGATGGGGTGATAATCATTGGACTCTGACAAAGTGATAATTAAACATTTTGTATAATAAATGTATTTTTGTACTGTTAAACTTGTTTGATCTAAAATATTGGTAATTTGATCAAGGTTTAATAACTTAACTTTGGTTTTGATTTTATTGATACCTGTCTCCAATTGACATTCACCTAAACTATTTATGAGAAAATAACTTAAATCAATAATAAAATCATCTATGTAGATGATAGCTGTTTGTTTATTATCACTATACCATACTAATTGATTCATTTCATCACCAGAAATATAAGATTCATACTCTCCCAAAACCTCATTAATACTGTATATTTTATTGATGCCTTCTTGCTCTGTAATGTCAGCATCATCAAAGACTAATTTTTGAATCATCTATTCAATAATCTGATATACTCACGATATTTAAATGATTTATTCTGATTATAAATTAAGGAATGGAGGTAAGTCAAGGTCTTCGATAGATGACTCATTATTATTCCTTGAATTAAGTAATTCAAGCTTATAATTGACACATTTAGACCACCAGTGTGGGACAATTTCTTTTTCCATAAAAACTCCTGGCTCAGGTTTTTCATAATATGATATAATGTCTGAGGCAAATCGTCTAATAATTTCATTATTGTCTTCTCGCACAACCCTCCTGATTAAAGGCTTGAGTTCTAGCCACCAGATGTAATGAAATGCACATAAGGTTGTTATTCGCATACCTTCTGATGGGTGAGATAATGCATTTTGAAAAATATTGAATACATTCTTATCGTAAGATTTGAATATTAGTGCCAATCGTTGAATAAAAGTTAGGTGATCTTGATTGAAAGGCAAACGTTTAGCTAAATTCTTCTCGTTGGCTAAATCTCCCAACATAACTTGATGATACTGTAGCTCTCCTTCTAAAGAAACATAATTAACATTCTTTTTAATGGCTTGAACAACATCTTGTGATACATCGCTATTTACAACAATGTAACTTCCTTCAATTAAGGAATCAAAAACTAAAAGAATATTACTATTAGAAATTATCCATTTTTCATAACGAGGCTTGTCTCGCACAAAAAAACCTGTTTGATCTACCAAGGTTGCTCCTAATGATTCTAACAACTCTCCGACAATTTCTAGTGGATCTTCTTGTCCCTCATAACTTTCTCCTCTGATTATAATTCGGTCATTTTGTATTTCCATTTTATAAAGATTTTTTATTTAAAGAAGTCAAATATTCTACAATTTGTTCTTGCATATATTTTTTAATTATAACCAACTTTTCCGCTTTTTTTAGCTGTGTTTTTGATTTTAATATTTTGGATAGTGATCCTACGTGTTTTCCTAACCAATCTTGAGTTATATCAACTTCTTAAATCTAACGATGACGAACAAACAGTTTGTGCTTGCACTCTGAGCTTGACTCGGAGCAACTATTCTTGCGCAAGCAAACCCAAGGTGGCCAATGCAAGCTTGAGTATTTGTTTTTTGCAAAAATATGGAAGTTTCAAAATCCCGATTTTTCTTCGGGGCAAGATGCTTCCTCGAAAAAAGGCACAAGTTACGCTATGCTAAACTTGCGCCAGATGAGGTCTTTGATTCGTTTGCTTATCTCCCTAACAACCACTCTGGTTCCCTTGGGTATTTCAATCTTTTTCTTGGGTTTTTTTAGAAGACCTATTCCTAAGACTAAACTTGTTTACCTCCATTAGCTGGCGCAAGTCTCCAGACTTGTGTCCCACGTAGCCAATTCAAGCTCAATGATTTTGTTTTTTGTAAAAACATGGAAGCAAGATGCTTCCTCTAAAAAAAGGCACAAGCGAGGGACGCTTGCGCTAGGTGGTGCCTGCTCGTTGAGCTTCTTCAAGTCGCGGTCTTTGTCTTTCAAAACCTTGGCGCGGTGTTGCTTTTGTCTGCCTACTTCTTTCTCTAATTTACCTCTAGGTTCGGCAAGTTTGGGCTCCAAAATTTCTTCCATGCGTTCATCGGCAAGTTGCCTGGCTTCGGGAGGCACTTGCGCCGCCAAATAATCCTTCATCTGCTCGTTGGCTTGAGTCTCCACATCGGGTATCTCAGTCTTTACGGCAGGCACCTCCACCTTTTCCTCTAGCTTTTTCGGTTGTAAATTGTCAGGCCCAGGGTGTTGGCGCAAATCGGCGTTCAAACGCTCTTTTTCTTTGCGCACCTCTTCGTCGCGTTGGCTGCGTTGTTCCTTGGCACGGGCGGGGTTTGCCTGCCCCCTCAGTTGGTTTTGGGGAGCCTTGCCTGCCTTGGCATTGATACCCGCATCTGCCACAGGCACCAGGTCGGTCATATCGGTCAAACTCTTCCACAAATCGGCCAAGCCACCAAACAAACGCGAGAAAAAGCCTTTTTCTTCCTTTTCGGGCAACTTTGCCTTGGGGGGCGTTTTGGTGTGGTGTTCGTGTTTGGCAAGGCGGGGTGTGCCAGGGTCAGGCTCACGTCTTTCTTCTCGCAAAGGACCTGCGCCTTTTGCCTTTACGTCCAGCGTTTTATCTCCGGGCTTTTCGGCGCCCTTCATTTCCACCTCCAATGGCTTTAGCGCGTCTTTAGCCTCCTTTTTGTCTTGTTTCAGTCCTTCTTTTACTTCCTTGCCCAGCGCCTCGTGTTGAGCTGCCATTTGGGTAGCGCTTAGTTGGCTAAAGCCAATAATTTTATCTGCCGAAGGTTGGTTCGTTACTACTTTTTTAGCCGCCATCTTCTTCGCCTTGGGCGGGGCAAGGGGTAAGGTTGGCGGGTCTTTTTTGGGCGGTGCTTGTTCGGTTTTGCCAGTAGGGGTTGCCTTTCGGCGAAGTGGGGGCTCGGTGGTTTGATGCCCAGGTTGGTTGGAGGGAGAGTTGTCTTTAGTTGGTTTTGCCTGGGTTAGTTT
Source organism: Microscilla marina ATCC 23134 (assembly GCF_000169175.1). Classification (NCBI taxonomy): domain Bacteria; kingdom Pseudomonadati; phylum Bacteroidota; class Cytophagia; order Cytophagales; family Microscillaceae; genus Microscilla; species Microscilla marina. Next base: position 67,859 of record NZ_AAWS01000002.1, read on the forward strand.
CCCCTTAGTCAAGGTACCCTGAGTGAGCTCTCCTTTAGGGGCTTGTTTGGTGGGGGCTATTGGTTCGGTATCTGCCTTTCGGCGAAAGCTCAAACGTTCGCCTTTGGGGACAAGCTTGCCCTGCATAAAAGGGTAAGGGTTTTCTTTAGGCGTTAAAGTTCCGTCGCTACTCAGGTAATTGGCGTCTTTGGGCACGAGCTTACCTTGGGGTTGTTGTGCCATGTAAGGGCTGATCAATTGGTGGGGTTGCCCATTGGGGTGGTAAGGGTGGGTAGGTGGCATCAGCGAATTTGCTTTTGACAAATCGCCCGGCAACTTGGCAGCAGTGGAGCTTTTGCTTGACTCTTTCTTTTCAGAAGAAGTTTAGTAGCTGTTTTAGTCATGCGCTTAAAGAAAGGTTGATGTACGTAAGATTGATGTAAGTTTGAAGCTGGTTTTAAGGTAGTATTTTTTTTGACTATCCGAAGATTTTTTAGGCTAAAATAGCCATTGCCATTAGAGAAAAGCACACACTTGGGCAGGGGAGTCTCTTTTTTGCAAAAATGAGAATAGAAGCGCGGTTAAGGCAAATGAGAATGCTTGCCTCTCAACGAAAGTTGCATTGGTTGAAGGGGAGGCTTTCTTGTATCCAAAGGCTTCAATTGAAAAACTTCAAGCCACTACCTCCCGTGAAGGTCTTACCGCAGGTTGACCTGAGCAATGCTCACCCCAGACTTGAAAAAACGATTGGTGTGTAGGATTTTGGACTTGAGTTGCCTTCGAAAACCTGCCAGTATTTTTTAGCGTCGTCATAAAAACCTACCTCCCGCGAAGGTCTTACCGCAGGTTGACCTGAGCAATGCTCACCCCAGACTTGAAAAAACGATTGGTATGTAGGATTTTGGGCTTGAGTTGCCTTCGAAAGTCTTGCAGGTTGAACCATTTATCAAAAAATGTCGTTTCAAGATGACACCTTAACAATTCATTGAAAAATAAGTTGTAAGTCTGAAAATCAAAGCAAAAACCTATGAGCCTTAATGCTTTAACTAGTGCCAATATTCTAGTGGTTGACGACCAAAGTGATAATGTGCAAACAATGACCCGATACTTGGAAGAAGCAAGTGAAAGTTATGATTTGCTGACCGCGTCGAATGGTAAAATAGCTTACAATGTGGCGCAAAAGCTCTTGCCTGACCTCATTATTACCGATTGGGACATGCCGCAAATGAATGGTTTGCAGCTTACCCAGGCGCTCAAACAAACCCCCCTGACTAAAGATATTCCTATTTTGCTTATTACTGGGGTGTATACCACCACCGAAAACCTCAAGGCTGCCCTTGATGCAGGAGCGTTTGACTATGTGCGCAAGCCGATTCAAAAAATAGAACTGTGGGCAAGGGTAAAGTCAGTACTTAGTCTTATGCACTCCTATAAAACCATCAAATCGCAGCATCAGGAAATAGAGCGCAAGAATAGATTGATAAAAGAACAAAAAGACCGTGAGCTTAACACTAAAATACTGGAGTTGCACCAAAAGACCCAAATACTAAGGACAATACAGGAACGGCTTGAAAAAATAGACATCAAAGAAAAAGCAAGTGCCTCTAAGGAAGTGACCAAAATTGTAAGGTACATTGATAATAGCCTGGATCTGGAGAACGAGTGGCAGAATTTTAAAAATTATTTCGAAAAGGTACACCCCAGGTTTTTTACCCTGTTGCAAGAAGAATACCCCAAACTTACTACCGAAGACCTGCGGTATTGTGCTTATGTAAAAACCCACATGTCTAACAAAGAGATAGCTAACCTATTGAATATCAATACAGAAAGTGTGCGAACCCACAAGTATCGCTTGAAGAAAAAACTAGGCTTACCCAAAAATGTAGAACTCAAAGATTTTATCAATCAATTAATTGTATAAAATATTATTTGGTCTTTTTTTAATGCCTGTCTACGGATTGTCTATGCTGTTGTCTACGGATTGTCTATTACAGTTTTTATCGTCCACTCATAATCCTTCGTATATTTGTATAAGCAGATGCATATAGTGATTAAAACTATCATCCAAACAAAAATCTAATTCCTTCCTCTACCATCCAAATGCCTCCATCAGGCGAACACCGAAAAGCCTAAAACAGAGTAGGTGATAAAACTGATACGTGAAGACAATGCATACAGCAACCAAAGCTAAAAAAAATCCAGGATTATTTGTAGCCAACTATGAGGTGAGATCTAACAAAAAAAATGATCCGAAAATATACCTCTGCCTCACTTTTTATATAGGACGTGAAACCGTTATAGGCAACGCCGATATTAATCGACGCAACAAAACATTTGTGAGCATTCCTTCTTACCTCAAAGGAGACTTTACTTATATAAGTCTACTCAACTATAACAAAACTCAAGTATTAGTTACCGCTGATGGTTTTCTAACCCCCGATCAAAGCACTTTTTTATCGCCTAATACCAAAGTAAGGCTATTGCTTGATGAAAATTGGGAGAAAGGTACAGCCAGTATCAAGTTTCAGGACAGCGATGGTTCGTGGCAAAAAATAGAAAACGCCACTATCCAACTAGTAGCTGATGAATAGTTCGCTGGCTTCTTGGTAGGCAAAGGTGAATTTTGTGCCTTAGCGATAAATTAGAGCATTATTCGCTTTTTGAGTTCTAACGCCTACCGAATCCTTCATTGTGTGGCAAAGCTCTTAAAAGTTGAGTCAGAGAATTTATAGACTCATCGCGGCACAGCACAGCGGCAAATTTGGTTTTTAAGGGATGGTGTAAAAATAAAGTTCTATAGTAACGCCAAAATATTTTGTTGGCAGGAGAGGCAGGGCAATATCCAGTGGATGTTGAGCCCGCCCTGCGGGACGGCGTCATAGCAGCGCTACGGCAAGTTTTTTTAACGAATTCTGTCAGCGAAAGATGACCTTAAAAATGTAAATTTATCTTGGTACTATTCCTAAGAGAAGCAAAGGGCAAAAGTGCAGAATACCACTTTATATATTTAGTGGTTGAGGTACTAGCCCAATATAAAGGCATTACATAGTTTATTTCAATAAATAATTAACATCCATAAGTAGAAAGAAAAAACCCCGGTATTTTATACCTGGGTTTTTTTACTTAAGTTTTTAGATGTTTAGAGCAAGCTTTTACACCTTGTAAATAAACAGGAGGAGAACCATCAGGCAGGAGGGATAACTTGCTTATAAAGGTTGTATACACCAAATAAATTTGCTTTGTATACCCTTTGTCTATACTTGTTTTTTTAGGTATCCAACTCTATGCCCTACCTTTGTACCACAAACATTTAAAACATTATTACATAAATTATTGAGATGAAATCTATTAAGACGAAAAATTGGGAGACATTAATGATAAGTGCGCCAGCAGGCTTTGTTACTTATTTTTTGAAAATGCAGCATCATTTAAAAACAAGTTTTGGTAAAATGAACCTTGAAACCACACAATTCAAACAAATAAGCGATACGGGTTTTAGTTGTAAGGTACATTGGGTGGGCAGCGATGTACACAAGTTGGATAAGATGAAAAATTCTTTGTTCAACCAATTGCCTGATAAAACCCCTGCTCAAGCTAAAGATTTTATAAAATTGAGGCTAAAAAAATAAATACCTGATTTCAGTAATCTGTAAAATATTTTTTCTTACAAATTACTAAGCAAAATTACTAACCCTGAAATAATGAATAATACAAATAAAAAACAAACAGTTTCCCCCCCTCCAAGTGTAGGAATGTTGGGGCAGATGATGTTGTCGGAAGAGGATATGAAGGAGCTATTAGGAGAAGGCAACTTCGACGAACCCCTAAGAGATGATGAATAATTTTACCTTTAGTTTTAACTTTTAATAATTGTTGCCTGCTCTAAAGTTTTGATACTTGAGGGCAGGTTTTTTAATGCCTCTTTGCAGGGTAAAAAATATAAAGAATGCATCAGCTACAGCTTGCTGTGCTGCGCAAGATGGTTGTATTATTAAAATAATATAAAGAGTGTACAAGTACTCAAATAAACTTATATATTTTTTGAAAGAGTGTTGAAAAAATAGGCGGTTAAAAATGCCCAGGTATTTTTGTCCATTCCTAAGAATCAATTTGGACGTTTTTTCGTTTATAAGGAGTATGAAAAAAATACTGCTAACATTGTGGGCGTTTTGTATAACCTGCGCAACATTACAAGCGCAAAACAACAACGAAGAATTGGATATTTTGCAGCCCCCTTTTGAGAATAAATCGTTGCCCAAAATCCCTCGTTTTTTGGAAGTAGGCATCAGTGCCAATGCTTACCGAGGCGATTTGAACCCTTCTTACAGCAAGTGGACCTCCTCTTTTCATATTGCTTACAGGCTCAACCGACACCGTTATTTTAACAGCCGATTTGGTTTCAGCATAGGGTCTGTTACAGGAGAAAACCTGAATTACTCTTTCACCTCTACTGATCCTGAAGAAGACGGCAGACCCAATAACTTTTTTAAATCAAATTTAATTACATTTCACTATGAGCTCCAGTTTAACTTGATCAAAACTTCGCGTTATATGGTATACCTCAGCCAGGGCTTTGGTATTTATCGGTTTTTGGTGAAAAACGACGAAGGAGAAAACCTTCAGGACATTCAAACTTCCCGAGGGAAAAACGAAAACTATAATAACTTTGCGGTTATGTTGCCTACAGGCATTGGTGCTGCCTATCGTTTTGCCAATGGTTATGCCTTGGGCCTACAGGCAAGCATACTCAACCCACAAACCGATTATGTAGACAATATTTCTCAGTTGAGTACCAACAATCGCAATGACAATACCTTGATGTTTAAATTCTTTTTGTGGGCACCACTCAGCAAAATACCTGTAAAAAAGATATCTACCCGTAACAACATCAACTATACCCGGAGCCGGGCCTTGGGCAATTGGTAGATAAAATATATTTTTTGAAGGTTCAAAGCGCAGGAGCGAGAGGAGCCGAATTTGAGTTAGAAGAGTGTAAGGAAAAGCAAAAAAGGTTTGATATTGAGTTGTTTTAACTCAATATTAAACCTTGGTTTGCATCGCTTACCGATGATGGTGATAGGTGTACTACATCATCTTCATTGAATAAGAAGATGTAAATGATTTTTGTGTCAATTTCCAATTTTCCAGAAAGCATTTTTACCGGATAGTTTTTACCACGCTTGTCAATCACTTCCCCGCTTACCTGTTCCTGAAAAGAACGATAACTTACTTTAAAACGTTTCTCTCGCAAATCGATGACGTTTTTATAGTCCGTCTCTATTAAAATATCTACCGACTCGCCAATCAACTCGCCTCTTTTGTAGTTAAACCTTTGGTATATATAGTTATTAACTTTGGTAATGATAAACTTTTCGTTGGTGATCAACAAGCCTGCGTACAAACGGTTGATTACAGTGCGGTAAATCATTAATTCATCAGAAATATTGTTGAGTTTTTGCTCAAATTTATGCACCCAATACTTAGAGTTTTGCAACTCTTTGCGCAAATTGGCTTCGCGTTCCTGGGCATCTTGCGCCTCACTTTCCAAAATAGCCAATAGCTTCTTGTTTCTTTCAGATGCTTTAATGGCAATGATACCAGAAGCAATCCTTTGCGATAAACGCTCTATAAAAGTGACCTCATGGGTTTTGAAAACCTTGAAAGACACCAGCTCTATTATACCCACCATAGCATCGTCCGATTTTACTGGAACAATCAGCACACAACTGGGGTTGCTTTTGCCCAATCCTGAGGTAATATGCACATAACTCTGTGGAACATCGGTCAGTAACATCGTATCACCTTCGCGCCAGGCAGTACCTATGAGCCCATCGCCCAAGTCTACCCTTTTGTTTTTAAATTTGTTACGTTCGTAAGCATAACAAGCCTTAAGTTCCATATAGAGGTCTTCGTCGTTGTCGTCGTTAATCACAAACATACCTCCCTGGCTACTTCCAGTATATTTTACAAGCTGTGCTGTTACCTCAAAAGCTTGTTCTTCGAGGTTGTTAAAGTGATTTCGGTAAATTTCGTTGAAAATAGCAAAACCTTCAGTCTCCCAACGTCGTTCAGCTTCTTTCTGCGAAAACTCTTTCAGTTTGGCGTTTTCGTCTTTAGTAATCTGAATGGTTTGTCTGAGTTGTGTATAGAGGTTTTTAAAATTACGGGCAAGGTTACCTACTTCGTCTTCAGTCTGTACTCCATCCAAACGGTCTTCTTGGTTTTGTAATCCATCAGCAATCGATTTGGTGATTCTGCTGAGCAACTCTATAGGACTTGAAATACTGTGGGTAAAATACCAGGCAACCGCCAGTGACAAAAAGAGCATGACAATAATCACGATAAGAAATACCATCGCCGCCTGCCAAATCAGGTTGTTGGTTCTTTCGTTCACGGTGTCGTGCAAAATGCTCAACTCCAGTTTAATGTCAGCAATAATGTTTTTGAGCTCGCCTCTGATTCCTTCGTTTTCAGTCAGACCAATTTTTATATCAATATTGACAATTTTGGCAAAATACCTTTCATAAGTATTGGCAGTGTTTATGTATGCTTCAAGGCGATTGATTTGTGCAGATGCTGTTTTTGCCAAAGTGTCTATTTGAGACCTTAAGCTTTGTTTAATGCTTCGATTAAGGTTATACAGCTTGTTGGCATACACTAAATCTTTTCGTAGTAGAAAATCTTTTTCGTGACGACGCAGTTTATTAATATCAAACTGACGAAGACTATCTGCTTTTTCAAGTTGATGGGCAGCTATGCGCATTTTATTGATCAACCCATAATCTTTAAAGCCTTTGTATTGTATTTTGAGAGAAAGGTCATTAAACCAACGATTATATTTGGTATGAGACGACCTGATTTTCTTTAGGCTTTTATCAACATTTAATTGGTTAAGCAGAGGGGCTTTTTCAATTTTGGTAATAAGCTTTTTTATCTTCAGCGCATTCTTATTGTATTCAGAAAGGTTTTTACTTTGACCTTTTTGTTTATAGTATGTAATTGACTTGGCGTCTGTCAGTAGGAAGTTTTTTTGGTGATTTTGTACAGTAAGGCTCAAGTTAAGCAAGTCTTTGATTTGAGTTTTCAAAGATTGATACTCGTTACTTTTACGCATATAGTATTGTGAGATCACCACAATAACTCCTGTAAACAGAATGAGTGTTGCAAACGCCAGCAATATTTTATGTCTTACCTTTTTTAGTGTGAAACGCATGGCTTTTTTGCTTTTGGTGTATAATACAACACAAAACGAATGGTTCTGTGTAAAATAGAAGGCGTTACTTTCTAAATCGTATCAATTATTTAAACATCGGAAAAATTATGCCAAAAATAATGATATTTAGTTGTTTTTATCATTAAAAGATACTAAGCAGGTTTTTAACCCAAATATACTTATATTTTGGCGATTGCAAGGGCATTAAACGTAATAAAAACAACTCATACTACTAATAACGTTCAAAACCTGCAAACATGATTGTATTTTTATAAACCTCTGGCATAGCCACCCAAGGTGATGCTTCAAACGGGGTAAAACAACGGCTTTTCGCATTGCTTTGTGTGCTTGAACCCTGCTAAGTACCAAGGCAGAATTAAATATACCTAATGAGTAGGCATAGAGCAGCCATATTATGAATGAGTGCCCCTTACCCGTAGTACCGACATACATCGGTATCTAGGGACTTATAGCTAATTACTTGCTGCTACTTATGGAGTATTAGTCAAAGGCAAAAACAACACAATAGTTGTAGGTGATCAAGTAAATTAATAAACCGCCGAGCAGATAGCTTTGTTTGGCTCAAATTATGGAACCCACCTTGGAAACTATGAACATTCCGATTACATTGCTTCTCAAACTAAGCTTATTGAAATGATTGCACTTTACATAATGGCAGTTTTGTATATACTTGCTGGGGTTTACCACTTTGTGCAACCCAAATTTTATCTTAAAATGATGCCTCCCTATATTCCAGCACATAAACTTATGGTAGACTTAAGTGGTATTGCCGAAGTTGTATTGGGTGTAGGGCTTTTATTTGAACCAACCCGTCACTGGGCAGCCATTGGAGTAGTAGCACTGCTGATAGCGGTATTTCCGGCAAATATTTATATGCTTACTGAAAAAATGGCGGGGCGTAAGTTTAGAAAAATCCCGATTGGTTTTCTATGGTTTCGTTTACCTCTACAATTGGCACTTATTTATTGGGCATACCTATATATCAATAGTCCATAGTATTTAGTCGATAGTCCATAGCTGATTCGAGTAAATGTTCACCTTGTTAAATGCTGTAAACCAGTATTTTATATTAAGATTGTATACTCACTTTATTTTTAAAAGTGTTTCGGTTTTATGCCTAAACACCCAATTAAATAATTTTTAAATTCATAAATGACTGATAACCAGCAAACAAATTTGACTAAAATCACTGAGGAGTATTGATATATATATACTTTGTTAGAATTTTACGCTTAGTTTTGTCCAATGCTGTAGCCAACCTTTTTGCTGTATTCTTTCGAGCATTATAGCAGGCTTATCGGCAAAGTAAGGGGTAGGGCGAAGGATAAGATCAAACAAATCCCCAAAACCCCAGGGAGCCACAAAACTCAAACTATTATCCTTTTGGGCACGCACCCCAATGGCAGTAGCAGTTTCCACCCAATTGCTCAATGCATGATGCAATGATGTATAGGGTACATGCCCCGATTTTTGGTGCATACGTGCTTGGTTTTTCACCGACCAATTTACCTTGGGGAGCTGTTCATAAAGTATACTTTCCAGCTGTTGATCTTGTTTTTTTGATAAATTTCCCTCATCAAAATATACTACATCTACATCGTTTAGCGGAGTACTGGTAGCAAACCCATGGGCGTAGTCCCAATATAAGTTGCGCACAAAACCGGCCGATACATAAAGCAATGCCTGGCCAAAATCATTCTGCACTTCTCTGACCGCAAATAATATGTCTTTTCTTAAAACATCATTATTCATTAGTTGGGTGAGCAATTTTTCGTGGGTAGCAGTAGCCAAATCGTAAAAAAAAGTCTGATTATTTAACATTATTTGTAGAGTACAAACGCCAAAGTATCTTCTTTATCTAATAGTATGACAGAATCTTATAACATTTAATAGTTTTTGTAGTTGTTATATACAACAGAATATTTTTAGCTACCCAATAACTACCTCTAACTTATGAATACTGCTCCAGAAATTGTAAAAGATGTATTAAATATCAACGCTCCAGTATTGCAGCCTGTCAAAGTAGTTTTGCTTAATATGTTTGGGCAAATAGTGTTGAATCAACAAGCACAAGTCAAAAACGGCGTGGCTCAAATACACCTCGCTACTTTGTCTTATGGCACCTATCAGGCACAAATCCATTTAGGTGATAATACCCTTACTCAATTAATTGAAAAAAGGTAAGCTATTTTATTTCACCAAATCTTTGGCATACTTGGTTTGGTTATATAGTTCCTGATGCATAAAAGGGATAAGTGCAAGCACTACTGCTTGTACATAATACTCCTTGCGGTCAATCAAGCCATTGGTCAAAATACCCACTGAACCACTTTGGGTTTTAGAGTCTTTTCGTTGAAATACTATGTCGTCTGCTATCCCAAGCTCATAGCCCTGCTTCACAAGCTCACTTACTTTTGGGGGGAGCATAAACGAGGCTGTTTTGGCAACTCCTTGTTGCTCAGGTGATAGTACCACTATCCAGGCAAAAACCTCCATTGTATTCTGCAAAAAGTCTACACCTCCCTCTATTCCTACCCAATAGTCGGCATCAGGCGTATGTTGTTGAGCGTTGAGCGCCCGATGGTATGCCCCCCGATAAGTTTCCTGGGTATTCATAGGTTGATCACTTACCTCAGAGGGTACATCAATGCCTTGAAAGCAAAAGCTTTCTTGAGGAAAAACCTGCTTGAACCCTGTTTGACTTGCCTCCACTTTTACGGGGTTTTTAGAGGCTACAATAACTTTTTTCATTGAAATGGTTAATTTAATTTTAGAGTATAACGAATAATTTAAACACAGGCACGCACTATTTACAACAGCATTACCACTTACAAAATTAATGATGGTCAATAGTTGAATGCTCTCAAAAGTGCGAAAATGTTATATTGAGCTAGGCTACAACATTTTTTTAGCCGAAATATTGTGTTGGTGTTTGATAATTCGCATAGGTTTTGCAGCTTAGGAACGACAGATAGTTTTTGTTTTTGGGCTAAAATTACCAACTTTGGTTTAATAAACAATCGTGTAAAGTTTTCAATACATGCTTTGTTTGTCAATAGATTTGTGTATTATTAAATAATGAACAAAAAACAGCTTTTGTTTTCGAACTAAATTCTTTCTCAGCTGCTTAACTATTGGGCGGATTGATTAATTGACATAAACATAAACGAGTGAGATACCTGGGTGAAAAAATCTTTGTTTTTACCAATTACCTGTTTCTCAGGGGGTATTGAGGCACTTTTTTCTGTTTGTTTAAGTTTAAATCGAATATTTTTGGTTAAATTCTAGCACAAAAAAAACAAGATTATATTACGACTTTCATAAATTATTTTTTATGATTGTTAATCTTTTTTACTTGTTCTGAATATATTCTTCTACTATTACCCAATTTTGTGATATGTATAATAAAAAGCATACATACTGAAAATTATAAGTAAATTTATATTTCATAAAATTTAGAATATCCGGGAGAAAACTGGTCAGAGGAATGATTAGTTTTGATTAAATCCAACAGAATCAACCAAAGAACAAAAACTTTTATTTAAAACATTTAAAAAATCAGATTGATAGACTGATAAATTTACTTTCCAAAATTTTCACATGGAGATGAATAATGTTACTTATTACTTTTCTATAGATACAGGAGGCACATTTACAGACTGTATTGCACGTGATTCATCAGGCAATGAATACCGTAGAAAAGTATTGAGTAATAGCACACTTAGAGGCAATATTATCAAGCAGATAGATGCCAAGACTTTAAAAGTACGAGAAACCTGGAGCCTCAAAAAAGACATTATCAAAGGGTATGAGTTCAGGGTTTTGCAACAAGACCACCCCAAGGTACTCGTAGAGCGTTTTGACATAGAAAAAGAACTACTTGTGCTTTCTCAACCGCTTGATTTCGACTTAGTCAACCGCAGTTTTGAAATTACTGCCTACGAAGAAGCCCCCATCTTAGCTGTTCGTTTGATTACTCAAACCTCCCTTGACGATACTTTACCCCCTATACACATGAAGCTGGGCTCTACCAAGGGCACCAATGCTTTGTTAGAAAATAAGGGGGCTAAAATTGTGTTTTTTGTAACTAAAGGCTTCAAAGATTTACTCAAAATAGGTACTCAACAACGCCCCGATATATTTGCTATGCGTGTAGAAAAACCTGCCCCGCTACACTACAAAGTAGTAGAGGTAGAAGAGCGCCTGTCGGCAAATGGAGAAGTACTGATGTCATTGGTATTGCCTGATACCAAAATATTAGAAGAGCTCAAGAGCGAAGGAATCACATCGGCAGCAGTGGCTTTGATGAATTCCTATAAAAATCCTGCACATGAGCAACAGGTCAAACAGTTTTTGTTAGAACATGGATTTGCCGATGTGTCAGTTTCTACTGAGTTATCATCGTTGATCAAGTTTTTGCCTCGTGCCGAAACCACCGTAGTCAACGCTTATTTATCTCCGGTAATCAACAATTACCTGAGCAACATTGCCAAAACTCTGCAGGTAGTCAAAGAAGACCCAAGCAAGGACGTAGTACAATTGTTAGATAGTTCTTATTTGCAGGTAATGACAAGCGCCGGAAGCCTGGTGCAATCTCAAAGCTTTCAGCCTAAAGACAGTTTGCTGAGTGGACCAGCAGGAGGAGTAGTGGGGGCGTCTACCATTGGAAAACTATCAGGGCATAATCGCCTCATTACCTTTGACATGGGAGGTACCAGTACTGATGTGGCACGTTATGACAATGAATTTGACTATAGGTTTGACCTTAAAATAGGAGATGCTTATATATTTAGCCCAGCCCTGGCCATTGAGTCGGTAGCAGCGGGTGGCGGCTCGTTATGCTATTTTGATGGATTCAAGTTATGTGTAGGTCCCGAAAGCGCAGGAGCTTTTCCCGGACCAGCTTGTTATGGTGCTGGCGGGCAACTGACTATTACTGATATACATTTACTTTTGGGGCGTTTAGATGCCCGACAGTTTGGTATTCCAGTGTTTCAGGATGAGGCCGAGAAGCAGCTCAATATTTTGGTAGAACAGATTGAGCTCCAAACCAAAGAAAGTAGAAACGATGAAGATATCTTACGGGCTTTTTGCGAATAGCCAATGAAATAATGGCAGGAGCCATCAAAAAAATATCTGTAGCCAAAGGCTATGACCCCAGCGAATATGGTTTAGTGGCTTTTGGTGGGGCAGGTGGTTTGCATGTATGTGGCATTGCCGAGTTGCTCAATATTAATACAATTCTTATCCCTCAAGATGCAGGCTTGCTGAGTGCTTATGGCATAGGGGCTGCTTTGCTGGAGCGTTTTGCCGAAAAGCAGTTGCTTACCTCAGTACAAAGTTTTTTTGGAGAAAAAGAAGTCGCTTTGCAGCAACTGTTTGACCAACTTGAGTCAGAAGCTTTTAACGAGGTAAAAGACGAAGGTATTCCTGCCAATAATATTGAAATTCGTCAACGCATTGCTTATTTGCGTTTCAAAGGACAAGATGCCAGTCTTGATATACCTTTGACCAATGACAAAGCCAGCATAGAGACTATAGTAGAGCACTTCCGTAAAAAATACGAAAACATTTATGGGCATTGGGTGTCCAACCGTGAGATAGAGGTAGAATCTATCCGGGTAATTGCTTCGGTAAAATCTGGCTTGGAAACAAATGAACTTCCTAAGCCTAATGTTTATGTGCCCGAACCTTCGCATTATATTAAATCATTTATAGACGATAAGTGGAGAAAAGCACCGGTATATCTCCGCGAAAACCTGCAAAAAGGCGCCACTATTGAAGGATTTGGCTTGGTGCTCGACAAGCACAGCACCACGGTGATAGAAGAAGATTGGGTATTCACTATAGATGCTCAGGGCACAGGTATTATTACGCGCAAAAAACGAGTAAAACGACCCGGAGGCTACTTCAGAATCTCGGAATACATGAGCGAAGAAATAGAGCTGGAGCTTTTCACTAACCGCTTTATGTCTATTGCCGAAAACATGGGAGCCATGCTTCAGCGCACATCTTTATCGGTCAATGTAAAAGAACGTTTAGATTTTTCTTGTGCCTTGTTAGACGCTAAAGGTGAGTTAGTGGCCAATGCGCCTCATATTCCAGTACACCTTGGTAGCCTGGGGGTATGCGTCAGAAGCGTGCTCAAATCGGGGGTTATGTTGCAAGACGGTGATACTATCATTACCAACCATCCCAAGTTTGGTGGTTCTCACTTGCCCGATGTTACGCTCATTACTCCAGTATATTCAGAGTATCGCCGTTTGATCGGGTATGTAGTAAACCGAGCGCATCATTCAGAAATAGGAGGAATAAGGCCGGCATCTATGCCTCCTGATGCCAAAAACCTTTCTGAAGAGGGGGTGGTCATTGACCCATTCTTTTTGGTGAAAGGTGGGAAAGTTAACTGGAAAGAAATCAGGCATGTACTTGAAAATGCCGATTACCCTACCCGTTCTATCGAAGAAAACCTGGCAGACCTCAACGCTGCCCTTGCCGCCAACCGCAGTGGTGAGAAAGCATTGAAAAAACTGGTGAAATCTCATGGGTTTGACAAAGTGCAGTTATATATGAATATGCTCAAGCTCAATGCCTTTAACAACATGGGAGAAACGCTGAACAAAATTCCTAATGGAATCTATACTGCGGAAGAGTTTTTAGACGATGGAACACCTTTGCGGGTAAGTGTAGAGGTAAAAAACAGTAGTTGTACCATTGATTTTAAAGGTTCGGGAGGAGTACACAAAGGAAATCTGAATGCCAACCCAGCCATCGTCAATAGTGTGGTGATTTATGTGCTACGCTTGTTGCTGGATAAAAGTATGCCGTTAAACGATGGTATTTTGACACCAATCAGGATCAATATACCAGAAGGCACCATTTTGAACCCTCATTTTCCTGATGATATTACCCAATGCCCTGCTGTAGTAGGAGGCAATGTAGAAACCAGTCAACGTTTGACCGATACTTTACTAAAAGCATTTGGAGTAATGGCTTGTAGTCAGGGAACAATGAATAATGTACTGTTTGGTAACCAAAACTTTGGTTATTATGAAACTATTTGTGGAGGATGTGGCGCAGGTGCCTCATTTGATGGTACCTCAGCGGTACACCACCACATGACCAATACCCGTATCACCGACCCCGAAATTTTTGAGCACCGTTACCCGGTAAGGCTCGATAGGTTCGAGATAAGAGCAGGCTCAGGTGGTCAAGGAAAATTTAAAGGAGGTGATGGTATTATCAGAGAAATTACTTTCTTAGAGCCCGTATCTTTGTCAGTGCTTACCCAGCACCGTAGCGAGCGCCCCTATGGTTTAGAAGGTGGCGAAGAAGGGCAGTGTGGGGAGCAATATATAGAGCGTAAAAATGAGCAAGGTAAGGTAGAACGGGTTTTGCTGGCAGGCATCGATGGTTTAGATGTAAATGCAGGCGATAAATTGGTAATTAAAACTCCCGGAGGTGGAGGTTTTGGTAAAACAGAGTCTTAGAGCTTGTTTAAACTTTCGCATTTAGCGTAATTTTCGATGAATTTTAAAAAAGCTCTTAGAAAAACGTATACATAAAATACTTTATAATCAATAGTGTAAGGAGGTCATTTTGTCCTCCTTTTTTTAATTCTTTAATTCAAAGGTGTCAAACCTTCTTGTTTGTCCAGCCCCTGGCCTCTGTTGCCATATTTTTTTAGTAACTTTCTTAAGTATTCAATGCCGTAATTACCCACCCTGGTAATCATATTATAGGCTTCTTCATCGTCTAGCCCTTCTACCTCACGTATTACTTTTAGGCAAGTCCAACTATGATATAAGGTAAAAGCTACCCCAAATAGTTGGTCGTTGATACGTAGTAAATCTTCATAAAACTCTGGTATTCTGTAGATGGGTACCTCCATAATAGGAGCCACTACCTGAATATAAGCGCGCTTTTCCCGGTCTATATGCCACACATCTATCCATACGGTAATATCACCCCGTTTGAGGTCCCAATGACCCTCGGTGTCT
The DNA here is from genome assembly GCF_000169175.1 of Microscilla marina ATCC 23134. Taxonomy (NCBI): domain Bacteria; kingdom Pseudomonadati; phylum Bacteroidota; class Cytophagia; order Cytophagales; family Microscillaceae; genus Microscilla; species Microscilla marina. The sequence goes on from NZ_AAWS01000002.1 coordinate 83,072, forward strand.
TTAGAGCGGCAATTCACCGGATCAACCCCCAAACGGTGTATACAGTTCTCAACAATACCATAGTAGTATTTAAGATTATTTTTCATAAAGAATTTTATTAATTCAGATGTCAATGTATAAAATTATGAGGAATGATCGAAACATAGAACTTGGGTATTTCGCAAGAGGGATAGAGCGGCGTTTACGGGAAAGGTATCGCCTGATAAGGTGATTGCTGCTGTTGAAGAAGGTCATAAGTTGAATCATTGCTTGGTCTAAAAACGAAAAGAGCGCTGGAAAAGTTATGCCTGAATGGAGAGTTTTATTTAGCAAAACAGCGTACATACCAACAAAGCCTTGCCTGATATAAAATATCGGGCAAGGTGGTTTAAACAAGCCCTTATTCCTTTATCCAAATCATTAGGCTTTTGCCCTTGAGTTTCAGCGAGTGAACTTTGTTACCTAAGAGGTTTTTACCTACCCCTTTTTTGAGCTGTACTTGTTGGGTATTGGCAACGGGTTTCCATTGGCCAGCCGGCAAAGTTACCTCTGTAAAAGTATAAGGCTGAGCACCTACATTGAGCAATACCAACACCTTTTTATCTACCAAATAACCTAATACATCTTCGCGGTTTTTGGGGGCAAACCATTGGTAATACCCCTCAGGCACTGCCTTTGCCACCCTAAATACTTTGCCTGTTTCTGAAAGCCTCAAAGTGTTCATTCCTTGCCAAAAGGCATACATATTTTGGTAATCATTCTTGTTTTGGCCTCTAGGCTTTTGCCCTACGGTTTGCCATAAAAAATGATTGGCGTTGCGGTGGTTATAAGTATCGCGGTAGCCGTGCATATATACTTTGTACCCTGCTTTGGTTTGTTTCACTACTTCCTTGAGTGGGGCAACAGCTTTGCTTCGCATGATCTCCGATCCTCCGTGGGTCACAATAGGTCCTAGCGTAGTATAGAGCAAAGTTACGGCTATTTTATACGCTGCCTCGTCTACCTCATATCTGCCATCAAAGTTTTTCCCAAACTGATCGGCCAAGGCAAAATTATCGTGAATATCAAGGTAACTAATGCCACTCAAGGGCGTTTTGTCATCAGTAAACTGGTTGGCGAGCCCCTTCATTACATTGGCGCGTTCGCTAAATTTACCTCCTGCCCAGCCCCGATCTTTTTTGGGATCTTTCAGTTCAAACACGGGTCCTTTGAAAGCATTGCGCAACTCGTCCTGAAAAAAAGTAATGGGGGCATCCTCCTTGTACCAATCCCAATCGGGGTTGTTTTCAAAGTGAGGGTCATTCGAGCCAATCCAAGCCTCACCATATACAATCTTATCAGGGTCAATGGCAGCCTTGAGCGCTATCAGGGTTTGCTGGTCTATTTGTCCGGCAAGGTCAATCCTAAAACCATCAATCCCAAACTCTTTGATATAATGTTGGCACTGGTCAATTAGCCAGCGTTGCACCATCGGTCGGTTTTCTGTTTTTACCTCGTTGCCGTAGGCGCCAATATGCTTAAAGTTTTTGGTGCGATAGTAATACTGCTTGCCCAAAGCGTTGAAATGAAAGTTCCAGAAGTTTCCGTCCATATTTTCGGCGGTGTGGTTGGGCACAATATCTATAATCACGGCAATGCCCTTGTCGTGAAAAGCCTGCACCAAATCTCTAAACTCTTCGCGTTCTTTGCCTGGCTCGCTGCCCTTACTGCGGTAACGCGACTCTACCGCAAAAGCGTGAGAAGTACGGTAGCCCCACTGATAGTTTTCATGGCTTATTCCCTGTGCCTTCATATAAGCATCGTTGCCAAAAGAGGCTTGCCAGTCTTTGGTCGGAAAATGCAAATACTCTTGTACCGGCATCAGGTGCACGGTGTTGATGCCCAAGTCGAGCAAATAATCAAACCCTATTTTTTTGCCCCGTTTGTTGCGTAGCCCAGGGGTTATCATGGCCTTGAACGTTCCCTTATGGGCGCGTTTTACGGGCAACAAGTCAGTGAAGTCTTGTACGTGTACCTCATACGCAATCACGTCTTCCATTGCCGGAATTCCATTTTTGAGCGGGGTAGCGGGTTGAGTGCGTCGCCAGATCCTGGTTTTGCCCCAGGTGTCGTCGCTTACCCTGGCATAAGGGTCGCTGATGTGCACGGGGTTGGTTTCATAAAAATGATTGCCTGGCTCTTGGGCACCGTGTACAGTAAAGTCATAATACACCCCATGCAAATCTTCAGGGATGATGATCTCCCACACTCCATTTGGGTCTTGTTGGAGGTTTTCTACCCGATAGGCTTTTTTGTCTAGCCTGCCCTTATACAAGTAAAGCTTGACTTGATCGGCACGGGGCGAAAAAATTCTGATGCTGGTTTTGCCCTGATCAATATTGGCGCCTAGCTCTTTGGTAGAAAAAGCCTCGCGAAACCAGCCATCAAACGAGCAATGGGTTTTGAGCTTAAGCGAAGGAATTTCTAAAAAATATACCCGTTTTTTGTTCAGTACTTTAGCAGGAGTGATAAGGGTAGAGCGGGCGCCATTGGGCAATACGCCTGCTATTGGAATAACCTTGCCTTGGGCATCGGTCAGGCGATAGTCTTGGGGGCGCAAAGGGCGTTTGGGGGCTTTTACCTCTGCCCATATCAGGCAGTTGCTCCTGATTTCAGCTTTGAGCCCTAGTTGGGTACTTTGGAGCATAAACACCAGGTCACTGCCTTTTTTATTCTTAGCTTTTGCCGGGGGATTTAGCCATTCACCCTTATTTATCCTAAACTTAAACTTTGTATTGGGGCCAATGACCTTAAAGTCGCTGTTGTCAAAAGTAAGCAACCATTGTTGCCCGGTTTTTTTAAGTTGCCATTGTTCCAGGTCCTTGTCCCACTTTCTAAACTCCCCCGTCACCACTACTCTTTGTGGTTTGACCTGATAAAGAGTTTCATCGAATATAAAAGTAGTATGATCGCCAAAAACGGCATAGCCTTGTTGTTTTTGCACACCAGTAAACGATTGGGCAAACAGCCAAGGGCTTATAAACATATAAAATAATAAAGTATGAAATGCAGTGATATTTTTCATGAATGGTGTAATTGCTTTTTTACCTCGAATATACATAACAGAAGCTTTGATTGAAATATAGAAGAACACTTAGCAGAGTTTTATTCAATAGAGTGGCAGTATTTAACAAAATAATGAAAGGCGAAACTAATACCGATGAATTTTTTATTTTAGCTTTTAATGTAGTGTATGTTTTGGTTAGAAAAAGCATCGTATGGAAGATAAGCAATGTCAAACCGAAGAAGTATTATCAACTCCCTTAAGCATCAGCTTGTATATATTATGGGTAGCGTTTTGGGCATTGATGATGTATTATGATTATACCCATATAGTCCCTTATCTATACAATACTTCCTCTTTTTGGTTCAACGCTGGGTTGTATGGCGAACCATACTCTTTGGTGTGGGTATTGTCTATGTTTGCGGCATTATTTGCAGTAGCTCCTTTGCGCCAAGGCAAAATGTTGGGTTTGTTGGGAGGCGTATTGTTTGTGGTAGTACTTCTGAAGCCGTTTACAATAGCAGAAGTTCCCCGTCAAACAGCAAAGGGCTTTATCGTAACACATCAAGTATTGCTAGAGCAAATTGTACAAGCCCATGCTCAACCAAAAGCATCGCAAACAATTGATATGAATAGAGAAGTAACACGCCTGGGCTTTGATAATTTTTATGTGAGCAATGGCTTATATCACTTTTCATCTTTGGCAGGGGTGGGCGAGAGCGCGGGGTTTTTATGGGCACAAGGAGATTTAGTTTGCCCATATAGATATTGCCAAAAAGTAGCAAAAAATTGGTATGTTTACTCTACAGATTAAACTTTACTTGATTTATCACAATGACCAACCAACCAAACTTTTCCTTATTCAAGTTCAAACACTCGTTGCGGGTGCGTTGGGCAGAAGTAGACCCCCAGCAAGTGGTGTTTAACGGGCACTACTTGACCTATTTTGATGTGGCTTTTACTGAGTACTTTCGCGCGTTGGGACTTACCTATCCTGATGGACTCAAGCAATACAATTGTGACATGTATGTGCGCAAAACCACCATTGAGTACCACGCGCCAGCACGGTTCGACAACGAATTAACCATTTATGTGCGTACTTCAAGCATTGGCAATACCAGCATTACCATTCAAATGGAGATTACCTGCCAGCAACAACACCTTATCAGCGGAACACTTATTTATGTAAATGTAGATGTTCAAACTCAACGCCCCATGACACTGCCTCAAGGTGTACGCGAGGTGTTTGAGCGTTATGACAATTTGACCACATAAAACGAATTTTACCAAATGCTAGTTTAGTAACGTGCTCAAAATAAGTTTCTGGTTTTTGGGGCAAATACGCACAATTGACTGAGGCATTTAGGGAAGCGAAAAAAATAACTTCCTTGACTTCTATTTTTGGCATACGGAATTAGGGTTGTGCGAAGTTTTTAAAATTATTGATATACAAACATTTATGCATAAATCAAGAGGTTTATTGTAGGGGCAATCCCTTGCTGTAATGCAATGGAAGTTCGCGATTTATCGGAATGGTCGCCCTAGCGAAGGAGTGCATACGCCGGCGGAAAGAAAGGCGCTGTTGGTCAGACACGACGCAAATGAGTATACTGTTTCAAAGTACAAGTGTGTATGCCATTTTTTTAAGTTGGGTAATTAATTACTTTCTTATCCCTTAGCCTTTGGCAGAGCTCGGCAAAGCGAAGCTTTAGCCATCGGTTTTTGCGCTCAAGGCAACATCCGGGGGATGTTGAGCCAGACCGTGGGACGGTACTACGGGCAATAAAAATAACGAAAGGCAGTGAAGCGAACCGCAGAACGAAGTTCAAGCTCTGCGAAGCTAATTTATTCTAAATCGGACAGCTTCAAAGTCCCGATTTCTTATCGGGGTTATTGTTGAGGGCTACGCCCGAAATCCCGTTTACGGGGCGAACACGTTACTTAGTACCGTCATCGCCTCAGTTCGTGTCTCCACGAGCTGATCGAAACCTTCAAAAATAATGTTCTCAGACGCTGCGATGAGGCGGTTTAGCTTTGCTGAGCACCGACATTCAGCAGTATCTAAGGACTCGTAAACTCGGTTGTGGAGACGCAAACCGAGGCGAAAAAATAGCAGGGTAGAGTAACTTATCAGGCTTACACCCAAAGATTTTGGTTGCTTTTTCTTAGAGATGCGCTTATGAATACAAAAAACATAGAAGCTTTACAGCAAAAAATACAGACAATTGCCCAGCAAAAAAACACAGACATTTGTCTTGCCTGTCAGCTTGCCCTTAAGCTCACTTCTGCTGGTTTTGCCTCGGTCAAACCTTGGTTTGAGGCTTGGGTAGCCCAATTGCCCCAACTGTCTTATGAAACCCAGGTAGCATTAAGCGAAGTGTGGCATTGCCATGCATCGGTAGACGATTTTTTTGATCCAGATGACTTATCATTGATTTTGGCAGTAAGGCTCAAGTGGTGGCAAACCTGGTTGGCTGTGGCGCCTGAGCAAGCCATGCAAGGCAAAGACAAACACTTGTTAGCTAAAGCCTTGCACACGTTGCAACCCCGTAGTAAAGCCAGCCATGAAACCTTGCTAAAGGTGTTGATGGCAGAGGATAAACCCTGGAGCACCACTTTGATTTACCTGTTGCGTTTGGGTATTGGGCAGGCGTTGCTGTCTTATGAGATGCTTTGCGAAGCAATACTTTATTTGTTGAAACATGCAGACCATTGGCAGCTTCAGGCAGTGTATGGCTTGTTGAAAGACTTTTACTTTTGCTTTGAGCAATGTCCAGAAGTAGCCTGTAGAAAACTGATGAACCGGGGACCAAAGTTTGAAGTGCTGGGCTTGAAAATACTTGCCCTGTGGAGAGCCCACCCTTTGTTTGATGAAGTAATAAAAGAGCCACAATGGAGCATCGATACAAAACTAGTGGCATTAGAGGTATTATCGGCGCAAGCCACTCCCCATTTGGCCGATACGCTGGTGCAGTGGTTGAGGGTGTATACTGCCCATAGCGAAGCACTGCTTGAGCACTTGTTGGCGATGGCTTACGATGGGGTATTTTGCCATGAGGCGCAGATGACATCGTTGTTACATTTTTACTTTGCTTATGATATTTTATCTGCCCGGCAACTGGCTATATTGTTGCACGGCAGGTTTGAGCAAAAACTGGCAGGGTACGCAGCACATCATCCTGTTACTCCAAAAAAGTGGATTGCTCTATTGGCAGCATTGAAGAGTGATCCAGCAAAAAAAATGCTGCACGAACTTTTGCAAGACAATCGTTATCCCAATCATTTTGAGCAACTTGTGCGGGCGTTGGTTGAGCTGGATTATCACCCTGCTGAAGACACCCTCCTGGCTTATGTTTCGGTGCATCCTACGGCTTGTCTGAGTGCTTTGCAGCGTTTGGGTGGGGCAAAAACTGTAGCCTACCTTAAGCAGGTATTGCAGATGGAAGGAGAAAAAAAACGCCTGCCCTCGTTTGAAGCCCAAGCCTTGCCCTTGTTGTTACAATTGGCTGACAACCCTGCGCCGATTTATGAGTATTTGCAGGCGCACCAACTGCCCGGACGTTTTGAGCTATTACCTTACTTGTGTGAACCATTACACCCAAGTGCTCAGCCTTTTTTGCTGAGCGCGCTTGATCAACCAGTCGTTGATACCCAAACTGAAGCCCTGCGTCAGTTGGCACAACAAGGCAATGCAGAGGTGTTGCCCTTGGTAATAAAAAAACTGGGAAACACCAACGAAGACATACAAATGGCTGCCTGGCAATGTGCCCAGGTGCTTGCTCAACGCATTGCCAGGCGTACCCCACCGGGTAGTAAAGAGGCCAACCAATTACTGGCAGAGTCCATACTTGCCAGGTTGCCACAAGTACAGGCATCAGCGGTGCTACAGCGGTATTTGGGCTACCTGACCGAATGTATAGATCATCGTTTTGACATAGGTTTGCTCGAAGGAATAGCCGCCTCTAAAGATCCCCACGTGCTTAAATTTTATATTGCCTGTTTGGGAGCAAGTCATCAACCCAAAGCATTTTACCTGATCAGGCGTTTTTTGCACCCCAACCAAGATATTTTTACTTTGCGCCAAGCACTGATTGCCCTGACTCAAATGCCAGAAGGCAATCACGAAAAGGAGGTCATCGCTTTGTTGCGACACCGCAATATGAACATTAAAAAAACAGCGGTAGCGTATTTGAAAACACATGGTACCCAACAATGTGTGTGGCCACTTACCCAGTTGTTGATGAATAATGATAATTCGGGGTTGCGTTCCACTATTATCTCAGTATTGCAGGGCATTCTGGGGGCAAATATGCCTTTTGTGTTATTGCACGAGCTGTCGATAGCAAACTCGCCTATCAAGCAACGTTTTTTGAGTTATACCCTTGCCGATTTGTGCCCACCCGAACAATTGGTGCAGTTTGCGACCAACTACCCATTGTTTGATTTGCCTTCTGACCTTAAACAGGAACACGACATAGAAAATGCCCGCCAACTTGAGCAATGGGTAAAGCAATGGTATGAATCGCAAGCAAGTCTACGTCAATTGCTCAGCGAAGTGACTGATTTGCGCAAAGCTATAGACAATGAACCTGCCTTGCTCAATGCCTTGCCTGCAACGCGTGAACTGATGGGCAATTATTTGAGAAGCCTTACTACAAAGCCGCATGACTTGGCTACCTGGTGTACACTGATGTATCAGCATGAGCTAACCTTGACTGATGAAGAAGCTCGTTTGCTATATGCCAACGCCAGTGGAGGTGCCAAAAGCTGGGGTTGGGAGGTGTTAAGTTTAAACGAAACACAAGAAACCCTGGAGTGGCACAATTTGCTACACTATAAGAACCCTCCTGAGCTGATATTTTTACTGCGTTATTTTATTCCCCGAAAGGGGCTAAAGGCGGTGCTGGATCATTGGCTCAATGCAGGTAGAAATGTGGCAACTATCCGAAAGTTATTGGATGCATCGGGGATGGTGTCAAAGCACTTGACAGCAGTATTGCTTGAGCTGTATGAGGCTCCTGCCGTAAAAAATCAGACCACAAAAAGTCAAGCAAAACAAGAGCAACAAGTAGCCTTGGCAGATTGGCTCTTGTCGGTAGTGGGCAAGTCGGCTTATTGGGTACAGCAAATGCTGTTTAAACGTGCCAGCCTTGGGCAGCAAGTACATTTGTGGGGGCTGATGGAGGCAGCAGAGCAATCGCTTTTGGTAGAGGAAGCTCTGAATTTGTACAAAAAATGCAGCGTTGAGGAGCAAGACACTTTGTTGGGCAGGCTTAAAAAAGTGGCACAACATCCGGCATTGATCCAGCTAAGTTTTGAAGAATATCTTCAGGGCAAACCGCTTACTTTTTGGCAGCACCAACCACTTGACCCCACCCAAATACAACAATTGACTTGTCACCCCAATGCCCTGAAGTACCTACAGCAGCGAAGCGACTTTTCGCCTTTTGGCAATGATTTGTTGCGACAATTGTTGCAGAGTACCCAAGTAGCCAATGAGACCATAAAAGAAGATACACATTGGGCGTTGCAACGTAACTTTGCCTTGTTATCTGCCGAAAGGCAATGGCAAATATTACAGCCTTTGCTTGATGAAGGGGCGTGGCATTGGCTGAACTGGATTAAAGAGGTGGCACCAATAGCCCCTGACCTATTGGACATGCTGAAGCGGGCAAATACCGAGGGATGCATTTATATATTGACCTGGTTGCAAAGTTTGCCCGGTACCTTGTTTTGTCCAGGGTTGTCTTCAGTATTGCTTGAGCTTTGTACCCAACTGCCTCACCCTTTGCCCGCTGTGCAGGTATTATGTAGGTTGCCCGCCCTGCCTTCGTTAGCCAATGATTTTGCGGGAGTGTTTGCAGGGTACGATGTACACCTCAAAACCGAGGTATTGACTTGGTTGCTTGCTCAGCTAGAGCGGCAAGGCTCCCCACCAAAGGCTATGATCAAAGCCCTGCGGCAGCATTGTATGGAGTCGATGCATGAGATATTGTTATGGCAGATAGATATACAACACACAGACTATGAGGTTGTAGACGAAGTGGAAAATGCGCTGCAATCGCTTAAGAAGTTAGCAAAAACAGCTGTCACTGAAGCCGTGCAATGCTTGCAATATATGGCAACGCAAATGGCAAGGTTTAGCCCTCGCCAACAGTTGCACTGGCTTGCAGAGTTGTATGCCTACCCGGTAGTGGCACCAACGGTTACCCAACTCATTACTCAAGTCTTTGCCCAAGAGTTGCTGGCACTTACTTTTTTGCCCGCCCAAGCCAAGGCAGATTTTGAAAAACGTTTTTGTGAGGCAGTAAAAACACAGCAATTCGCTGATGGTCAGATAGTGCGCAAAGCATTGAAAAACTTTTCCGAAGACTCACCACCTGTGGTCAATGAGTTGATGGAATACATTGTTTTTCATGAAAAATACCGTGACCTGAAAGTGTTATGCCTCCGTTTGCTTAAGAAGACTTTGCCCCAGGCAGACTATCTGGAGCTTTGTTTTAAACTGTTGCATACCGATCATTTAGATTTGTTAAAAACTGCAGTTCGTACCCTTACTTTTGCGCATTATACACAAGCTATACCACACTTTATCAAGCTACTTTTTCACAAAGACAAAAGCATTGGGCAAGCAGCCCAAAATGCTTTGCTCCATCAGAGAGAGGCAGCCATTGAGCAGCTTGAGATTGAATTGCCCCGGCAACGTCCCGATAGAAGAAAGGTATTGGAGCGGGTACTGGCTTTGTTTTAAGCCCTAGACAATGCGTCATTAGGGGCGCCAAGCGATGAAATTTACTACGCTAGGGCAACCATAAAGAATTGCCCCTACAAAAGGCATTTGAATGGGTTTTGATGCTGCTCTTACGCCGTTGCTTGTGTCTTCACAAGCAACCAAAAGTGCGTCATTAATAATCGCAGAACAACCTTCTACGTAGGTTAAACGCACTATTATCATTTGGAAACTATTTCTCACACAAATGATATGTTTTACAATAGGCAGAGTATCAAAAAAAACTTAGTTAAATGACATAGTCCTTAAAACTCCGAAAAAGTCGGATAATCTTGAGCAACATTTACTAATCAGGATTAGATTTATGTGGTTCTTATGCCTATAAATATGAACATTTTTTCATAGTGCGTTTAACCTACCTTCTACGCTTGTTTTTCGGAATATTGAAAAGTACCTTCAGGTGCTGGAGTCGGAATCGGGGTCGGTTGTCAGAAGGCTTGGATGAATGGAAGCATCCAAACCTCTCAAAATACTAAGGGGCGCCAAGCGATGAAATTTACTACGCTAGGGCAACCATAAAGGATTGCCCCTACAAAAGGCATTTGAATGGGTTTTTTGGTTTGTTTTTTTAGCTACAGAAAATCCATGATCCTCCGAGGGCAAGCTCAGAGTTATGAACCGAACTTGATTCAAGGAAATGAACGGATGCCTGAGGGAAACGAAACCAGGTTTTACTCTACAACTCAGCAGATTAGCAGCTATTTTTATGCTGTAAAACTATCAAAAAAATCAAGGCTTATCTGCTATAAAAAAGTGTACAGTTTCAAGTAATAGCTTGATTGTATTGTTACAAGCTAAAGTAAAACAGTTGAGGCTTGGAACCACGTACTTTCCAGGCAATGATTTGCTCTGGTTCTACTTTAATCATAAGTTCTCTTACATGGTATATCTGGCTGTATTTGTCAGAAACCTGGGGAAGCATAAATTCCTCTATTTTGCCATTTTGTTCCTCCCTGATGGCTTGCTGTACATGGGCTGCCAGGTGAATATTTTGCCATGGTCGGGTTTGTGTCTCTCGCCAAAACAAAGCCCGTTGCATGAGGTATTTGGTGAAGTTTTCGGCAACGGGCGCATAATCTTTATAGTAAACTCCCCTGGCATCGAGCGCCCTGGCGTGCGAAGGGTGGCAGTCCATACAGGTAATGAGTACCCTACGGGGGTTGTCATCGTCAAAATCAAGGTCTAAAGCAGGCAAGTATTCACTGTGTTTGTGCAAGAGTCCATAAACAAAAGAGTGTGGGGGAAACTTGTGAAAGTAGCCCGCATAACGCAGTTGAAAGTCTAACAACTCATCAGTAACTTTTAGGCGGTTACGTTCAAACACTTCCTTAATTACCTGAGTATCTTTTATATAGGGCAGTCGTTGGTGTGCTGCCAGGTAGTCGGTTAAAAGTTGTGTATACATTTTTGTGTGTAGTTTAATAAAGTTCGTCATCTTTGGTAATATGCCCGCCCAGGAACGGAGCTTTAGCGGTTTGACTTTGGAATTTTTCTTAAAACCTGAATACTTATTTTACCTGTTAATTAGTAAATATCGTGAGTAATAAATTGAATGTTTTCAGTGTATTTTCTTGTTGGGCCTAAATGAAAATAACGGCTTTTGCCTTTTGTCGATTTATCATGGGTAGGTGCAGGATATACGTTCAAACTGTTAATTTTGTTAAATATGATCCAAGTCATTTTTTTTGCCCTAAAAGGGCGTCAATTTTGAGTCGCCTAACAACCTAAGTAAAATGGAAAAGATAAAGTAATCTCAAAGAAGTGCAATGATCAGAGACGATGTTCAGTGGGGGAGGTTATTTTTGTAGTTTTACTGGCCTACCTAATAAAAAATAAAACCTTGTGATTGCCAAACAAATAAAACACTGACTTTGTTGAAGGGGTGTTGCCCGATTTTTCGGGGGCTTTTGTTATACAAAATATAGTTGTTTGAAGGGGTAAAGCAAACATTTGGCAACTTTGCAGTTTGACCTTTTTGGGTGAATTACTGCATTGGAAATATAACCATAGAATACATCTTTTTTAGAATTATCAAAAATGGGAATAAATAAGTTTTTCAGGCTGAGTTTTGGGGGAATGGCTATAGCGTTGATGATTGCAGGTAGCATTGTGTATTGGCAAAGCATGCAGCTGCGACAGGACGTAAAACAGTTGGTAAATGTGGCAGAGCCGCTCGAAGATGCTGTCTTTAAAATAGATGTGCTCTCCTTCAAAATGTCTGATGCTGTGAAAATGCGCGCCTACTTTCAACAAGCGTCGTATGGCGACAGTGCCCTCAATATTCGAAAAGACATGGTTAATCAACTGACTAGATTTCAACAGTTTGCTGCCAAGAATAATACTATAAATAATCAAAGTAACTTCATAAAAGTATGCCAGGGTTTTGTGGGGCTTGTCGATACCATTTTGCAAAAACCAGTAGCCGACTCTTTGTCGCAAGCTGAAGCAAAGAGACTGATTTTGAGGCTCAATCAACAGCAACAAGCATTGCATCAAATGATTAATAGCCGTGTACAGCCTGCCATACAACAGCAAAACCAACAAATCTTTCGGCACGCCCAATTCAGCTCTGTTACTATAGGCTTGGTAGTCTTGGGCAGTCTTTTTTGCCTTGGCATAGGCATATTTTGGGTATCTCGCTATGTCAGGTATTCCATCATTGAGGCTTTACTAGAGCTAAACGAGGTTTCAAAACAATTGGCTAAAGGAGTTTATGCCAAAAGGTGGGGCAATTTGCCTGTTCCGGCGAAAGCCAATAAAGAAATGGCCCAACTGTTTCGCTCTTTCAATAGAATGGCATCAGGGTTACATGTCTTTATCAAGCAACAAAAAAAGAATAACGCCCAGTTGAGTGAAATCAACCAAAGCTTTGTAAAAGCCCAGAAAATAGCCCAGATGGGAAGCTGGGAAATTGACTTAAAAACTCAGAAAATACACTGGGATGAACAGATGTATAAAATTTATGGTTTGCCCAATAGTTTCAAGGTTACCATAGACGCCCTAAAGCAACAAGTACACCCCAAAGACGCTCCTAAAGTGCTGAGTAAGGTAAAGCACTTGGTAGAGCACCACGCCCCTTATAAGCTTGAATACCGTATTACACCGCCCAACTCTGATAAATGGCATTTTTTGCATTCTGAGGCAGAGGTCATTTATGACGAAAAGCAACAGCCTGTCAAAGCTATAGGGATTACCCAGGACATTTCACATCTTAAGCGTGCCAAGGGGTTGCTGGAGAGTTACCGTAAAATACTTGATAATGCCGCTATAGTAGCTACCACCGATATGCAGGGCGACATTACTTATGTAAATGACAAGTTTTGTGAAATATCGCAGTATAGCCGGGAAGAGTTAATGGGACAAAACCACCGCCTACTAAAGTCTGATGTGCACCCGTCTGCGCTCTACCAAAACCTTTGGCAAACCATTAGTCGGGGGGAGGTATGGAACGGAGAGCTTAAAAATCGGGCAAAAGACGGCTCTTTTTACTGGGTCAATGCTACCATTATGCCTTTTTTGGATGAAAAAAACAAGCCTTATATGTATATGGCGGTACGGTTTGACATTACCCTTCAGAAAAATTTTGAAACCAGGCTCAAGCAGCAAGTGCTGGAACTCAACGATTATAAATTTGCCTTAGATGCTGCCGCCATTGTAGCAATGACCGATGTGAAAGGCAAGATTACTTACGTAAATGACAAGTTTTGTGAAATATCGCAATACCACCGGGAAGAACTCATGGGGCAAGACCATCGATTGCTTAATTCGGGTGAACACCCCCCTGAATTTATCCGTGATATGTGGGTGACTATAGCCAATGGCAAGGAATGGAGAAATGAGTTTAAAAACCGGGCAAAGGATGGTTCTTTTTATTGGGTAGATACTACCATTGTTCCTTTTTTGAACGACATAGGTAAACCTTATATGTACCTGGCCATTAGATTTGACATTACCCATAAGAAGAAACTGGAAGAAGATTTGAGGTCTTATCAGGCACACCTGGAAGACAAAGTAAAAGCGCGCACCCTGGAGCTGGAAAACGAACGGAACCGGGTAAAAGAAATGAATGAAGAGCTGGTTACTCAAAATGAGTTGATTGCTGACAAAAACAAGAGCATTACTGATAGTATAGAGTATGCAGTGAAAATACAGGAAGCTACCCTGCCCCAAATAAATACAATGAAAGCAGACTTGCCCGAATTGTTTATTTTGTATAAACCCCGCGATATTGTAAGTGGTGATTTTTATTGGTTTTCTACATTGGAAAACAAGGTGGTGATTGCAGCAGTAGATTGTACCGGACACGGGGTGCCAGGGGCATTTATGAGTATGATTGGCAACCAGTTGTTGCACGATATTGTCAACGAACAGCGAATGATTGCCCCCGATGCTATACTCAATGAACTCAATGCTAAAATCAGGGTAGCGCTTCAACAAGACGAACTCGACAACCAGGATGGGATGGACATGGCACTGTGTGTCATTGATAAACAACATCGACAAATTGAATTTGCCGGAGCTAAAAACCCGCTGGTGTACCTGCACAATGGCGAGTTACAACAGGCGAAAGGTGATCGCTCTAGCATAGGAGGTTATCAACGGGCTGGTTTTGAGTCGTTTACGAACCATACTGTGCGCATTAGCAGTTCCAATCAAACTTTTTATATGTTTTCGGATGGTTACCAAGACCAAATGGGGGGGAAGCGTGGACGCAAATTTATGCGTAAGCGTTTATACGAAACTTTCGAAAATATTCACGATAAACCCATGAGCGAACAACACCAGGCATTAGACAAGACATTTAATGACTGGCGGGGCAATACTTGCGAACAACTCGACGATGTGTTAGTCGTAGGGTTTAGAGTGCCCTTGGTTTAACGCGTTGTGGGTAGAGCGAAATTACTTTTTAATTTTTTTGAGCCTGCTCATTTTACCATAAGTAAGCGCCCGTTTTTTATAATCCTGTTCGATGGCAGCAATATCTTTATCCAGCATTTTTTCCAGGGTTTTGATGGCTTGTTTGCCCAGTTCCTTGCCCTTATATTTGGGCGCAAGCTCGTATAAGTAAGCATTGACAAAATCAGGCATCTTGCGGTGTATCCATAGGTAACAAAACAAAAAACGCGCTTTGGCGTACCCGTGCCCCTCCGACATATACTTTTCTTGCATAAAGTCGGCCAATGGTAAAAACTCCTTTTTTCTGATTTTTTTCTTGAGCGTAGGATGGCGCCAATTGGTGTAGCCCTCGTGAAACTTGTTGCCATACACGGCAGCCATTTCATAAAAAGACGCCAACCCTTCGCTAAACCATTGTTGTACCTGGTGGTGAGTGTTGGCATCTACAAAGGCGTGTACCAACTCGTGCCATAAGGTGCCCTCGCCAGAGTTGGCGTAGGTGTACAATGTTTTGGTTTTGGGCAAATAAAACCCATAAGCTTCAGAGCCTGTATAGCGGCTATACTCTTTTTTGCTACCAAAGTACACAATCTTAAAAGGAAAAGAGGGCTCATACCTGAAGTATTTGGGATAGGTAGGCTCAAAAAACATCTTGAGGTTATACAATAAGAAGTCTACTTGCTCTTGAGAACAGCGGTAGGCAATGTTGAAATACTTTTGGGTGTATTTGGTTTTAAAGGTAAGCCCAAACTCTTGACTAATTTCTTTGTTCCAACTGTCTAACTCCTTCTTTTTCACTTGGTCAAGTGCAGCTTTGGTGTAGTTTTTTGTCAGGTAAAAAAACTGTCCGGCAGGTGCTTTTTGAGGGTAAGGTATACGTGTTTGGGTGGGTGTGTCCAAAGTAGGGGTTGCTTTGGCAGGCGCTGCCACTTTACCTTGACTGGGTTGCGATGAAGCCGACTTGTCTTTTTTTTGTTTGCAGCCCGGCAACACAAATAAAATAATCATTGATAAGATGGAGGCAACGCCAAAAAATATTTTAGAATACCTGAGTTTTATAGAAGACATTGAAAGTTAAAGCTTGGTGTTATGTAAGTTGTAAGCTTCTAAGTTACAAAATATTAGCTAATAAACTCAGGCATTTTTAGGTTTAACATCAGTTGTATACTTGGAACGGCATGGTTAACCGAAACCTGGTTATTCTAATGGTTGTCGCTCCGCTCATTGTTACGCTTCGCTTAATGGCTAAAATGGTTGCTCCGTTCTGCAAGCACGCGATGCGGTACAAAGATTGGAACCTAAAAACGGTTTTTTATCCCGTTCATAGTATATTTTATCAAATAAGTATTTGGTCATGCAAAATACGTCATTGATCGAAAAGGTTAATACTTAGGTCAAACTGTGCGTAATAGCAATATATAGATTAATACACACAGTTATGATAAACACCTATTTTGAGTCGGTCTCTGCCACCATCTCTTATAACTCGCAAGCCCAATATATGTGCCTACAAATCAGGGGCTTTATGAAAGAAGAAGACTTTAAGCGCGTTTTGCTGAAAGCAAGAGAGTTTTTTATAAGCTTAAGGATTCATAAAGTATTGAATGACTTCCGCGAGTTTAAAGGTACTACTCCTTCTATGCAAGAATGGGCGGTAAAGGAGTATTACCCCACATTGGTAAAAAATGGGCTAACCCATGGGGCTTTGTTATTGAATAATGATGTGTTTGCCAAATATGCCGCCAAAAATGTACAAGGCAAAGCCTCTCAAACCTTTGAATATCCCGCTTTTAACAATATAACCCAGGCTGAAAAATGGTTGGCGAGACATTAGAGTGCGACTTATGTTCTCTGGCGAGCTGTAAACCCTCTGGTTTAAGTCTTCCTTTAGAAGACTTAAACCAGCGTGGGGAGCTACCGACTCCGGACTAATTAACTCCGGACTAATCAGTCTATTTAGCCATTCGGCTAGAAAGCCTGTCTTGTAAAGATCGAAGACTTCTTTTTACCATAAGTTTCAAGTGCCCTAAAGGAACACTTAAAACAGCGTGGGTACCGAATGCTGCGCAACTCAGGCAAGCCTCCATAGTACCAGCCAAACAATTTTAACCATATAGAGCAGGAGAGAGGGGGTTACTTTAGATAAGCCCCTCTCTGCCTTTTTATTTCAAAAACCCCCTTTTTGTTTTTAGCAAACTGGCTTCTTCACTGGTCAAAGCCTCCCCTTTGAAGTTTTTGATGGTTGAAAAAAGCTCTTTTATTTGCCCACTTTTCCACTTACCCAAATCGCTTTGTTTGCCCAACAACTTACCCTCATAAGAAAATTCAATGATGAACGTCAAACGTCCACTACGCCCACCCCCTACGGTTTTTAGTGCCACATCCAGGCTTTCAAGGTTCAACTGGTGGTCAAACTTTTCATTTTTGCGGTATAGCTCCAGGCTTACAATATGATCGTTGGTAATGCGAATGCCCTTTAAAAAGTAAAATACCCTTTTTCTGATTCTATATAAAAACAGGACCGAAGAAAGCAATATACCACTCAAGGCAAACAGTAATAAGTAAATAGAGTTTAACCTGTAGCTAAAAGAAATGAATACGGCTAACACAATGCCCTGAATAATAAGCAAAGAGCGGGTAGCCCTTATTATTCTTTTTTTGAATGGCCTATATGCCATTTCTTGTTGGTATTTGTAACTAGTTTCTGTCATTATCTTGTCAATAGGTTTACTACTCAAAGTATGCAAAAAAAGCTGATAAGTATGGATACTCAGCCGTTTTTTTGTGAAAAAACACGTACTTTTATAGAGGTAGCATGGTGAGTTGGCATTCTGAACAGCCCACTAGGTCATCAAAATTTGGGGGTTGCTGGTTTGGTGGGTGGCTACCTTAGGCACCATTGCTTTTGCAGTGGCAAGTACCAGGTTAAAAAGCATAAGTGGAGTTCATTAATTGAAAACTTGGGGTGAGCCTACATTAAGCAAAGCAAAAGTGTTGCTGCGCGCCTGTATGTATCAGAAAAATAACAGACCCGCAGTCATCATCAAGTATGGAGCAAAAGGAGGTTAAAGCTTGTGAGCGTAGGCGTGCCAGATGTCTTTTTTAACAAACCATATTTTTGCCTCATCTACCGATTCAAAAAAACGAATGGCATAAGGGGCGGCGGTTTGTTCTTCCAGGGTTTGTTCTATCGACATTTTTAAAACATTGTCTTCGGGCGGAATAATTGCCAGTTTTTTGGTGCCTGTTTCTACCATTTTATCCAATACCTGTGTCTTTACAAAAGGCTGCAAATCAGCTGAGATGATAAATTGAGATTCCTGAAAGTCAGCCATCACAAAAGTAGGCTTGTACTTTTGTATATAGTCGCGGTGGCGTCTGGTTTCTGTTTGATACATTTCAGGGCTGAGGTATTTGTTGGCTTGTTTCCAGCGGTAGCTATAGATAGTTTGTTCCTGATTGATAAATACGAGAGAAGTTTGCACGTATTCATTTTCAAAAAGCTTTTTATTCATAGTGTAATAGTATAGTTCGTTCAAACAATTTAGTAATATAAACCAAAAAAACTAAGGAATAGTGCAAAAATAAGTTGCCCAGTTTCAAGGTAAAGGTTTTTTTCTGAGACGAGGTATTTTTTACGCGAGTAGTTAGTGATAAGTACCAAGGCAGGATTAAACATACCTAATGAAGTAGGTGTAACTGCCATATTATGAGCAAGTTACTCTTACTTGTAGCTTATGGCTAATTACTTGCTGCTACTTACTGCCAAAAAAAGCTCACAATTCTGGCGAAAACTCCAAGGCAACGAAGCGTCAGGGGGAAAGTTATTTTTGTCTATTCCTACATTAGAGGCTGGAGTATTGGTTTTAGCCAAACATTTGTTTTAGACCCTGCCAAAGTTGAATCTTTTTTTGTTTGTCCTCGGCAATTTCACCTAATGTGTCAGCCATTATATACTGATGTTCCTTGAGGGGCGTTACCTGGTATTTTTCTGCATTGAGTAAGTGTCCATAAGAAGATAAATCTACTCCAAAACTAATCACTTTTTCGGACAGAAAAATCAACTGTGGAGGGGCTGTAGGATCAAAATTTTCGACATTAATTACCTTGGCTTTTAACAACGACAGTTTGACTGATTGCAATATTTTGGCAAGCAACTCACGTTGAGCCTCATCTATATATACCGTAGTGTTATCTGCCAATACAATGGCTACTTCATAAGTACGTTGTTCGTCAATAAAATAGGCGTTGTTTTGATACAACTCAGGAAAAACAACGGCATGAGGGTATTCCATAAGGCATTGATTTTATCGCTTGATTCTAATTGTATAATACGGTGTTTAAAGTAAATGTTTGCCTTTCAGCATTTTTAAGTTTTGTTGAGTGCCCAAGACCTGTTTGGTTTAGGGAGCATTTTGTTCTTTGTTGGGGTGCTTAGGAATTTTAGAGGAAGTCTTTCCACCTAATGCTTTGTTACCCCGGCAATTCCGCCGGGACTGGGAGCTTTTTTTAGCCGTAGCTATGGCTACGCCTGCAAAAAGTGCCGCGCCTTAGAAGAAAACCTCTCCCCCGAAATCGGTAACTTATTTTTTCACCATTCCTTAGAAAAAAAGAGAGAGGCGTGTGGCCTCTCTCATAGCAAATTAAAAATGTGATTGATGTATGTATGATACAGACTATAAGCCCCTCATATCACCTTCTTTGCGGTCTTGACGGGGAGGCATAGTGCCAAACACAATGTCCCAGAGAGGACTTGATACCCCAAAAGCTTTGTCTGGGTATTTATAGTGGTGCAAACTGTGGTGTTTCCACAAATATTTTAATGGACGTGGAGCTTTGTATTTGTGGGTACTATAATGTACAAACACGTAACACAAATAACCAATGAGCATACCAGGAAGGAATGCATAAGTATATCCTTTTAAAATAAAGATTTGGCTCAGGTACAACACTCCAATGATTAACCAACCTGCCCAGGGAGGCATAAACAAACGTTCCTCGTCGCGTGGGTGGTCGTGATGGTACCCATGCATAATATAGTGCATGCGTTTTACAAAAGCTGATTCACTGATCCAATGAAATACATAACGGTGCATCATATATTCAAAAAATGTCCAGAATATTACTCCGCCAAAAAATACCATAATTCCATTGGCGATTCCTAAACGTTCACTGTGATAAGCAAAGTAAACATAAATTAAGAAGAAAACAGGAGGTAAATAACCACCAAGAGTAAGGGCTGGTGAGGTACGGCTGAGTGCTTCTAAAACAGGGTTTTTGAAGATTCTGCCTTTCTGTACTCCTTTTTTGTGACTCATAACAAGTAATTAAAATTAAGTTATATGAACAGTAATTAAACTGAGGTATTTTTCATCAAAAAAAATGTGCGACAAAGGTAGATAAACCTTTTTGCCTGACAAAAATACATGTTTTAATTTTTTTTGGGCAATCTTGCCAAACAATTCTGCACACGTTTGTGGCCAGGCAATTGCCGCCAAGCACAAGCTCTCGTACTTTACCTACTTAGTGTCTGGAGTACTAGTTGCCTTGTGATAACCATAAGACGTAAAATAACCTAAGTGAGCTACATTTGCTAAATAACAACAACCCAAACTGTCTTTGCTTTGTTTGATTACTGGGTTTGATTGGGAGCTTTTCTTGTCATTTATCTTCTCTTTGCCCGGTTCTTATGGGTGATCTATTAAAAAAATATTTTTTTTTGTCAGATTTTATTCAAAAGTACCTGAATATTATTAGTTTAGATGCATAAATCTAAAAATGTCCCAAAATGTTGAATATGATTGATATAAAGTTGTTTATGTACTTCAAAAAAATAAGCAAACTAGTATTTGTGTGGTGGTTGGCAGGGAGCCTTACTCAAGTAAATGCCCAGTGTGATTGTGGCAGGATAGACCAGCTTGAAAAACTTTTGCGTAACGAAACCAGCACCCGCAAACGCATTGATGTGTTCAACGAGTTGTCTGCCCAGTACTTTGCCACCAAACAAAAAGTAGACATTCCCAAAGCGAGAAAGTATGCCAATGAAGCATTGAGCAAGGCGCGGGAGAGCAATTATAAAAAAGGGAAAGCTGCTGCCTTGTTTAACAAAGCCAACGTAAACTATGACGTAAGCAGGGGCGAAGGAGCCGATTTTAATACCACGGTGGGTTTGTATGACCAAGCCCGCGTTCTGTATGAAGAAATAGGCGATAAACAAGGGCTGGCTAGGGTATACGAAGGTCTGGGCAATTTTTATTATGCCAATGCATACCTTACCTCCAGCAATAATACCAACACCCGAAAAGCCGTAGAGTACCTGGAAAAAGCAGAAGTGATACGTGAAGAACTACTGAAAAAAAGTAACTTATCGGAGGAGCAAAAAGAGTATGAACGAAACAAAATAGGGACTACCCTGAGCAAGCTCTCGGAGATATATAGCGATGGTTTGGGCGAAGACGACAAAGCCCTTGAGTTTCACGAAAGGGCTAACCAAATTCTGGGCGAAAATGATGACAATATTCAGGCACAAATAGGTAATATTTATCGCAAAAGAGCTGAAGAGAAAAACCGCAAACAAAATCAAACCTTAATGATTGTATTGATTGGGGTGGCTTTACTGTTGGTACTTGCGGTAGGGCTGGTGGTGAATATTGGCAAAACCCAAAAGAAAAACCGATTGTTGGGTGAACAAAGAGCCAAACTTGCCCGCACCAACAAAATGATTGAAGAGAAGAACGAGTTGATCGAGGCAAAAAACCAACAGATGGAGTCGCACAACCAAGAACTTGCCGAGCTCAACAAAAAAATGAATCGGGTAAACAAAGAGGTGGAACTGACCAACTTTGAACTGAATGAAAAAAATGAGGAAATTAAACAAACCGCTGAAGCCCTCAAAGAACAATCGGATGCGCTGGAAAACCAAAAGTTAAAACTGGAAAAAGCCTACGAAACCATTACGCTGTTAAGTCAGGTGGGGCAAGACCTGACTGCGTCACTCGACTTTGAAAAAACGTTGAATACTTTGCAAAGCAGGGTAAAAGAAATGATGCCAGTAGATGGGTTTACGGTGTCTATTTTGGATGCCCAAAGCAATGAACTACACGTAAGGTTTGCGGCTGAGTTTGGCGAACGCAAGCCTACCTTTTCTATGTCTATGGACGATACCCACCATCCGGCGGTTTGGTGTGTAAAAAACAACCACCAAATCATCATCAATCAAAGAGAAGACCTACACTCCCAATCGTTTTATGATACCTCATTGCACGAGTCGTTTAACTCTATGATGTATTACCCTATGTTGCACGAAGACAAAGTGATAGGGGCGGTAAGTGTACAAAGCCGATTGATTGCTGCCTACACCCCTTACTATGCCGATATTTTCAAAACCTTGGTGTTGTATGCATCTATTGCCATTAGCAATGCCGAAAATTACAGAACTTTAAACGGAGCACTTAACAATTTGAAAACTACCCAGGACCAACTGGTAGAAGCCGAAAAAATGGCCTCGTTGGGTAACCTGGTAGCTGGAGTGGCACACGAAATAAACACCCCAGTGGGCATAGGTGTAACTGCTGCCTCAAGGCTTGATTCCAAAACCAAAGAGTTTTCGGAAGTATATAAAAGTGGTAAAATGAAACGTACCGATCTGGAGAAGTTTTTACAAACTAACCAAGAGGGTACCAAAATTATATTGAACAATCTCGACCGGGCTGCCAAGTTGGTGCAAGGCTTTAAGCAAGTAGCGGTAGGACAATCAAACGAAGAAAAACAAAAATTTAACTTAAAGGTATACCTGGAAGACACCTTGATTGCCCTGCAACCAAAGCTCAAAAACAAGCCTTATACCTTAGATGTAGACATGGATGACTTGACCATTAAGAGCTACTCTGGTGCTTATTCTCAGATTGTAACCAACTTGGTGATGAACTCTATCATTCATGGGTTTAAGGGCAGAGAAGAAGGTAAAATATCGCTGAGTGTAAAAGCCAATGGCGATCGCGTAAAAATGGTGTACAGTGATGATGGCAATGGTATTGCCCCTGAGATTATAGACAAGGTTTTTGACCCTTTCGTAACTACCAACCGCGAAGGTGGAGGTACTGGTTTAGGGATGAATATATTGTACAACATAGTGGTGCAGCAACTCAAAGGAAAAGTAGACTTTAAAACAGCTGTAAACGAAGGAGTTACATTTGTGTTCGACTTACCAATGAATGTATAACTATTGTTGAGGATGGTCTTTAAACGCAAAGCTTTTAGCTTGGACTTTGCGGTGAAAAATACAGCCATCCGGAAAAAAAAGCCGAAAGTTTTAAGTAGCCATATTAATTACTAGTTTTGCCGAGCAAACACTTCCAAAACTTTAGCCATAATGAACGATAACGACGAATTACTTTTTGCCAACGACGGAGATAATTTATTTGCCGATGAGGATGATAATGGGGGAGGTTTATTTGCTGAAGAAGATGGCAACGAAAGTTCCGACTCTAGCAGTACCGATACCTGGAAGGTGATGATTGTGGACGACGAAGAGGAGATTCACACGGTTACCCGATTTGCCCTGAGCGATTATAAATATAAAGGCAAACACCTTGAGTTTATAGATGCTTATACTGGAGTCGAAGCACAGGAAAAACTAGCCCAACACGACGACATAGCCGTGATGTTGCTGGATGTAGTAATGGAGAGCCACGATGCTGGATTGCAAACAGTAAAGCATGTACGCGAAAAGCTCGATAACCACTTTGTGCGCATTATTTTGCGTACCGGACAACCAGGGCAGGCGCCCGAAGAAAGTGTGATTACTGATTACGATATCAACGATTATAAAAATAAAACTGAGCTTACCGACAAAAGACTTTTTACTACCATTACTACCGGGTTGCGCTCTTATGCCGACATTATGGCTATAGAACACTATCGCCAAAACCTGGAGAAAATGGTAGAAGAGCGTACCAAAACAATTCAGGAACAAACCGAAGAGCTTGAAATGAAAAATTTCAAGATCATTGGCAGTATCAATGCCGCCCGGCGTATTCAGTCGGCAATGTTGCCCCAGGTAAACCGCATCAAAAAAGCATTGCCTGAGATGTTTATACTGTTTCGCCCCCGTGACATTGTAAGCGGAGATTTTTATTGGTTTTCAGAAACTGCCGGACGCTTGTTTATTGCAGCCATTGACTGCACCGGGCACGGAGTTCCAGGGGCGTTTATGTCTATGTTGGGCGACGCCTTGCTCAACCAGATTGTAAACATTGATGAGATTACTTCGCCCGATCGTATTCTCAACCGATTGCACAGAGGGGTACGCAAAGCACTAAAACAAGACCTGACCGAAAACCGGGATGGAATGGACATGGCTTTTTGTATGTATGATAAACAAGCGGGTATTTTAGAGTTTTCCGGAGCCAAAAACCCCTTGTTGTATGTGCAAAATGGTGAAATGCACAAAGTAAAAGGAGATAAAATGCCTATAGGTGGTGTACGCAACCCTGGCGAAGAACGAATATTTACCCGTCAGGTAGTAAAAGTAGACCAACCTACCACTTGTTATATGTTTTCAGATGGGTATGCCGATCAGTTTGGAGGACCAGACAACCGCAAATTTATGTCTAAAAAACTACGCAACCTATTGCTCGAAAACCATCAAAAGCCCTTCGAAGAGCAACAAAGAATTTTAGAGCAAAGGCTCGACGAATGGCAAGGCGACTACCGCCAAATGGACGATATTTTGGTGATGGGCTTCAAGGTGGGGTATTAGTACAAGCTCTTATTTGAAAATATATTTCCCTGTGTTGTAACATTGTTGTTATGATACAGGGATTTTTTTGCCTGTATTCAAACACCATTCAACTTCAAAAAGTAATGTTGCTTAGGTGAATCATTACATAAAATTAGTATTTTTATACTAATTTTAGTAGAATGATATTCAAAATAGATTTTACCCAATAAAAGCACAGTCAATGGAAACAATAACCCAACAAGACCTGGACGTTTTTCGTGCCGAAACCCGCGCCTGGCTGGAAGCCAATTGCCCGGAAAGTATTCGGCAAACCCCCAAGAGTATGGAAGACGTTTTTTGGGGAGGGAGCAACCCACATTACAAAAGCGAAGATCAAAAACAGTGGTTTGAGCGCATGCGCGACCGTGGCTGGACTACCCCCATGTGGCCTAAAGCATATGGTGGGGGAGGTTTGAGCAAGCAGCAAAACAAAGTATTGCTCGAAGAAATGACCCGCCTCAATTGTCAAACTCCTTTGTTTAGCTTTGGTATTTCTATGCTGGGGCCTGCTTTGCTCAAGTTTGGCAACGAAGCCCAAAAAAAAGAACACTTGACCGCCATTAGCCGGGGCGAAGTATGGTGGTGTCAGGGGTATAGCGAGCCAGGTGCAGGCAGCGACCTTGCCGGGTTGCAAACCCGCGCCGAAGATATGGGTGATCATTATTTGGTAAGCGGACAAAAGGTGTGGACGTCTTATGCCGAAAACGCCGATATGATTTTTTGTTTGGTACGTACCAATCCCGACGCCAAAAAACACACGGGCATTAGTTTTTTGTTGATAGACATGCAAAGCGAAGGAGTAAGTACCCGCCCCATTCAACTCATCAGTGGTAAGTCTGTGTTTTGCGAAACCTTTTTTGACAATGTAAAAGTGCCCAAAGAAAACCTGGTGGGTGAGCTTAACGCTGGCTGGAGCATCGCCAAGTACTTGTTAACCCATGAGCGCTCAATGATTGGGGGCGTTGGTGATGTAAGAAAAGAAAAACCCCTTTTTCAATTGGCCATTGATGCGGTGGGGCGGGACAATGGCAAACTGGATGACCCAGTACTACGTGCTGACATTGCTCGCTGGATGATTGACCAGGAGGGGCTGATGTGGACTATAGAGCGCACCACCGACGAGGCTAAAGCCGGACAACCCATAGGCGCCAAGTCATCGTTTTTTAAGTATTATTATACCGAGCAAAACAAGCTGAAGTATGAATTGCTGATGGCACTCAATGGTACCGAAGCAGCTACCTGGGGCGATACTTACGACGAAGGCAAGCTTGCCCGTGACTTTTGCCGCACCAAAGGCAACTCTATAGAAGGAGGCACCTCCGAAATTCAATTAAATATCATTAGTAAACATATCCTGGGGCTTGGGTAATAGCTACAAGTGGCAAGCTTTGAACGATAAGCACTGGTTATAGTAGTTTGTTGCTGTCAGCTGACACCTTATAAAAAAATTATGGCTTTAATTATAAATGAAGAGCAGCAAATGCTCAAAACCTCTGCGGCAGAGTTTCTCCAAGAAAAAGCTCCTGTAGCAGCTTTACGCAAATTAAGAGACGAAAAAAATCGGCAAGGTTACGACCAGGCATTGTGGCAACAAATGGCCGCCATGGGTTGGGCTTCGCTCGTAATTCCTGAGCAATATGGCGGGCTTGACTTTGGTTATGTAGGTTTGGGACAATTGTTCGAAGAAATGGGGCGCACCCTTACTGCTTCGCCAATGGTGTCTACTAGCTTGGTAGGTGCCCATGCCATATTATTGGCAGGCAATGCTACCCAAAAAGAGCGCTTGTTACCCGCCATTGGAGCGGGCGAACTGATTGTGACCCTGGCAATTGATGAAAGGCGCCAACACCGCCCGGCAAAAACGGCCATGAGTGCGGTGAAACAAGACAATGGGTATGTGCTCAATGGCAAAAAAGTGTTTGTATTGGATGGGCAGGTAGCCAACCAGTTGATTGTGGTAGCACGCACTGCAGGTAAAGCAGGCGATGAGGCGGGTTTGACGATGTTTTTGGTAGATGCCAAAGCCCAGGGCATTGAGGTAAACCACCAACAAATGATGGACAGCCGCAATGCAGCAACTATTAGTTTTGAGAATGTAAAAGCGGCAGAAGTATTAGGTCAGGTAGACCAAGGCTTTGGGGTACTTACTCAAGTGCTGGACATTGCCTGTATTGGCATATCGGCAGAAATGTTGGGCACTATGTGCGAAGCTTTTGAGCGTACGGTGCAGTACCTCAAAGAGCGCAAGCAATTTGGTGTACCCATTGGTTCGTTTCAGGCGCTGCAACACCGGGCGGCATTGATGTATGGCGAAATAGAAATTTGTAAATCTATGGTTATCAAAGCTTTGCAAGCTATAGATCAAGGCAAGCCCGACCTCTCGCGCGTTGCCAGCATGACCAAAGCCAAAATAGGCGAAACCATTCGCCTGGTCACCAACGAAGCCATACAAATGTTTGGCGGCATAGGCATGACCGACGACGAGGAAATCGGTTTTTTTATGAAACGTGCCCGTGTAGCTCAGGTTACTTTCGGCGATTATAACTATCATTTAGACCGTTACGCCAGGTTGTTGGGGTTTTAATGTGCAATTTTCTTAAAAAATAACTTGACTGGATCATTTATTTTAGAGCTTGTTTAAAGCGGTCGTTTATAGGAGATTTTATGATGAGTTTTCGGGTTAGATGCGTCAAACCGAGCTTTAGCGAGCTCTGTTTCACCTTTGAAAATTAGCATTTAAACTAATTTTGAAGAACCGATGGCTAGAGCTATGCTCTGCCGAGCTCTGCGAAGCTAAATAGCAGCGCTATTGCTGATAACCGAACCTGTAGCTTTGCTACGGTGAGCTCTGCTTTAGCTAAATTAACTTTGTTGAGCTCACCACAGCGCAGCTGTAGGTTCGGTTTGACAATATATAATCAGGAAAGGCACGTAAAAGCTCACAGTCCCGAACTTGATTCGGGGACCTAATTAATGATTTTTAAACAAGCTCTTAACTCTGTTGGAGGGGGAAGCTCAAGGCTCAACTTTCAGGCAGAGTTTTTTTGTTAAAAATAGTGACCAGAATGTATGAAAAGCGATTAAGCCTTTTGGTGAAATAAAATAAATACAGGTTTGTTAATTCAAAATATTAATTTATGTAATCAGGTATTTGCCATATATTAATTGCTTTTGTTGCTTAAATAGTTGGATGGTGCAAGTATTTATACCTATGTTTAGGGAATAAATTATACTACACACAAACATAAATCAAAAAAAGCAATGAAAAAATCCATCATACTTACCTGGCTGGTGCTTTGCATCACCAACTTATCGCTTTGTGCCCAACACACAAGCAAAGCCCTGGCAAAACAGTACTTGCGTTCTAAAGGAGAAGTGATTTTTACCTTTAAGATTAACCACAAATCGCAGTTGAACACCGTTACCAAACAACTGGCAATTGTACACTACGACGATGCCACCAAAACAGTGAAGGTAATGGCCAACAAAAATCAGTTTGCTGCCTTTTTGCAAAAAAGTATTTCGTTTAAAGTAGCCGTTGCCGACAATGTGGTGGGCAAAAGAACGATGACTTCTGACCTTGCGGTACGCGCTACCACCTTTCCGCTCACTGCTTATCCTACTTATGCCGACTATGAGGCAATGATGAACGCTTTTGCCTCAAACAATCCAACATTGTGCAAAGTAGAAAACATTGGCGCCACTACCGAAGGCGACAAGTCGTTGTTGTTTGTAAAACTCTCTGACAACGTAAGCGCCAACGAGCAAGAGCCCAGGGTGATGTTTACCTCATCGATGCACGGCGACGAAATAGCTGGCTACCCTATGATGCTCAACCTGATCGATTACTTGCTCAAGGCTTATAATGATGCTACCCACCCACGCCACGCTGAGATCAAGTTCTTATTGGACAACAACGAAGTATGGATCAACCCTTTGGCAAACCCTGATGGCACTTTTCGCAATAGCCCTGGCAATACTTCGGTGGCCAACGCTACCCGTGGCAATGCCAACAATGTAGACCTCAACCGCAATTATCCCGACCCTGATGATGGCGCACACCCCGATGGCAATAGTTATCAGGTAGAAACACAGGCTTTTATGAACTTTGCTGCCAACAAGCATTTTGTGTTGTCGGCCAACTTTCACGGAGGCATTGAGCTGGTAAACTACGCCTGGGATACTTATGCGGGCAATCACCCCGACAAAGACTACTTCGTGCATATTTCTGAAGAATACCGCGACCATTGTCAGGTAAACAGCCCCAATGGTTACTTCGACGACCGCAACAACGGTATTACCAATGGCTATGCCTGGTATGAGGTGCAAGGTGGGCGTCAGGACTGGCAGATTTTTTATCAAAAAGGACGTGAACTAACCATTGAACTGTCAAACGCTAAAACCCCGGCAGCCAGCCAGTTGGTAAACTACTGGAACTACAACCGTGATGCTTTGCTTGGGTTGCTCAATCAGGTAAACTATGGCATTCGTGGGGTGGTGACCGATGCCGTGACTAACCAACCCATCACTGCTAAAGTAACTGTAGTAGGCAAAGAGGGGTACGAGTCGTGGGTGCCTACCGAATTGCCGGAAGGAGATTACTACCGACCAATCAAGGCGGGGACTTACAGCATTTTGGTAGAAGCCGCTTGTTACCAATCAGTCACCATTAGCGGAGTAACCATTGGCGACCAGCAAACCATTGTAAAAAACGTGCAACTTACTCCTATAGCCGGAGCTGCACCTACTGGATTGGCTTCGTCTAATGTGCAACCCAATGCTGCTACCCTGACTTGGGTTGCCAACGCTGCCTCTAGCTACGATGTACGCTACCGCATTGCAGGCAGCAGCAACTGGGCTACTGTTTCGTCAGGCACCGCAAGCGTTGATATTTCGGGCTTGACTGCGTCTACTCAATACGAGGCACAGGTGCGTAGTAAATGTACAAGCGGGGCAACCTCGGCCTATAGTGCTTCATTTAGCTTTACTACTCCGGCTACCCAGGCTTGCGCGGGCATTAACAACTTTCCTTATGTTGAGAGCTTTGAAGGTGGCTTAGGGGTTTGGAGCAACGCCACCAACGACAACATAGATTGGATACGTTATTCGGGCAGTACCCCCTCGAATGGTACCGGACCATCGGGCGCGCAAAACGGCAATTATTACTTGTATACCGAAGCTTCCTCTAATGCATCGGGCAGTCCCAATAAAGTAGCTTTGCTCAACAGCCCTTGTGTAGATTTGAGCAGTTTTTCAGAAGCCAGGCTAGAGTTTGGCTATCACATGTATGGCAGCAACATGGGAACACTGGAAGTATTGGTGAGCACCAACGACGGAGCCACTTATACCACCATCTGGAACAAAAGTGGTCAAGTAGGCAATGCGTGGGACAACGCCATTGTAGATTTGAGCGCTTACGCCGGGTCGGTTATCAAGTTACAGTTCAAGGGCAAAACTGGCTCTAGCTGGCGCAGCGACCTTGCCATAGACAATGTACGCATTAGCTCTTCGGTATCTACTCCAGACACTCAAGCCCCTACCGTACCCGCCAACCTTGCAACTACTGGAGTAACCGCCAATAGCGTGGGCTTAACGTGGAGCGTTGCCAGCGACAATGTAGGCGTAACCGGATATGAAATATATCAGGGTGGTAATTTGTTAGCAACGGTCAACGCTACTACTTATACTGCCGCTGGTTTGGCTGCCAATACAAGTTATACCTTTGCGGTAAAAGCTAAAGATGCCGCAGGCAATACCTCTGCTGCCAGCAATAGTGTAGATGCT
Organism: Microscilla marina ATCC 23134; assembly: GCF_000169175.1. Lineage (NCBI taxonomy): Bacteria > Pseudomonadati > Bacteroidota > Cytophagia > Cytophagales > Microscillaceae > Microscilla > Microscilla marina. The sequence goes on from NZ_AAWS01000002.1 coordinate 113,345, forward strand.
ACTACCTTGGCGGTAACGATTACTTATTGTGCCTCTAAGGGCAACAATGTAAACGACGAATACATTGGTAAGGTACAGTTTGGCAGTATTGACAATACTTCAGGCAGTGGCAATGGCTATACTGACTTTACTTCACAAATAACTGCTGTAGCCAAAGGCAGTAGCAACCCTATCACAATTACCCCTACCTGGATCGGCACTGTGTATAATGAGGGCTATAGTGTTTGGATTGATTTTAACCAGGACGGTGACTTTACCGATGCCGGAGAGCAGGTATTTACCCAGAGTGCTACCAAAAATACTCCAGTATCGGGTACTATTGCCATTCCATCTACGGCATTGTCGGGTGCTACTCGTATGCGGGTGTCTATGAAGTATAATGGTATACCTACTTCGTGCGAAAATTTTACTTATGGTGAGGTAGAAGATTATACCGTAAATATTGGCAGCAGGGCAAGCGCTCGAATGAGTGGACAGGCGATGGTTCAGTTTGACGAAGTAGAGTTGTACCCTAACCCAATGCCTAAAGGGGGTATACTACAGCTAAAAAGTAGGTCAACTCATTTTGCCAAGGCAGTTTTTACCGTCAGAAATGCTACCGGGCAAACCATCAAACAGGGCAAAGTGGCCAACGGACAAGTCAAAGTAGGTGATTTGCCGGCAGGCGTGTATTTTCTTGAATTATACACTCCAAAACGTCATACTACCAAAAGGTTTGTTGTAGGAGGATAAGCACTGCTTTACAATAAACAGGGTAGTTTTTAGGTGAAGTCTGTTCAATATATTATTGGGCAGGCTTTCTTTATATAAAATAGTTAGTAGCCATTGGATGAAAGCCAACGCCCGTGGCTACAATAGGGATTTTAAACATTTTGAATTAACTTTCGAAAATTCGACTATATAAGGGCTAAATCGACGAGTTAAAAAATGAAAGCAGTAATTGGGGTACCGGGCTATTGGAAAAGCCACGAAGAAATACCAAAATTGATTGCAGCTTGCAATGACAACTTTATTTGTGCTGGTAGTACATTGATAAACACCAAAACCCAGGCTTTTTTTGAGCTTGAGGTATACGACCACGACCCTGACTTAAAGATTTCTTATGCTTATTGTGGACGTAAAACTTTTACAGATGAAGACATACAAGCTGTAGACAAGCACACTTGTACTGTATATATTATAGGTGAGGCGGGCACTCCGGCTTTTGCCAGCGAACTGCTAAAGGCAGGAGGGGCGTTGCTCAATGCGGGCGGCATTGCCGTAAAAATAGAATCTTCGGGGGTGGCGCACCTTAAAAAAGACTGGCAACGATTGATCGAAAACAATGAGCTTATAGATTTGTATCGGGCTTTTGTAACTATTGTAAAAGACCATCATTTTTATTTATCTTACGGTATGCAAGTGATTGGTTACCCCGAAGGGCAGGTTTTTTTTATAGGAGACAATGGGGTAGACGATGGGCAACTGCAAGTACTAGATGTGTTTTTGGTATCGTTGCTCATAGATGACCTTCAGCTTGCCAATGACCATACATTTGCTTTGACAACAGAAAAACCCAAGTATGTACTCAAGCATGTATATTATGACAAATACCCTGAAGATGATTTGTTTTTTAATCCACATGGCGTATGGCAACTGACCAAACAAAAGCAGTATTAAAAGTGACAGACTTGTCAAGTGAATAAATATTATATGAGCAAAGCAATTCAAATAGCTTCGCGTAGTTTTGATGAGATTCTTCAATCAGAAAATGCTACCAGGGTTTTGCATCTGATGATGCATAAACTAATGGGAGAAGGGTGTAGTTATGATGCCACCCATGAGTTGCTTTTGGTATGGTATAACCACCATGAGGCTTGCCTGGAAGTATCGCAGCCTTATGTATACAAGTATATGCGCAATATGAAAAGGCGCCTGAACAATCTTAAAAAACATCGGACATTATTACGTAGTTATTTAGATACACATGACTTTGTTGCCTTGGAAGCCTACGTGTATCAATTGTCATTTAAAGGAGTTTCAAAAAAGAAAATATATGAGATATTCAACGATTTTTTTGTGTTTGTGGAGTATCATCACCAATATTCTACCGAACAGGCAGACCTGATCGCCGACTGTGTGCTTGACAGATTGAGTGGCTGGAGGAAAGACAGGCTATTGCCACAAGAACCTGATGTAACATAAGAGCTTTTAGAGCTTGTTTAAATTTTCGCTTATAGGAGATTTTATGATGAATTTTGGGATTAGATGCGTCAAATTTTGAAGTAATAGCCTAGCTATTGCTGATAAATTTGACAAAATATAATCAAAAAAGACGCGTAAAAAACCTGATCAATGAACCGAGCCGAGGGCGAGCTCTGCCTTTTGGCTAATTTTAAACAAGCTCTTAAGCTCATATAACCAAAAAAATAATTTATGTCTGACAAAATGATTGACATGCCAGCGTTGTTTAAGGCACTGGAGTTTTCGGCTTTTAAACATAAAGATCAACGCAGAAAGGGACCCCAAAACATCCCCTATATCAACCATCCAATACAGGTAGCCCATGTGTTGATAGAAACCGGACAAGCATACAATACCAATTTGTTGATTGCGGCCATTTTGCACGATACTATAGAAGACACAGACACGACCGAAGAAGAAATAAAGCAAGTGTTTGGCGAGAACGTGGCAGCATTGGTCATGGAAGTAACCGACGATAAAAACTTGTTTTGGGAAGCCCGCAAACAACTACAGATAGAAAAGTCTCCCTTTGCTTCATACGACGCCAAGTTGTTAAAGCTGGCCGATAAAATATGCAATGTACGCGATCTGGTAATCAATCCACCTGATAAATGGTCGCTAGACCGAAAGCTGGAATATCTTCAGTGGGCAAGCGACGTAATAGCTGGCATCAGAGGGGTTAACCAACCTATGGAAGATCTGTTTGACGAATGGATTTACAAAGCCAAAGCTTATTACAAGATGAGTTAGGCGTTTTAGAGTGTGGTGCAGTCTGCGGGAACTAATAATGAAGATTTGGGTGGTTTACTGTCTAAAACTGATTGTTGCTGATGTTCATCTGGTGTGCTGGCTATCAAGCTACTACAGCTTTATCTGAGCGTAGAGATATACCTCAGTTATTTTTGACGAAAGCCTTCCTGTTATTTCCTTTATTATAAAAAAAATATTAGATTTCCTCTTTAATACTAGCGTATATTTAAGGAAAATTTAACTTTACACGAAAAAAGTTTCATTCAACTACTTTGCCAGTCTTTTTGGTCAAAAACTTCAAAATAAAACACCATAACCGTTTTAAAATTTTGAAAAAATAAGCGTACTTTGCTTGGCTAAACAGTGACTGATATCCAAATTAACATAAAGAATGATATGGAAGAGCAAGAGAAAGAATCAAAACCCAAAACGCCTCTTCGTTGTCGCATCTTAGGACATGAGTGGAAGGGTGATAGTTTGAGAAGAGTATGCCTTCGTTGCGGAAAAGTGCAAATCTCTAAGTTTTCTACTGATAACTGGGTAGATGCTTAGGCAAGATAAGAAGCCTTTATCAACAAACAGATAGGGGCTTTTTTGTGGCGCAGTCATCATTGTAAATAAACCATCGTAAATAGTTTGCCAGCATGCATCCTTTATAAACCCATACCTTACATTGGGTGTGCTAAAGTTGCCATTGGTGAACTATAACCCCTTGCATTACCACTTTTTATGTAACTTGCTTGCCTCAATACCCTTAAAACTTATAAAATATGAAGCAAATTAACTACCTGTGGTTGGTACTTGCCTTGTGCATGCTGGGGAGCTGCTCGACGGCAAAAAAAAACCAGGCAAAAAAAAACATGGTAAAACTTTCGGCGCTTCAAGGCGAAGTGAGCCTTAAAAAGGGGCAAAAAGCTTATTATGAAGCATCAGTGCATGGTTCGGTAGGCTATACAGTAAGTGTACTTGTACAAAACGATGCTGTGCTTAAGTTTGTCGAGTCAAACTATACCTACAAAAACCCAGAGAAAAGTCACATGAGCGGGGGAGATGAAGGGATCAAAACCTATGTTTTTGAGGCAGCTAAGCCGGGACAAGCAGTTTTAAAGATTATCGAAAAATTTAGAGGTGATGTGCGCAACACCCACCGTATAAAGATAGATGTAAAAGACAAATAGGGTTTGCTTGAATAAATGCAAACCAGCGACAAGGGTGAATAAAGCAGGTGAGCCGATAAAATATGAACTTTTATTGAAAGATGTTTTACTCTTTTGGTAAAAATACCTAAATTTGCAAGCCTTTTGAATGAGAAGTCATTATAATTATTTAAAATACTGAAAAGAAATGAAAAAAGATATTCATCCTGAATATAGAGACGTTGTTTTTAAAGATACCTCTTGTGGATTTCACTTCACCACTCGTTCTACTGTCGAAACAAAAGATACTATTACGATGGAAGATGGCAATACTTACCCATTGGTAAAGCTTGAAGTAACTTCTGAATCTCACCCTTTTTACACTGGTAAAAACGTGCTTTTGGATACCGCGGGACGTGTTGAGAAGTTCAACCGTAGATTTAAAAAGAAAAGTGATAACAAAACAGAAGAAGAAGCATAAGCTTCATACTTTGTTTACATCACCAAAAAGTCTCTCAAATACACACGCTATTCGAGAGACTTTTTACTTTTGTATTCATTCAAAAACAGCTTCTGCGCCAAAAAAAATTACGAAGCACCCAAGTACCTCGTAATTTGTCATTCCTTCTCGCATTTTTTGCAGCTTACTAAAGCTATGGCACCATTGTCCGCTATTTTTTTCTGCCCGGAAACTCAAACAATTGGTGGTTTACTGGAGCATTGAAGGTATATTTATCTACTTTGACAATCATATGCATGCCCTCTTCCTGAATCATATACACAAGTTTTGGCAACAACTGTCCATCTTTGCGTTCATACTCCAGGCAATAACCTTCTTCTTCACTGTCTTTATCTTTATTTTTTACCATCACATAGGTTTTGGCATCTAAATAAAAATAGGTTGTCTTGTTTTTGTTTTGCATCAAGGCTATTTTGTGACAAAGCTTCTTGCCAATATACACTCTAGAGATGTATTTGACTTCGTGTCCGTTCTTCTTGTAATGCACTAATTCCTTGTCAGAAAAATCAAAATCATTATTTTCCTCTTTTTTTATAATTTTTGGCTCTTTCGATTTAAATGGGTTTACCTCCCAGGAAACTTTTCCATTTTTAACCGATTTAAACACCTTGTCCTCCAGTTTCATTTCCATATAACTTTTGTTTTCCTTTAGTAGCAATATGGTGTGCATTGGAAATCCTTTTTTTGATCCATTAAAAAACACTGTACACTCCATTTTTACGTTTTCTATCCCTTTCTCACTCTTTGCGTGTAGTTTGATATATCGAGCTACAATCTGTTCTGCCGTAAATTGAAGATCCGGCTCTAGAGTTTTACCTTCATTGATCAAATGCGCAAATTGATTGCTAGAATAACTTGTTTCCCCATCGTAGGCAAATATATTATCTGCTACCTCAGGGTTAGCCCAAATACTATCAATTACCCATACGCCATTTGGAGTATCCGTTTTTACACCCGTGGGTAAATAAAGCCCTGAAGCATCTTCTTTGTGGGTGTATCCTTGTATATACACTATAGACTCAAAGCTTTGTCTGTAAAGCAATAGCCCCGTTTTTGAGTCAAAATAATATACCTTTTGTTTCACTCCTTTGCCATAATGCAATACCTGTACTTGTTTGCCCTGCCAGGTGCCCGTACTGTCGTATACCGCCAGGTTTCGGTCTCTACCAATCAAAAACATAGGGTAAAATTTATTGATGGTGGTTAAGGCACTGATCTTGGCGTTGAGCGCATAGCGAGGCTTGCCCCCGTTTTCCATTGGGTTCACCTCCCAGGTATCTACACCATCGTATGCCTGAACAAAGTGCTGACCCATAGCCTCCATGTCCATACGTACTTTATCATATTTGATTGTAGTCTTCATAGAGCCTTCTATCTTCTTATTTTTATATTTGCCAAAGATTTTCCAGCTCACTACTTTGGCCAAATTATCGCGCCCCCCTATAGCCTGTAGATAGCGGTCAATTATTTGTTGGGCTTTGGCGTCGGTATTGTTAACAGGTGAACTGAGGCTTTGCGCAAATAAAGAAGGAGCGAACATCAGCAAAGAAAATAGGCTGAATAATAAGAGGTGTTTTTTCGTTGTCATTGATCACGTATTTTTTGAATTACTAAAATAAGTTGTATGAGGCATTTCCTCACTATAGCAATATACTGCGATTATTCTATTCATGTTGCCCTTTATCCCCTCAAAACTTACCTGTATACTGTGATAGATAAAATTATATTGCAGGTATATTTGTCTCACAAAAAAAAAAAATTACGAAGCACCTAAGCACCTCGTAATTAGCTTTTCTTACGGTTGGTTGATTATTGAAAAAGTCGTAACCGCAGACCTTTTTAACTCATTTCTAATCATATTTTTTCTTAAAACGACGGTACAACTGCTGCTGTTTATCATCCAGAATAAGCTTTTTACCCCTGATAAAAGCGTGTTCTATGTCGTTGGTCAGCATGTCGAGCACATCGCCCTTGGAAATAAACAAAGTAGCCTGTTTGCCTTTTTCTATGCTCCCTACTTGCTTGTCAATCCCCAGTATTTTGGCATTGTTCAAAGTAATCATCTCTACCGCTTTTTCGGTGCCCAAGCCGTGGGCAGCTGCTGTACCTGCATGAAAAGGCAAAGTGCGCACTCTCCAGCCGTGGTCTGCCATACTAATGCCACGCTCATTGCCTACGGTAAGCCCCGTAAGTACCCCCGCTTTGGCAAGCATGCCAGGTAGTTTGTAAGCATAGGCTATATCGTGGTGATTGACCAAAGGCAAACGGTGAGTAGCGTTGATCACTACCGGAATCTGGTGTTCTTTGAGAAAATTTGCCACCCTTACTGCATCATAACCACCTACAATACCTACTTTTTGTACCCCATGGGTTTTGGCAAATTGTACACTTTCTACAATGTCTTTGCTATAACTTGCGTGAATAAACAAGGTTTTGCTACCATCAAACAAGCCTCGCATTGCCTCCAGCTTAAGATTTACTTTGGCTGGTTTGGCTACTGCAGCATAGGCTTTGGCTTCGCGCATAGCATTGGTCAACAAATGAATGATTCGTTGGCGGCGTTTGTTGGCCTTGCCCCCAAAAGGATTGCCTCTGCGACGACTGCGCGAAAAACGTGCAGGCCAGTTCAGGTGAATGGCATTATCTGCCTTGAGCACGGCATCTTCCCAGTTCCAACCGTCCAGTTCCATGATCGACGAAGTACCCGATACAATGCCTCTATCTGGAGTAGCCTCCACCAATAGTACCCCTGTGTAGCGCAATGTAGGCAACACATCAGAGTCGGTGTTAAAAGAGGTAAGGGCCCGCACATTGGGGTTAAAGTTTCCCTGTTCACTGCGGTCAACACTTGCCTTTACAGCGTTTACCTCTACCAAACCTACTGGAGTGTTCAGGGCAATAATGCCCGGATATACGTGTTTGCCCTTGCCATTGATTACCTGAGCCCCAGTGGTGTTGATGCTGGTGCCTACCTCGGTAATGATGCCTTGCTCAAAGCGCACACTCGCGTTGTTCATTACCTGCCCGTTGCCTACATGAATAGTGGCTCCTTGTATTACTATAGGCTTACTTTGTGGGTCGGCTGGTTTTATTCTTTGGGCTTGCGCCGAAAATACTACTCCACAAAGCAATGCTACAGTGCAAACGAATGTTTGAATACTATTTCTTCTTTGCATCATATTTACTTTTAAAGAGTTTGTACAAATATTTATGCTTGTCGAGCAAATCCAATTGCTTGCCCTGAATAAAAGCGTGCTCTACTTTGTTGCCCAACATATCGAGCAAATCGCCCTTAGACACCACAATGGTAGCCTGCTTGCCTTTCTCCAGGCTTCCCACCTTTTTGTCAATCCCCAATATTTTGGCGTTGTTCAAGGTAACCAGTTGCAACGCTTCTTCTTTGTTGAGCCCATAGGCTGCCGCTGTACCCGCCTGAAAAGGCAAGTTGCGGGCACCCATTGGTTCGCTGCTGTCGTAACTCAAGCCTACGGTAAGCCCGGCTTTTTTGAGCAAATAGGGCAAGCGGTAGGGATGATCTACCCCAGTGCCTGAGTGCATTGGTAGGCGGTGCAGGCGTTGCAAGATCACGGGAATATTATGTTTCTTGAGAAAATCCGCCACCTTAAGAGCTTCTTTGCCATCTGCCAACACAATCCGTTTTACTCCGTGCGCTTTCGCGAAAGTGATGCCCTCTACAATATCTTTGGAAAAATTGGTATATAAATACAGGGTTTTGCTGCCGTCAAACAAGCCCCGCATTGCCTCAAACTTGAGATTTATTTTGGCGGGCTTGTCTATTTTGGCGTAGGCACTCGCCTGCCTGAACATATCTTCTGCCTTGCGGCGTTGTTGTTTGAATTGACGGTTGGGAACAGTTCGCCCCCGTCCGCTGTACACACGAGGAATCCAGTGCATTTGAATGCCCTCATCCATCGTATGCACCGCGTCTTCCCAGTTCCAGCCGTCTAGCTCCATAATGCTCGAAGTACCTGCGATAAAGCGACCATTTGCCACTACTTGCACCAACATGATGCCGTTACTACGTAAAGTAGCAATTACCTCCGAATCGGTATTGTAAGCCACCAAAGAGCGTACTTCAGGGTTAAACAAACCCTGTTCACTCACATCTAAGGTAGACCTTACTGCCCCTATTTCGTGCAAACCCAAGTTGTTGTCGGGCAATATCAACCCTGGGTATACGTGCTTGCCTTGTACATTGATTAACCTGGCTCCAGAGGTGTTTACACTGGTACCCACTTCGGTAATCAAGCCCTTTTCAAAGCGAATGCTCGCGTTATTGATTATCTGTCCATTGCCCACATGAATAATGCCTCCTTGCAGCACTATAGGCGCACTTTGGGGCTTTGCCGGGGTAGGTATTTGGGCTTGCGCCTGCCACGCCAGCAACAAGAGCGCCCAAATGAATGTGATTCTTTTTATCATTTATTTCTTGGTTATGAGTCATTGGTGTTTGACGGTTGACGTACTTTGTCAAACACCAAATACTGTGATAACTTGCTCTTTTAAACCCAACAGGTTTGTTCAACATCGCCACAAAAATCTGTTAGGATTGATTCCTCAAAATCTATCTTCTATGGTTGTGCTCAGTTGCCTGTTCGGTGTTCACCTTGTCCTGCTCACCGCCTAAGTGCCACAAGATACGCTCGCCGCCCAAATCGTCGCAATGCAATAAACGCTGACGACGCATACGAGGACGTTTGCCACCGCCTTTGCCACCTTTGCTCATCATTTTCTTGATCAAACGAGTGCGTTCTTTTTTCACTTCAGCGCGTTTTTGCTCGTCTTGTTTGGCGTCATAGTATACTGTCCCTTCAATAATGGTTTTGTCAGCTTTGGCATAAATAGACAAAGGGTTGGCTGTCCACAATACCAAGTCAGCATCTTTGCCCGTTTTGATACTACCAATGCGCTTGTCGAGGTGCAGCAACTTGGCAGCGTTCAAGGTCACCATTTTCAGGGCTTCTTCCTGCGATACGCCCCCGTATTTTACTGCTTTGGCAGCTTCTTGGTTGAGGCGGCGTGCCATCTCCGCATCATCAGAGTTGATCGCCACTACTACTCCAGCCTGGTGCATCAATGCCGCATTGTAAGGAATGGCATCTTTTACTTCGTATTTGTATGCCCACCAGTCAGAAAAAGTAGAGCCACCTGCTCCGTGCTTCGCCATTTTGTCGGCCACTTTGTAGCCTTCCAAAATATGGGTAAAAGTATTGATTCTGAAGTTGAATCGTTCGGCTACCTTCATCAACATGTTGATCTCTGACTGTACATAAGAGTGACAGCTCACAAAGCGTTTTTTCTCCATTACCTCCAGCATAGCCTCTAGCTCAAGGTCTTTGCGGAAGTTAGCCCCACCCTTGGCTTTGGCTGCTTTGTATTCTTTGGCACGGGTAAAAGCGTCTACAAATACTTGTTCTACCCCCATACGGGTTTGAGGATAACGGCCTCTTGCCAGAAAACCATAACGAGAGCGTTTTACGTTTTCGCCCAAGGCAAATTTGATGTATCCATCGGTGCCAGGGATAAGCAATTTTTCGGGTGCTTCTCCCCATTTAAGTTTAATCAATGCCGATTGACCACCTACCGGGTTTGCTGACCCATGCAACAGTTGGGCAGCTGTAACTCCCCCCGATAGCTGACGGTAAATGTTGATGTCTTCAGAGTCTACTACGTCTTCCATTCTTACCTCGGCAGAGTTAGACTGAGAGCCTTCGTTTACACTGCGCAAGGCAATGTGTGAATGTTCGTCTACAATGCCTGGAGTTAAATGTTTGCCTTTGCCGTCTACTACTTTGGCACCACCTGCTGACAAGTTTTTACCTATTTTGGCAATCTTACCGTTTTTGATCAATACATCCGTATTTTCAAGTATGCCGTCTTTCTCGTTGGTCCATACGGTGGCATTTTTAATGAGCATGTCGGTTGCTTTAGGCTTTTCTTTGTTGCCAAAAGCCACAAAAGGATAAATTACTTCGCCCATGTCAGATTGAGTAGCGGGTGTTTTTTTCTTGCTATCTTTTCCTTTTTTGTCTTTCTTTTGGGGGGGAGGAGGCAACTTGCCTTTATAAGTGGCTGCCCAGGCAATGGTTTTACCCTCAGCATCTTCTCCGGTTCCGGCAAACTTCTTTTTGGCTGCCCAACCCGACAAACGCGTTTTTAAAGCACCTTTCTTTTTCTTGTCCAAGTTAAAACTCAAGGTTACCAGGCTTCCCGACATTTTTCCTTTTACCTTGGTATTGCTAGAGTCGCCAGGTTGTTTGATGGCAAACTTAGGGCTGCCCGGCTTGCCGCTTACGTGTAGTTCGTAGCCGCTTTTAGTGCCCAAAGTCATAGCGTATACTCCACGCAAATCAAGCGTAGGCATTGTTTTGAGCACATAACGTTTGCCTTGTACCCAGTTTTCGTAAATACTGTTTTTTCCCTTAAACAAGTTGCCCGAAGTAATGATAAAGTTGGCGTGCATTCCTTTTTTGAGGCTCCCCAATTGGTTGTCCATTTTCATTAACTGAGCAGGCGTGTATGTCAAAGCTTTGAGCGCTGTTTTTTCACTTAAGCCCATTTTTATGGCTTTTTTCAGGTTTTTCCAGAAAGCAGGGTTACCCGCTGCAGTAAGCGCAAAGTTAACTCCGGCTTTTTCTAAGCGTGCCAGGTTGGTAGCGGCAAGCTCCCAATGTTTCATTTGTGCCAGCGACACCATCTCGGCATCTAGAGGATCTTCTACTTTAAAGGCTTTTGGAAAACGTAAAGGCAATATGAACGAGGCTCCCGTCGCTTTTATTTCGTCCATACGGTGGTACTCATCGCCACTGCCACGAATGATAAATTCTTTGCCAAACTCTTTGGCCACCTTGTGTATAATCAGGGCATCTTGCCAGTTGCGGGCTTCAAAGATGGCAGGCAACTTTTTGGTAGCGTTGAATGCGTCTAACGAGAGGTTTTTTTCTTTTTTGCCGCCTCCTTTGGCATACCAGTCAGCATCGAGCATTGTTTGGCGAACCAAGGCTACCGTACCCATCATAGAGTTGGGGTAAGGTTGGGTAGAGCTTCCCTTGCTAAAAGAGTAATGGGTAGAAGCTTGCCCTTTCAGTATGACCTCGTTGTCACGTCCGTTTGCCAGGGTTACCAAGGCTCCGGTTCCACGCATTACTCCATCTTGTTTGTGGGTGAGTACTGCGCCAAAACCCATTTTTCTCCATTTTTTCGCCTGTTTTTGGTCAATGGTAAACAGTTGTTCAGCGTTTACTTCGGGCAACACGGTTTGGTTCCAGTTATAAGCCCCCTTTTTTTTAGAAATAAATTGGTCGATGCTTGCCGCAAAACTAGCAAAGCTAAATCCCCGGCTTCGTTTGGGTTTAGGCATCGCATAGCCAGTGTAGAGGTCAATCATCGAAGGATAAACATATTTTCCTTTCAGGTCTATTTCAGTGGCTCCTTTAGGCACTTTTAATCCTTTGCCTACTGCAGTTACCTTACCATTGCGTATAACAAGGGTAGCTCCTTCTACCTTGGTTTGGTAGTCGGTATAGACTGTGGCGTTGGTAAAAGCGTAATAACCTTCGCGGTTATCGGCTACTCCATTCACTGGGTAGGTTACTTGTGCTTGCGCTATAGTAGTACATAGCAACATCAGCATTAAAAACAGATACTTTTGTTTCATTCGTTATACAGATTGGATTAATAAAGTTTATTTTGGCGCCTCTGCTGCCCAATAGCAAGCGTAAGCACTCAGACAAAATCATGTACAATGAAGCAGTTGTGTGACAATATTGTTTTGGCAAGGTTGTGTAATTCAGTCCTATGATTGTAAAACCTCCATTGATATGTCTGAAGACCAATAATAATCCAAGCAAGTTAGCAAAGATTGTCTCATTATTACAAATAACCTTCGGCTCTTTACTACCTCAGGCAAGGCATCAAAAGTAATTTAACAGTCTATTAACAAAAAGATTTTTTGTTACCACTAGGGTATAAGAAGAGGAATTACGAATGGGCGCAAGGCTTATTAATTACGAATGGATCAATTACGAATTACGAATGAGCGCAAGCGACGCTAAAAAACTACAGTCTACAGACTACGGACTAAATTACGAATGGTTCAATGAATGGCTTTGCGTAATTCGTAATTCTCAAACTCGTAATTCTTAAACTGACTCCGGACTAAATTACGAATGGATCAATTACGAATGGCTTTGCCCAATTCGTAATTCTTAAACTAGCTCTCGGCTAATCTAATCACCAAAAACCTTGACTAGTGCAGCCAGATTGCATAAATTGCGCGGCTTTTATAAACCTTGTCAAGTGCTCACGATATTCTTACATATTTTAAAATAATATTAATGTCACAATACCTCACGCTCCCTTTCGGGAAATACAAAGGACTGACAGTAAGCCAGTTGAAAAATGATTTGCCTTACGTAAAATGGCTACTCAATCAACCTTGGTTGTCTGACAAGGTAGACCCCAAGCTACAAATTGCTTTGCAAGGTTTGTTGCCACAAGAAGATTTTACCGAGCAGTCGTTTCTGGAGGTATTCCGCAAAAATTATCCGCATACAGCCATTGAAGAGCTCCAGGAAATAGCCTTGGACAATCGCCGTATTTCACGGCTAAGTACCGATATAGTGTCTGAAAAAATAAAAATACTGAAGCTCGCCAAAAACCAAATTAGTAAAATAGAAGGGCTGGAGCGCCTTCGCAATCTACAGTTACTTGATTTGAGTAACAACAAGATTGCGGTCATAGAAAATCTACATTACCTGGGCAAGCTTAAACAGTTGTACCTGAATGGCAATTGTATCAACAAAATAGAAAACATGGAGTTTTTGCGGGGCATTGAGTTTTTGAGCCTGGGCAAAAACAAAATCAAAGTAATAGAAAACCTGGAGCAACTGCCTTATCTGCGAAGCATAGAACTGTATCCCAATCCTTTACAATTTATTACCATGAAAAGCTATCAGTTTTTGCAGGCAAACCGGATACGTATGTATTTGGGCAAAAGCTACAAAAAGAAACGGGGCGAAAATCTTCGGATTGATGAGCACGGCCAAGCTTACAAAGAGGTAGACGCTTTTATCCAAAAGTTTCAGATCAATATACTCAACGATGCCCGCACGCTCAACTTTGGTAAATATAAAAATCAGCCTTTTCAACTATTGCAAAACGACAAACCCTATGTTCGTTGGCTATTGGATCAAGACTGGATCGAGAACAAGCTTTCGCTGATGGAGATTGCCCAACTGAGGAAGTCGCTTTGCGCCCGTTAGGAATTACGTTAGGAATTACGTTAGGAATTACGAATTTGAGAATTACGAATTACGAATTGGGCAAAGCCATTCATTGAACCATTCGTAATTTAGTCCGTAGTCTGTAGACTGTAGTTTTTTAGCGTCGCTTGCGCTCATTCGTAATTGACCAATTCGTAATTCACTCATTCCTAATTAGCTTATGCAGAGCTGGTCGGTTCGTAATTGAACCATTCGTAATTCGTAATTAATAAGCCTTGCGCCCATTCGTAATTATTTAATTCTTAATTAATCCCCATTTTCTAACGCCCAAAGTAAAACAACACCAAGTAAAGTATGCCTACCCAAAGCGCCAAAATAAGGTAAGTCCAACCGTAATACGCAAACTTTTGATTTTTGTGGCGCAAAGTATACATGAGTACCAACATAGAAAATACCCCTCCGGCAAGCTCAAAAGTATGCAAGCGTTTTTCGCTTATCCGGCGTTGTTTGCGTTTAGCGAGCCCTTTATCTTGGCTAAAAATAAAAGCAGCCACTACATTGATAAATATAAGGTAATAAACAAGTAACATAATAAATCAAAGAGTTAGTCGGTGATTGAATACGTGGGTTAATATAGCTTGTTCGGCTTCGTCGCAGGCTTTGCCCCGGCGCTGCATCATTAAGTTGGCCGCTTCAAAAGCTTTTTGTAAGTTGTATGTGCCAAAGCCAGCATCGGCACCACCCCAGGCAAACGATGGAATAAATTTAGCCGGAAAACCCGCCCCATATACATTGGCGTTGATGCCTACCACTGTGCCTGTATTAAACATAGTGTTGATACCTGCTTTGGAGTGGTCACCCATCATTACTCCACAAAACTGCTGCCTGGAGTCTATATAATCATGTACACCATAGTTCCAAATCTTTATATTGCCATAGTTGTTTTTTAGGTTCGAGCAATTGGTGTCAGCCCCAAAATTGCACCATTCGCCTACTACCGAATTGCCCAAAAAGCCGTCGTGCCCTTTATTGCTATAGCCAAAAAACACCGAATTGCTAATTTCTCCTCCTACCTTGCAATAAGGACCTATAGTAGTATCACCCCGCATTTTGGCGCCTGGATTTACCACCGCGTGGTCGCCCAAGGCAAAGTTACTTTGAATAATGCTGCCTTCACTCACCTGAGCTCCTTTGCCTATATAAATCACCCCCTTTTCGGCGTTGAGTACACAAGCTTTCAATTGGGCACCTTCTTCTACAAATACGTTTTGTGGGTTGTATACTATAGTGTGTGGGTCGGCAATAGGGGCAGAGGTGCGCCCTTGGGTAATAAGCCTAAAGTCTGCCTGAATTTGGGCGGCGTTTTGCTGAAAAATATCCCAAAGGTTTTCTATACGAGTAAATTCGTTGGCGTAAGCCACCAGTTTTTTAGGCTGAAACGCCTCTCTTAGGTCTTTGGCAAACACTGCTTTGTCGTAATGCATCGCCAAAATTTCGCCCTTGCTGTTGCTCAAAGCTTCTCCAGGCTGTAGCTGTTGTATGGCAGCCGTTAACGAGAGGTCGGGGCATATACTACCGTCAATCAATATGTATTTGTCAAGGGCATCGAGGGGAGGTACGGCAAACTTGGTTTCGAGGTATGCTTCGGTCTGAAAGCTTACCTGGGTGCCTAAATATTTTTCCCATTTTTGGGCTATAGTAAGTATTCCTACCCTTATACAAGCCACCGGACGAACCAGGGTAAAAGGTTTGAGGTTGTTGCGAACGCCAAAATGGTCGAATAAAATGTATTGCATTGATGTATTTTTATTGGCTTACCTATTTACAATAGTCCATAGCATTTAGTCCATAGCACCGACAGGAGCAAGCTTTAAGCAACAAGCTTCAAGTTGCCTCCTGTTCCAGAGACAACTAACAAAATCATAGTATACTTATTTTCAGTGGTTTATGAATTTGTTAGTTAAAAGCCCCGACAGGGGGCAAGCTTTAAGCGACAAGTCGCAAGCTAGACCCTGTTCCACAGGTAACTACACTTTTGTATAACGTTGATTTTCAGTAGCTTACAAAAAGCGTAGTTAAAAGCCCCGACAGGGGGCAAGCTTCAAGCGACAAGTCGCAAGCTAGACCCTGTTCCACAGGTAACTACACTTTTGTATCACGTTGATTTTCAATAACTTACAAAAAGCGTAGTTAAAAGCCCCGACAGGGGGCAAGCTTTAAGCGACAAGTCGCAAGCTAGACCCTGTTCCACAAGTAACTACACTTTTATATCACGTTGATTTTCAGTGATTTATGAAAAGCGTAGTTAAAAGCCCCGACAGGGGGCAAGCTTCAAGCGACAAGTCGCAAGCTAGACCCTGTTCCACAGGTAACTACACTTTTGTATCACGTTGATTTTCAATAACTTACAAAAAGCGTAGTTAAAAGTCCATAGCGGATTCGAGTAAATGTTTACCCGCCTAATCTCTGTAAACCGAACTTGTGAGCTCAACGAAGTTAATCAGTGGCGTATGTAAAAAGTTGCGTACTCGCTTTATTTTTATTTAAAAGGGCGTTGGGGCGTATGCCTACGTACGCAATTAAATAATTTTTAAATTTCAACTTTGACTAAAATCACTGTGGAGTATTGTCTTTAAGTGATCTTTCATAAATAATTTGAGCCATTAAAGTGTATCTATTGCCCTCATTCTTCTCAAAAAAAAAGCCTCATAGCTTTGGCTATGCACCGTTTTTTTTGAATCGTCTGAGAACAATATATTTTCTTAAATTGGCACATCTTATTTTTTCCAGATCACTAATGGGTGCGAATATGGCTAATCCTGTCAAAATAACCTAATCTGTTGTCTTTAGCACTTGTTGGTTCAGCCACTACTTTTTTATTTCTCCCTTTTCAGGGAAAGCTTATACAAGTTCTTTGAAATAAATTGAGACTTAAATAATAATTCTATAAATTTGTTCGCAAAATTTTGAAGCCCCACCAATTCTGTGGATATTCATCAATGAGTTTTATAAAAGATTTATAATCAGAATTTTAAAACTAAAGCAATTGCCCTGTGCTTGAGCGCGCAGCGGACTAAAATTTAAGAAAATGAGCATGGAAACGACACTGCAAAATGCCATAAAGCAGGCATTCAAGGAATTGTTTGATTTAGAAGTTACCGAAGTAGAACTACAACCTACCCGCAAAGAGTTTGAAGGTTCTCATACTTTTGTAATGTTCAGCTTCCTGAAGGCAGTGCGCAAAAGACCTGACGAATTGGGGCAAATGTTGGGCGATTACCTGACTCAAAACACCCAGGTGGTGAGTGGCTATAATGTGGCAAACAAAGGCTTTTTAAATATTTCAATTGCCAATAAGGTCTGGATAGATACTTTTGGCAACATTGCCCAAAGTAGTGATTACGGCAAACTACCCCACAAAAACCAAAAGGTAATGGTGGAGTATTCGTCGCCCAATACCAATAAACCTTTGCACTTAGGGCACTTGCGAAACAATTTTTTGGGATACTCGGTGGCTCGAATACTAGAGGCGGCTGGCTACGATGTGGTCAAAGCCAATCTGGTAAACGACCGTGGGGTGCATATATGTAAGTCGATGTTGGCTTACCAAAAATTTGGCGAAGGCGAAACTCCTGAATCTTCGGGCATCAAAGGCGACCACTTGATTGGTAAATACTATGTGGAGTTTGACAAACAAATGAAAAAGCAAGTAACGCCCATCATTGCCAAAATTGCCAAGAATGAGTTCTCTTTGTTTACCGACGAAGAGGTGACTAATATTAGAAATTACCAAAACAAAATTGCTAAAATAAACGAAGAAATTCGCAACGAGCAAGCCAACCTTTCTGCCCTCAAAGGACAACTACTGGCAAGTTTTGATGCTGACTTCCAAGAGTTGTTTACCAACTGGGAGGCTTCGTTGACTTATAGCAGTCATTTTAAGAAATATATTGACAATCAGTCGTTTACCAAGAAACAACAACCGTTAATCAAGCTGATTCGTCGCATTATTAAATTATACAATAGCATAGCCAAAGAAGATGGCAACATTAAGCAGATTGCCAACAACAAAACACCGTTGATGAATGAGGTGACTGAGATGTTGCAAAAGTGGGAGGCTAAAGACCCTGAAACGGTTGCCTTGTGGCAAAAAATGAATGGTTGGGTATACGAGGGCTTCGATGCTACTTACAAGGCAATTGGGGTAGACTTTGACCAGATGTATTATGAGTCGGAAACCTATTTGTTGGGCAAAGACATCATTAAAGACGGGCTGGAGAAAGACTTGTTTTATACCAAGCCCGACGGTTCGGTATGGGCTAAACTACCCAAAGAAGTGTCGGACAATGACAAGATTTTGCTCCGAAGCAATGGTACCTCGGTATATATGACTCAAGACCTGGGCACTGCCGATAAGAAATACGAAGACCACACCATCAATAAATCAATTTATGTGATTGGCAACGAGCAAGATTACCATTGCAAGGTGTTGTTTCAGATATTGAAAGACTTGGATAGACCCTATGCCGATGGCTTGTACCACTTATCGTATGGAATGGTAGATTTGCCTACAGGCAAAATGAAATCGCGTGAAGGTACAGTAATAGACGCTGACGATTTGTTGGCAGAGGTAAAAGAAACCGCCCGAAAACGAACCGATGATTTAGGGAAGTTGGATGGGATGAGCGATGCCGAAAAGATAGAGATTTACCGAATCATTGCGTTGGGAGCGCTTAAGTATACTTTGCTGAGAGTAGACCCCAAGAAACGAATGTTGTTTGACAAGGAGTCTTCGGTAGACTTTCAGGGCGATGCCGGGCCGTTTGTGCAAATGAACTATGTAAGAACCCGCTCTATTTTGCGAAAAGCTGCCGAAATGGGCATTAGTACCAACGAACCCTGGACAGTGAGTGACCTGCACGCGATGGAAAAAGAGTTAATTAAACTTTTACTACAGTACGAAGCAGTGGTAGAAGAAGCAGGCAATGAGTATAACCCTTCGTTTGTTGCCCAATATGCTTATGACCTGGCGAGAACTTATAGCCAGTTTTTTGCCGAATGCCCTATTCTTAAAATGGACGATGGGTCTGCCGCAAGTATAGAGCGTCGCAAATTTAGAATTGCCCTCTCTACCAAAACCGGAGAGTTGATTAAAAAAGCATTGGGCTTGTTGGGCATTGAAGTGCCAGAAAGAATGTAAGCCTGCTTAAGTTATATTTAAAACCTTCTGTTTGTTTTTATCCAAACAGAAGGTTTTTTTTATGGCTATCGTCTGATGTCAAACCTTACCGGGATAACAAATTTACTCCTTATTTTTCTGCCTGCTTGTGTGCCTGGCGCCCATCGGGGGCTGGTGCGGAGTACCCGAACGGCTTCTTCGTCGCAACCTGAGCCCAATCTTTTTACTACCTCAAACTGGCTCAAACTACCATCTTTTTCTACCACAAACTCTACATATACTCTTCCTTCTACCCCCAGATTATAGGCTAGGTCAGGGTAGCGTAGGTTTTGGTGGATGAATCGATAAAAATTATTAAAACCACCTACAGGTTGTGCCTTGGTCTCTGTAAATGCCACCACGAGAGGTGGTGCTGGTTTAACAGGTGGTGGTGGGGGTACCTGTGCCAGGGCAAACTGGCTCAAGCCCAATAATAAAAAGGCAAGTAAAAAGTAGTATTGTTTTTTCATAGAATATTTGGGGGTAATGATTAGCCGCAAGCCTTTGTTGCTGGGCGATGCGTTTATAGTATCTGGAACCTGATAGGAATGCGACACTTGCTTTGGGTGGGTCTTCCTCTTTGTATGGCAGGTCTCCATTTTGGGGCACGTCTGAGCACCTGAAGGGCTACTTCGTCGCAACCCGATCCCACACTTTTGAGCACTTTCATATTGGACAACCTCCCGTTTTTGTGCACTACAAACTCTATCAATACTACCCCTTGCACCCGATTGCGATAAGCCAACGAAGGGTAACGATACCTTAGGCTGCGAGCTATATGACGATAAAATGCTTTGTAACCCCCAATGGGCTGGGCTTTTTCTTCTACTAATACAAAAATCTCAGGTTCGGGTTCAGGGGGTGGAGGAGGAGGAGGTACTTGTGCTTTGACCACTTGGCTCAAGCCTAGTAATAGTAATAAAAGGAATAAAATATAAATGTGTTTTTTCATTTTATTTTAAACGTAATAAATAGGCTTGTATTTTTAAGTTTGATAGCTAATTATTTTCTATGGGGTTTTAGGCTTGATCACTCAGGCAGGGTAAGCTTGAAAAGGTGATGACAATCAATTAGAAAGAGGCCCTTAAGTTTCTGCGTTTTACAATCACAAAAATAACGACTGGTGCACCTACCAATGCGGTGACTGCGTTGATGGGCAATGTCACGTGACTGCCAGGCACTTTGGCTATAATGTCGCAAATGAGCATAAGCACGGCTCCCAGCATGCAAACCGCAGGTACCAATAAACGATGGTCGGAGCTGTTGAGCAACGATCGGGTAAGGTGAGGCACTGCTATGCCCACAAACCCAATGGGTCCACAGAAGGCAGTAACACTGCCTGCTAACAAACTAGTGACAGCTATGACCAGTATACGAGACCTGCGTATGCTCAAGCCCAAGCTCTGGGCATAGTTTTCGCCCAGCAGCAAAGTATTCAAGGTTTTGGTGATGAGCAATGAAACTACTATGCCTGCTCCTACAGCCATAGACAGTACCATCAGGTGGTGGTGAGTAACTCCGCCCAGGCTGCCAAATGTCCACATGAGGTAATCTTGAATTTGCTCAGGTTCGCTAAAGTACTGCCAAACGCTTACTAAAGCTATAGTAATATTGCCCACCATCATGCCCACAATCAATACCACCACATTATCGCGGATGCGCAAAGAAACCAGTAGTACCAAAGCTAATACCATCGCCGAACCTGTAACTGCAGCCATAACAATAAGCCAACTGCTGAGCAGGCCTGTACTCACAATGCTGGTGACTCCAATGACCGACCCACTGGCAAGCATAATGACTGCTACCCCCAGGCTTGAGCCAGCTGTAATGCCCAGAATAGAAGGCCCCGCCAAGGGGTTACGAAACAAGGTTTGCATTTGTAGACCACCCAACGACAAAGCTGCTCCGGCAAGCATGGCGGTGATTGCCTGGGGCACTCTTATTTGATGAATGATGTTGTTCCAGGCAAAGTTACCACTGTCTTGTCCGGCAATAATTTGTATTATTTGCTTTAAAGGTATTGCTACCGAACCCAGCGTAAGGTCAATAACAAAAACCACTACCAGGGCGGTTGCCAGCCCCACTAACAAACCCGTATGCCGTAGGGTAGTTTTTTTTGCCCACAAGTGGTGTTCAGATGTTTTGGTACTCATTTTCTTCTTTTTTTAATGTCCGGCGATTGAATCAAAAACATTAATTCAAGCGAAAAATAGCAGCGTAGTTTTACAAGTGCCGATTTTTTAATAGTCAGGTAGCAACCAGTGTGTAAACCATTGAAAATGCACAGGATTTATGGATTAAGCTTGCAAGTGTAACTCATTGACACGGGGTATAACCTTGGTAATCAGTAGCCTGTGATTTGTTGCTTAAAGCACCATTCCTACCTGCCAGGTTTTTAAAACCTGGCAGGTAGGGTGTTCAAAATTAGGTAATCTCTTCCCCAAGAAAATATTCGAAATCTATAAAAACCACTACATTCGGCTTATTCCATGCCTGTTAGGTAGGCTGTTCAAAATTAAGGAATTTCTTCCCCACACTTTTATTCTAAAATACCAAAACTTCATACCACTTTGAACGAGTCAAATTCACTTAAATAATACCGTCACCGCCTCGGGCAGTGTCTCCACGCCCGATCGAAACCTTGAAAAACAGCGTTTAAATTGAGATTCGTGCCCTCGAAAAGGTGTGTAAAACGATAATTTTTAAGTGAGTCATCCTCCGAATAAAAATAACCTTATATTGAGTAAATAAAAATAAGACAATTACTCAAAAAGAGGTTAAAACCTTGGGAACTTTTTTAAAAATTTTGAACAGCCTACCTGGCAGGTATAAAGTAGGGTTTGCCCCTGTCGTTACTCCTAATTAACAAGATCATAATCTGCTGAAAATAAGCGTACTATGCATTGTTAACTACCTATGGAATAGAGTGCACCTAGCACCTAGTGCACTGGAAACTAAATTCCTACCACATTATTCGGAGTCTTTAGCTCGCTGACTTTACTTAAAAAAGTTTGCGTAGCTCCGGTTCCGATATACATCGGAATTGTAAACTAACTCTGCGCACTTTTTGAAGTGCGTCAGCAAACAAAATACCCTCGAATAAATAGCACATTTATTTAATCCCCAGTGCACTAGTCCCTAGAACTCTGTCGGAGCTTCTAACTATCAAATTTGTAAACAACTGAAAATAAACATTTTACAAACTTGATAGCTCCCTATGGAATAGGGAATAGCACCGATATTCATCGGTATCTAAGGACTTGCGACTTGTCGCTTAAAGCACCGATATTCATCGGCATCTAGGGACTTGCCCCCTGTTGGTGCTTCTAACCAAAAAACTACTTCAGTTGTTGGTAATATACCAACTCGTGCTCAGGCAATAGTTCAGGGTGAAATATTTTGACCAAATCGCTGAGCACCAGGTGTGGGTTGACAAACCCTGTGACCCAATAGTCGTTGCCCCCTCCGGCATTGATCCGTTTGTTGTTGTTGTAGATACGCTTTTGGTTAAATGCGGCAAACTTGGTAAACCTGGCGTCTTTATTTTGAATTTCTTTCAGGCTTTTGGCGGCGCTTACATTGAGCCAAAAGTCGCCATTGTGGGCTTTGGCAAATACAGTTTCAAAGTCGAAGGGGTGACTACCACTGCCTGGGGTATTGTTCCAAAAATAAGCAGCTTGAGCATCTCTGATAAACTGCGCCATGTAGCTGCCCCCTTTGGCAGTATACCAGGTACCTTTAAAAGGCAAGCCACAAAGTACGCTGGGTTTTTTTTGTGCCTGGGCAGCTAGTTTTTTTACCCGGAGGTATTGGGCTTCTATAGCATCAAACTTTTCTGTAGCCAGTTTTTCTTTGTTATAAAACACGGCCAAAAACTTAAGCCATTCGGCACGTGCCAAGGGGTGTTGTTCCATCCAGCCTGAGTTTACTATCAAGCAGGTACTTTTGCCCATCACGGCTTGTTTTTTTTGATAACCAGCGGTATGTGTGCTACTCATGAGCACTATGTCGGGTTGCAATGATACAAGCAATTCTTGATTAAAATTACGCGAGCTGCCCAACTCTACTACTTTACCTTCTTTGATTCTTTTTTGCATCGAGGGCAAGCTTATCCAGGCATTGTTGGCGTTGCCCGTGATAAACTCCGTAAGCCCCAATACATCGGCAAGCGCCACGTGGGTGGTTGACAAAGTAACCATAGAGCGTACCGGAACATGGACTATTTGATGGGGCTTAAAACCCTTAGGTATTGGTTGCTGGTGGGGTACCAATACATACTGTAGGCTGTCGGTTTGGTCGGTAAATGCCTTGGTCACTGTGACTACCTTGTAGTGATCGTAATAATCTACTTTAAAGTTCTGGGCGTATTTGAGCGTGGTTTTGTCAAATAGTGGCTGAGAGGCATTGGTTTTTGTCGAGTCGCTCCTTTGGTCTTGTGGTTGGCGGTTGTTTGACTGGCAACTACTTAAAAACCAGACCATACACAAGCCATACAAAGCTTGCTTGAATATATACTTCATAAATGAACATGTTTTACCTTTCACCCGAAAGCAAATGAATGAAACCATTATTTTGGCAGGTTTTCTGACTTCCCAAAAGCAAGCTGCCTTCCCACCTAAAATGGCAGTGGCACCGGGGCTTACTTATTTTGTGTTGGGTTACAGCAGCGGGGACTGCTCAGGACTTACACCTGATTCCCTGTTGAGTGTCTGGTAAACTTGGTTTTGTGTACCAGATACAAAGAGCATGTATGCTCACCAAAAATTTGGGCAAATGTAGGCAAAAGCAATAAGCTTCGGGCAATGAATGGATAGTTTTTTGGTGCTAAGTGAGTTAGCTTTCTAAACGTCCTCCCTTTAGTCTTCGTGATTGGTTTTTAGGACGACGCGATTGATCGAGTGCTTGGTTGTCAGCGAGTATAAAACTTGTTGTTACAAGAATTTAGGGCTTTCTTATAAAATTTAAGGCTAAAAATTATTTTCTGTTTAATCGCTTGGTTATCAGTAAATAACAACATCACATCCGGATCGAATCGTTGCATAAACGTATTTCGAGGTTTTGACTTTTTATTCGTTTGTGGGGACACAAACGAAGGCGTCAGGAGGGAAGATGTACTTTTTTCAAACAAGTAACCAAGTGTTTCTCATTTTTTATAAGAAAGCCCTATACAAGGATTAGGGGTAGCAAACGTTAGTAAGCGAACAACTCTCACTAAAAAATAAATGATCATGTATCAAGTCCTGTTCAAAATCAAAGTAATTGTATTCGCTACTTGTTTGGTTACAGCATTGGCGCAAGCCCAACAAGCCCAAACCAAGCCTGAGGAAGTTGCCCCCAATATACAGGTAGAGGTTTTTCCTAACCCAAGCCCTACCCGCGTTTTTTCGGTCATCATCAAAGCAACCCAAAGCCAACCGTTCATTGTACAAGTACAAGATGCTTTGCAAAGAACAGTATACCAAAAAGCAGTGAAATCGGTATACGGGTTTTCGTTGCATACCTTGCGCCTTGATACGCGCCCCAAAGGTTGGTATTACCTGGTAATTACCAGTGCTAAGGGTAAGGTAATAAAGCGACTTAAGAGCCTGTAGTGACAGTATCAATACATTGATTCCATCTTGGGTAAAATTTGCCCAATTAATTCAGCGATTTTTAACAAAGTATGGCAATAAGGTTTGTTGTCAAACACATCACTAAGGAACATGTTCAAAATAAGTGTCGAGATTGAGGGCGTATACTCGAGGCTGGCTGAGGCACTTTTTGCAGTCGTAGCCATAGCTACGGCGAAAACCGATGGCTGCAGCCCTGCTGCGCCGAGCTCTGCCAAAGGCTAAAAGTAACGAAAGTCAGTAAAGAGAACCGCAGAACGAAGTTCAAGCTCTGCGAAGCTAATATGTTCTAAACCGGACAGTTATTGCGATCACGTTCCTAAACATGTATGGGAGTAGAATGGGACATAGGCTGCCAAGTCTGCAAAAAATTTATCTGGATGGGTTCTATGAAACCCTTCAAGTGGCATGGGTTTCAGGTAAGCGATGCCACCATCAGGCGGTTTTTCAGTTTACACGCCATCGCCCAAAAAAAAGGTTGCCACCTGTATTTGATGACAGATAGCGGGGGAGATACTCCCTGGAGCAATGATGTAGATGCCTGGCAAGAAGACATTGTATCGAGAAGTTTTTGGGATTCAATAGCAACCAATGATCACGGCAGTTCATGTGCTTACTGTGGCAAGGCCTTGAAAGAAAAGCCCTTGTCATATCATTACCTGCAACGCAACCAGTGCTTGTGGCTGTGTAACCAAGACTGTGTAGAGGCTTATGTAGCACGGACAACCCAAGAGAGAAATCATTGGGGCGAAGGTTGTATTTATGACTCTACCCTTGACACGGTTTGGTTTGATCCCAATGCTGCCCTGGAGATAGGCTGTACCGAATGTCATAGTTACGTGGTGATTGATGGCAAAAGTGTTGATGCCCACCACCAAGTGTATGATTTTGAGTACCTCGCCTTATTTTTGGGCAAGCATATAGGGCACTGTCATTTGTTGGTTCATTTTGAGGGAGCTGGTCAGCCGATAACAGTACCCTGGCACAACGAAACTACAGCAAGCCAGTGGACAGTATACACCAGGTACTTGTAAGTTAGGTTTGTCGTCTTACCAGTTTAAACCCAATATCGCGCCCCATCCCTTGAAAAATAGCCAGGTTGATCCATGACAAAGCAAATTGCTCCAGCAACACGACTTTGTCTGCCTTGCCAAAGTCATAACAATGGGCAAAACCTGCCTCCTGAGCAAGCCTACCCGTAATGGCTTTGGCTTGTTCACTACTGCCTGCCATCATCATATCCAGTACTACATGGCCATAATCAGGCTGTTGCATATTCTCAAACCCGGTCGTATTAAAACATTTAATTACCTCCGCCTTGGTCAACGCGGCAAAAGCATGAAAAGCCGTGGGGTAACCTTCGGGAGATGCATTGATAGTATTGGTAGCATCGATGATTACCTTGCCTGCTACATTGCCCATTTGTGCCGCCAGTTGAGGTGCTATTTGTGGTGGAGTAGCTACCAGTATTACCTCCGCTTGTTGGGCAGCATCTGCTACCGTATGTACACTGGTGTGAGGGTTTTGCAGCAAGTGTTTACCCTTAAAATCAGTCACCTCTTTTACCCCTAAAAAAATAGTATGGGCTGCTTTAGACCATTGCGTAGCCAAAGCTCCGCCTACATTGCCTGTACCTATAATTGCTATATTCATTGTTCAAAAAAGTTGAATGTTTACACCAAAAGTTAAAAAGCTGTCTTGCGGGCGTTCGTTGACTACCACCAGCTTTTCGTACATATACAAATAATTTACCCGTAGGCTTACAAAACGCCATAGGGGTGTTTCCAGACCCGTTTCTATTTGCCAACGCATATTACCTGCGTGTACCAGAGAAGGTTGAACGTAACTCTCATAATGCCACGAAAGGTGTTTACTAAGCGAAAACTTGCCCAATAGCCAAACTGTAGCGCGCCAGGTAGTAATGGTTGACTTTCCGTTAAAAATGGGTTGGTTAAATTTATCCTGAGCAAAATAACTTTGCTCATATTCACCCGACAGTGCCAGTTTCAGCGTTTGTGCCTTTCGGCGAATGATTTGCCAGGTGAGCCCTGCACCCACAAAATAGCGCAAGTTGATCTGACGGCGAAAATTAGTGGCGACAAAGCCCAGCATAAAAGGGTAAATGCGGCGTTTGGGAGAAAAATAGACAAAGTTCCGACTAAAAATATCTTCGTCTGCTTTTTGTCTGAAAAACTCCTGGTAGAGATAAGCATTTTGAGTTTTGAACATCCATTGCCCGGTGCGTACGCTTACGTTGGCTTTGCCCCTAAACACCAACACTTCTGCATTGCCTTCTTGCCAAAAACCGGTAAGCGTCAGCCTGGTTTTTAAGCCCAAGCTATCGCTTTTGTTGAGCTGAGCCGCCGATATTTGGGGCAATAGTAACCATAAGAAAAAGAGATGCTTCATAAAATAAGTGCTTACGCTCAAAACAAAAAACCATCTACAGGTACCAGCTTTTGGGGCAATTGGGTTTCTTCCAGTGTTTCTCTCAAGTCGCGTTCTATGGTATTGCAAAGTGTGGTCAGTGGCACGTCTTGAATACGGTTCTCGAACGGATCTTCATTGACTGCCCCGGTGCGTTCTATAGCCGAAAATACAAAAGCTACCACGACCGTTACAGGAACCACCGCCCAGGCTATCCCCATTTTGGCAAGTGGACCAATCAGACCGAGAGGAAAAAATAAAATAAATACGTAAAGAAAAACCCTGGTAAAGTAGTGGTATTGCCGGGGCATAGGCGTATTTTTGATGCGTTCACAAGACCCTTGATAGTTGGCCAGGGCCGCCAGTTGTCCTTCCATCTGAAAGCTATCAAAACCACCCAGGGTGCCATCTGCCATGGCGGTGTAGATTTGTTGCCCCATCATTTTTTGCAAATAGTTGGGCTTGTTTTGAGCGCGTACTAACCTGGCAAACTCAGCTTCACTTACCAAAGGCTTTAGCTCCTCCCATAAGGGTTGCTCACGCAAATGAAAGCGCAATGCATGCACCCAGGCAATTTGCTTGTAAACCAACGATTTTTTAAAAGCCTCGCTACGTTTTTTCTGATAGTTAGCCTGATGTTGGTGGCTGTCGGCAAATGTGCAAACCAAACGCGAAAAAATTCGGCTAGAGTTGACAATGCCCCCCCAAAGCTGGCGAGCTTCCCACCAGCGTTGATAAGAAGAACTATTACGAAAGCCCAAAAAAATGGCAAGCGCCGTGCCCAGTACGCCTACTATCATAAAAGGCAATGCTATTTGGGTAAACCCTGCTCCTGTGTGCAGCCCAAAAACAAGCAAGGCAAGCCCGGTACTAAACAGCATAGGCGGCCAGGTATAAGTGAGGACTTTTAGGGGGTGAAAATTTTTTTTGACAATCATAAATCAAGTCATTGTAAATTATTAACAGTAAACAAAAGACGCACGAAAATTTTAAAGCATTGATATACAGAATGTAGGAGTACCATTGTAAATTCAGTATCAAGTACATTGTCAATTGAATCCTTGGCTAAAATGATATGTTGTGGTACTTATTCAATTGACAATGCTTCTAACTGTCAAGTTTGTAAACAATTGAAAATAAACACTTTACAAACTTGATGGCTCCCTATGGAATAGGGCATAGCACCGATATTCATCGGTATCTCAGGACTTGCGACTTGTCGCTTGAAGCTTGCCCCCTATTGGGTCAACTGCTCTACCACCAAGCGTGCCGCAGCAGCCCCTGAGTTTTGCTGTTGCCCTGTGATAAGGTTACCGTCTGCAATGGCATACGCCGAAAAGGGAGCGGCTACTTTAAAAGTAGTATCAGCCAGCTGACGGGCAGCGGTTTCTATGCGGTAAGGCTGAATCTTCATGCCTACCGCCTGATCTGCAAAATCCTCTTCGGCATCGGCAAAGCCAGTCCAGGTTTTATCCTTTACCAACAATTGCCCATCAGACTTTTTGGCGTCGAGCAACAACGTAGTTGCATGGCAAACTGCGGCACTGGGCTTGCCACTTTCGTAAAAAGTAGTGAATAATCGAGAAAGGGTGTCATTGTCTTTAAAAGTATACATAGGTGCTTGTCCGCCTACCAAAAACAGGGCGTCATATTCTTGGGCGTTTACATCGTTGAGCTTGAGCGTGTGGTCGAGTAAGTCGTTGAACCAGCCTTGTTGCATATAGCCCAGCGACACTACATCATGCGCCGAATAACCGCTTTCATCGGTAGGGTTAGAATAACCATCCATCACTATTTTTCCCCCTGCGGTAGAAGCAATGGTAACCTCATAGCCCGCTTCTTGAAACACTTGCAAAGGGTGGGTAAGTTCGGCAGCCCAAAAGCCAATTGGCCAACCCGTTTGTTGAGACACCGCCGGACTGCTGGCTACCATCAGTATTTTACCCTTGTGGGGAGCGCCATGGGGGTGTACATAGTTTTTTACTTCTTTGATTTCTTGTGTAGTATGCATTGTATCTAAATGTTTGTTTGGGTTTATCGTTTGTTTCTTTGCAATATTACCCGATATACCTAAGTTTGTTACGATACTGACTTTTTAGTGCGATACTAACCTTTTTGAAAGTATATTGATAATCAGATAGTTATAAATTATGCCAGATTTTGTTTATGATGGAAAGGTATACTACAATCCAGTGGAATTTGCCATGGATAGGGTAGGTGGTACTTGGAAAATGCCCATATTGTGGAGGCTCAAAGGCAAGTTGTACCGCTACAGCGAGCTCAAAAAATCTATTCCTCACATTTCAGACAAGATGCTCACCAGCCAACTAAGGGAGCTTGAAAAAGACGGGTTTATTCACCGAAAGGTGTATGCAGTGGTGCCACCCAAAACCGAGTACAGCATTACCGAGCTGGGGCGTACTGCTATTCCTATAGTAGAAACTTTGCGCAACTTTGGTATTGACCTGATGGAGAGTAATGGCATTGATATTAGTCATTATATACAAGAGAAAAATAAAAAACCTGATGCCTCATCCTCTAAGTGAACTGGTTTGGGGAATTAGGAGTATAAGTTGCTTATTTTTAGGCGTCCATAATTTTAGCTAAAAAATAATATTAAGAGCTAAATTAGGAGTAAAGCCTAATTGGGTGACATCAAAGCGAACCAATTCACTCACTTTTTTACCACCTTTGCCTTTAGGGTCAATTTCCAGCTCTTCAAAAGTGACACTTCTGATGTTTTTTTGTCCATAAAGGTTAAATACCGAAGCACTGATTTGCCCTTTACCTCTGCGGCCAAACCTAAAGTTAAACGTAGCTGCTATGTCTAAACGGCTATAGTCTGGCAGACGCAGTGTTTTGCCTCTGGCAAGTGCGTGTAAGTCAGTTTGTCTTACATTTTTATCTTCCAACAACAACTCGCCGTCTTGTATGCGACGGGCAAAGCCCTTAGGCAAGCGATACCCCCTGCCAGTGCCATACACAAAAGTAGCCGAAAAGTCGAACCTGCCCAGCGAGAGCATATTCACCGATTTGAACTCATGAGGCGTAGACGCTGAAGGAGTAAAAGGCTGGTTTTTATCAATGGCTCTGAATTGGTAAGTAAGGTCATTGAACGAATAGCTTAGCCATCCGGTATATTTACCTTTTTTCTTTTGCAATAGTATATCTACTCCCTGACTTACGCCATTGCCTGGGTTATACCTTTCATCATTGTCAATGATTTCTCCCCTGCGTACCTGCCGGGCATCAAAGTCATAAAACACCAGACCATTCAATGTTTTATAATATCCCTCTACATCAATGGTAAACAAATTGGTTTGCAGGGTAAAACCTGCAATCAAGTGATTAGACTCCAGAATGGGTATATTTTCGCCATCGGGCAACGTCCAAAAGTCAAAGCCACTTTCGCGTAAATCACTGGTAATAATTTGGCTGATAAATTGGTAGTATTTACCTGCGGCACCCTTGAATTTTAGTTTTTTTGTAGCATCATACTGAAACGATAGCCTTGGGGCAACATAAGGGGTTTGGTTCAGGTTGTAATAAGTAAAACGTAGTCCTGCATTGACTTGCAATCTTTTTGCCGGACGAAAAGCATCTTGCACATACAAGGTGTACTGGGTGCCTGTGGTGCTTCGGCTTTCAAACAGGTATTCATTGTCTACCAATTGCTTGTACTTAATGTTGTTGTAGGTAGACATAAGTCCAAACGACAAAGTATGGCTGTGGTCAATGGTCCAGTCGTTGTCCCAGCGAAAAGTAATGTCATCCAAGTCATTATTTTGTTTACTGCTATCTTCCTCCTTCAGTATCACTCCATCACCTTCGTCTTGCTTTTGTATCGACTCTCCCGCATAAATGCCATAATATCTGGAGTAACCCAGCTTAACATTGCTATAAAACTTTTGGCTCCATAATCTGCCCCATCGGAAGCCAACGCCTGTATTTCCCCATTCTAACTGATCATTTACCAGCATTTCTACGTCTACCTCTCGTTTTTTAGGAGCTTTATCTTCTCCTGATGGTGGGTTTCCTGGTCCACCACCACCACCAGGTTTGGGCTTTTTTTGTGGGGGAGGTAACTTTGCCCTGCCTTCAAACTCACTCGATATATACACATCGTCTTTGCCGTTGTAGACACTTAAGGCTAAAATATCTTTTTTAGTGGGACGAATGGTATACTTTACGTTCAAATCATAAAAGTTAACTTTGGTACTGGGTGCCTGCTCACGGTCTTCTTTGGGGTCAAATAAAAAACGGATGCGGGGCTGACTCGATGCATAGTTTGCCAGTGAGTCGGACACTGGACTGGCAAAAATATCGCGGTACGACCGCCGCCCGGCAATCAACAATGAAGCATTGTGTTTGAGCGGTACCTCTACAAACAGGTTAGAGCTGACCATGTTCATCCCTACACCTACTTTGGTTTTGTATTGATCTCCCGCTTTTCCGGTAATATCTATGACGCTCGAAACCCGTCCTCCAAACTTGGCTGGAAACCCCCCTTTATATACTTGAATATCTTTGATGGCATTGGCGTTAAATGCACTGAAGATGCCTAAGAAATGATCGGTGTGGTATACCGAAAAACCATCAAAATAAATCAGGTTTTGGTCAGGGGTGCTGCCCCGTACACTGAGTCCGGCGGTAGTTTCATTGGTGGCATTAATGCCTGGCAACCATTGTAAAGTTCTAAAAATATCGTTTTCGCCTAAATTAGGCAGCGAAGAGAACTTGGCAGGATTGATAGATATTTGCCCCACATCACCTGAGGGTTGAACCATTTTTGCCTGGTACTCTACCACTACCTCTTTGAGCTGACTTATAATGGGGGTAAGCTTGATTATATATTTGGTTTGTCCTGCTTTAAGTGCGTAATTCTTGGTTTCATAGCCTATATACGACACTTCGATAGTAGCAGGAGTTATGGGCATATTAGCCAAGGCAAAAATACCGTCTACGTTGGTTACTGTACCTCGTCGGGTATCCAACACCCTGATGTTGGCAAAGGGGAGAAGTTCGCCCGTAGTGGCATCTTTTATCTTTCCGGTAATGTTTATTGTTTCAGGAGGCTTCTTGGGGTGGTTATCAGGATCAGTGACTTTTTTAAAGAGTACTACTTTGTTACCTCTTACTATGCTAAAACGAATGGGATGCTGTTGTAAAAGTTGGGTGAGCGTTTCTTGCAGGTTTTTTTTGTTAATGCGTTGATTTACCTTGATGCCTTTCACCAGGCGCGAGTCATAGGCAATCTTTACATGGTACTTTTTACTAATGGTGGCAAGCGCTTGTTTCAACGTTACATTGTCGAAACGCTCGCTAATAATAACAACTTGGCTTTGAACCGGCAATAAACCGACCCAAAGCCAAGCTAGTAATGGTAATAAGTAGTACTTCCTCTGCATTTGTTTCATTGAATCACGACTGTTTTAGTACTGTCATTTTTGATCGTGTACTTTAAACTCATGGGGTCGCAAATAAATTTTAAAGCCGAAGCTAAATCCTTGTTAGAGAAAAAACCAGTATACAACCTGTTTTTAACATCTGTTTTGTATTCTATTTTTACGTTGAATTGGCGGGCTAGTTCGTCAAATACTTGCTTAAGAGGCGTTTCCTGGTATTGAAAGTCACCTGTACGCCAGTTAGAGGCATTGGTTTTGTCAAACTGATAAGGCTTTAGTTTTTCGCCCTCTAGTTTTGAGCCCATTCCTGGAGTCAATACCAAAGAAGCATTTCTGGTAGCAGTAGTAAGCTTTACTTTTCCAGTCATACATTCCACCTTGAAATCTTTTTGCCGGGTATACACATTAAAGCTAGTCCCTAGCACTTCTACCTTGCCTACTGCGGTGTTTACTTGAAATTCGCTCCCTTTTTTTACCTGAAAAAAAGCTTCTCCGTTTAGCTCCACATTTCTATTTTGATCCCAATTATCCGTTTGGTAGATAATACGTGAGTCGGCGTTGAGTGTGGCCATTGAACCATCGGGCAAAGCAATACTTTTTTGCTCTCCCAACTGAGTACTCGCCACTGTAAGTGGGGTACTACTTGTCATACTGCGAAAGATAAAAAATGTGCCCAGTAAAATAATTACACTGGCAGCGGCGGCATATACCTTGCGCATAGAAATGCTGCGAGTAGTAGCGCCCTGAGTCTGTTGAATATCCTGGTTGATCTTTTGCCAGAGGTGGTCTATGCGGGTTTGCGATACTTCTGTTTTTTCGGTACCCTTTATCAGCGCCTTGGCTTGGTCAATTACCTCTTCTTTTTCGGGGTTTTGTTCCAGCCAGGTGTTCCAGTGCTGGGTTGTCTCCTCGTCAGGTTCGGTTACCCACACAAAAAACGAGGGGTCGTTGGCGAAGTCTTCAGCCGTAAAGTTAGCATATTGGTCAATGGCCTCTATACCGCTTTCAATGTTGTTCCAAAGGTTGCCAATGCGACTGTCGATGCGGTTCCACAAATCATCGATTTTGTGCTGCGGAATCTCTTCTTCCTTTACCTGAATCAACCCAATGAGCTTTTTAGCCTCTTCAATCAATCCTTTTTTTTCGGGGTGTTGCTCTAGCCAAGTGTTCCAGTGTTGGTCTGTCTTTGCATCAGGTTCGTTTACCCAGGCAAAAAACGAGGGATCATTGGCAAAGTCTTCAGCCGTAAAATCAGCATATTGGTCAATGGCCTCCATGCCGCTTTCAATGTTGTTCCAAAGGCTGCCAATGCGACTGTCGATGCGGTTCCACAAATCATCGATTTTGTGCTGCGGAATCTCTTCTTCCTTTACCTGAATCAACCCAATGAGCTTTTTAGCCTCTTCTACCAACCCTGCTTTTTCGGGATGTTGTCGCATCCAGGTGTTCCAATATTGGTCTGCCTTTGCATCAGGTTCGTTTACCCAGGCAAAAAACGAGGGATCATTGGCAAAGTCTTCGGCCGTAAAATCAGCATATTGGTCAATGGCCTCCATACCGCTTTCAATGTTGTTCCAAAGGTTGTCAATGCGGCTGTCGATGCGGTTCCACAAATCATCGATTTTGCTTTGCGGAATCTCCTCTTCGGTGAGTTGCAACATACCAATCAACGATTTAGCTTTTTTCACTAAAGCGTGTTTTGTTGGGTTTTGCTCCAGCCATGCCTTCCAGTGTTGGTCTGCTTCTTTGTTGGGTTCAGTTACCCAGGCAAAAAATGAAGGGTCATCGGCAAAATCTTCGGCAGTAGTGTACTGCTTGTATTTGTCTAAAGCCTCTATTCCAGCGTCAATTTTGTTCCAGAGCGAATGTATTCTCTCTGTTGGCACGTCCTCTTCTACAATGTCGAGGGCGCCAAGTAAAGCTCTAGCCTCCGTAATAACGGCGTACTTGTCGGGGTGTTTTTCAATCCATTGGTTCCAAAAATCGTTGCTTTTGGGATCAGGATTTGTCACCCAGGCGTAGAACTGCGGATCTTCTGCAAAATCCTCTACGTTAAAGTCGTGATACTTATCCATTACTCCTCAATAATAAGTTAGATTATCCTTTTTTAAAATAATAGTTCATCAGTTCTACTCTTATAAGCAAGTGCAACTTAACTTGTACTCCTTACGTAAAGCTTTTTTTCGAGTACATTACAACAAACCACTACTTATGAGTAATGCCCATGCCAAAAAATTCTTCTTTAATGCTTTGAGTGCACTGTAAACAAGGTTTCGAGCCGATTGATAGTTAATATCCATGATGTTCGAAATTTCGTTGTACTCCAGTCCCTGATAGTATTTCAGGTAAATGGCCTCTTTTTGCCTTTTCGATAATTTTTGCAGCTGTCCTTGTAATTTTTTGTTGTTCAACTCATTAGTTTCGTCACTAATGATCATCTCTTCGGGGGTAAACTCCACCTCAAAATTATAATTTTCTATGTCTGTATTTTTATCATATTTTTTATTTTCAGAAGTAGATTTTCTGATAATTTTTCGGCGCAAAGAACTGAGCAAGTAAAGCTTGATAGAGTCGGTTTTACCCAAGTTTTGTCGGTTTTTCCAAATTTCAAGAAACAAGTCCTGGATACAGTCTTCAACCAATGCATCGTTTACGGTAAATTTCCTTCCGTACTTATACAAAAGTCTTACGTGTTGATTATAAATTTGTGAGAGGGCGGTTTTATCTCCCTGTTTGAACTTTTCCCACAACAATGCATCTTCCATAAAAAACTGAATAAGTTCTGTGTGTCAAATAGTTTTAAAGTAGAGTAAACGAATTGCAAGTTTTATGTTTCCAAACAATTAAAAATATTTATTGTTTACTCTTTTTCAATAGTGCAACGCTTTTCACGTCGATAAGATCAAACTAGCCAAGTGTGATAGGTTATTCGCTCAAAAAAAGTCACCTTTGGGGCTTTTGGGCAAACAATCAGAAAACTCAGTAGCATAGCAGTATAATTTTCAAAACCAATGTTTTTAGAATATTGGTAGAAACTTATGCTTACGCAACGGCTTTTGACCATCGACTGAACGTTGTGAACTATTGTCTTTTTGATAATCTCGCAAAATGCGCAAGATTCGAGCCATAGGTTGTGTAAACTTTAAGGTTCGAACCAATAACAAATATAGAGAGTTTTGGGGGGAGGGCAACATGGAAAGCCAAGTATTTGAAGGCAATGGCTCAATCCGAGCATTTGCGTATCTTCATCTGTAAATTTTCAAAAGTTAAGGTGAAAAACCTCTTTTTGTTACACAAAATTTTAATATCGCTGCTTAACATAGCTCTATCTTTAGCCATTCTATAAAACAAATGATTTACTTGCTAATTTTGTTCAATATCAAGTATTCACAAAAAAATATTTACTAATTCAACGCTGTGTTTTTTGTTTTTGATAGGTAAACATTTTTACTGCTAAAATATCTAATATGTTCAAAATGGCTAAAGTAGAGCTTACAATTAGGTATTAGTAGGCTAT
This sequence comes from Microscilla marina ATCC 23134, assembly GCF_000169175.1. Taxonomy (NCBI): domain Bacteria; kingdom Pseudomonadati; phylum Bacteroidota; class Cytophagia; order Cytophagales; family Microscillaceae; genus Microscilla; species Microscilla marina. The sequence goes on from NZ_AAWS01000002.1 coordinate 149,395, forward strand.
ACCTTTCGGAGAAATTTCATTAGAATGGCTCCAACGAACACCACAATAAAAATGTAGAATAAAATTTTGGCGATTCCGGCAATACCAGCGGCCATTCCACCAAATCCAAGTACAGCAGAAACAAGGGCTAAAATAAGTAAAGTAACAATTAATCTGATCATAAAATTTAAGGTTAGTAGTTAGTGGTTAATAAATTGATTGCATAAGGTTGATATTCAACTCAAATGATTGAGAGATTTAAAAGAGCCAGAACAGGCGCTTATGACGAGGTTAAACTCTCCGGACGAATTTCATGAGCAGGGCTGCAACGAAAACACCAAGGAGAAGGTAGAATAAAGCTTTGGCAATTCCTGCAATACCAGCCGCGATTCCCCCAAATCCAAGTACGGCAGAAATAAGGGCTAGAATGAGTATAGTAATAATTATTCTGATCATAAAATTTAAGATTATAAGTAGTTAGTGGTTAATAAATTGATTGCATAAGGTTGATATTCAACTCAAATGATTGAGAGATTTATAAGAGCCAGAACAGGCGCTTATGACGAAGCTATACCTTTCGGAGAAATTTCATTAGAATGGCTCCAACGAACACCACGATAAAAATGTAGAATAAAATTTTGGCGATTCCGGCAATACCAGCGGCCATTCCCCCAAATCCAAGTACAGCAGAAACAAGGGCTAAAATAAGTAAAGTAACAATTAATCTGATCATAAAATTTAAGGTTAGTAGTTAGTGGTTAATAAATTGATTGCATAAGGTTGATATTCAACTCAAATGATTGAGAGATTTATAAGAGCCAGAACAGGCGCTTATAACGAAGCTATACCTTTCGGAGAAATTTCATTAGAATGGCTCCAACGAATACCACGATAAAGACATAGAATAAAACTTTGGCGATTCCAGCAATACCAGCGGCCATTCCCCCAAATCCAAGTACAGCAGAAACAAGGGCTAAAATAAGTAAAGTAACAATTAATCTGATCATAAAATGTGGTTTAATGTTTAAGTAAATTAATAGATTTAGTTATCAGAGGCCGCGACGCAAAACTCGATAGTCTTGTAATCTCAAAGAAATTAGGTTTTCTTTGATGTATAATGAACATTGGTAGGCTTTCCAATAACAAATGTTCATTAATAGAACATTAACCCTTACAAATTGTTTTCGAACTTTGTGATAATTTGATTTTATCGTAAATATAAGTCGCTTTTCAGGGCTTTCTTATAAAAACCCAATAGCCTTCAATCAAATTTAGGGTAACAATGTTAAAATCACCCTGAAAAAGCTCATTTTGAGTGACTTACCCTCCATTCCCTTGTTTTCTCTTTTTATAATAATGTAATGACTGACCTCGACACTCCAACGATTTCTTGCTGCATCAAATATTCCTTCTTTTCGTGTTTCGTTAGAAATGCAATAACTTATTTCTCTGCTTATTTTTGCTGTTTTTTGATTAATATGGGTTCGTTGAGCCTTTACTAGATAGAGTTTTAAAAAGCTTTTTTGGGGCAAAATGCCAAAGAATGCTGGGTTGATGGTTGCCCTGTATGATAAATATAGTTGCTGTGGCTGTGTTCAGACAGGAGCAGGACACTGAAAGCGATGGGAAAGAAAGTTTCATAGAAAATATCGCTATCAAAAGTTGCCTAAAGTTTTTACCTTTACCTAAATGTGCTCATCTCACAACATCGACAGACTGCACTAAATAGACTTTTTAGACAAGCCCAATATGAAAAAAGACTCCTTTTTAAAGCTTAAATTTATAGCTACACCGCTTAAATACTGGTGGCTGTTCATAGGCTTTTTTTTTGTGGTAGGCTTTTTTTTAGGCTTAAACAATAAAATCTACTTTTCTTATATTGACAAAAAAGCTTCTTTGTTTGAGTTGATGTGGCCAGAAGTATTAGAATGGGTGATATGGGGTGTTTTGTGCCCGTTTATTATCATCTTAGCTAAAAAACACGCTAAAAACTCATCCTCTGGTTGGCTTTCTAAAGTGAAGTTCCACGTTCCTGTGGCCATTCTTACTTCCTTTTTATATGCAGTCATATATGCCTATTTAAGGTGTGCCATTGGTTTCTTGTTAAACGAAGAGTTTCTTTGGTCTTTTTCAAGAAACTTCATGTATAGGTTGTTCTATTTACCCATACCTTTGATCTTATATTCAAGCATTGTAGGCATGACATATGCAGTGAGCTATTACCAGCAATTTAAAGATGAAGCACTAAAAGCCGCGGAGATTCAACAAAAATTAGCACAGGCAGAGCTGTTGGTATTGAAAAAACAGTTACAGCCGCATTTTCTTTTTAATACCCTACACGCTATTTCTACTTTAATGCATAAAGACATTGATGCCGCAGATAAAATGATTGTAAGACTCAGCCATCTTTTGAGGGCTACTTTAGAAAATACAGGCATTCAGGAAGTAACATTAAAGCAGGAAATGGAGATACTCAAAATTTATCTTGAAATAGAACAAATCAGGTTTCAGGATAGATTGGAAGTTTCTATTGAGGTTGATCCAGCAATTTATGACAAAAAGGTGCCTAACCTTATTTTACAACCTATTGTAGAAAACGCCATTCGCTATGGGGTAGCCCAGTTTGCCAAACAAGGTAAAATAGCCGTGGTTGCTCAGCAGGTAAATGGCCATGTCGAACTAAAAGTGGTGGATAATGGCAAAGGAATGCCAAGTACTCAAGTGGCTGATATTAAGGAAGGAGTAGGGTTGACAAACACCAGAATGAGGTTACAACAATTGTATGGTGACAAGGGACAGTTAATTTTGAATAATGTAGGGCAGAACGAAGGCCTGGAAGTGAAAGTTTTGATACCAGCATGAATAAAATTAAAACATTGATAGTGGATGATGAAGCCCTGGCAAGGGATAAGTTAGCCATTTTTTTACAAGAAGAAGAGGACTTTGAAATTGTAGGCCAATGCAGCAATGGAATAGAAGCGTTGCAGTTGCTTCGTGATTCCTACCCCGATTTGTTGTTTCTTGATGTCCAAATGCCTGAAATGGACGGCATGGAACTCTTAAGAAATATTGATGTGCAAAAAATCCCTTGTATTATTTTGGTGACTGCTTATGATAACTATGCTCTTCAAGCTTTTGAATACCATGCCCTTGACTACCTCTTAAAGCCCTTTGACAGAGAACGGTTTCTGATGACAATTAAAAGAGTGAAAGAACAAATGTTGTTGCATAGTCAAGGAAACCATCAGACCCAATTACTCACTTACTTAAAAGACTCACTTCCTAAGGAAAAATACCTCGAAAAAATAGTAGTGAAAGATGGAGGTAAAATATTTTTTGTGAAGACAAAAGACGTTGAATGGGTCGAGTCGGCAGGAAATTATCTGAAACTACATATTGGTAAAAGCATGCATCTGATCAGAGAAACGATGAATGCTTTTGAGCAAAAGTTAAACCCACAGGAGTTTGTAAGGGTTCATAGGTCTTCTTTAGTAAATATAGAAGCTATTCATCACCTCGAAAGCTGGGGGAACACAGAGTTTACCATCACCTTAAGCTCTGGCTATCAAGTACAATCTGGCAGAAGTTACTACTCTTCGATTCGCCAAAAATTACAACTCTAGCGTTTCAAAATAAGCACCTGGTTTTTTACCCCTCCAAGTACGATAATTTCGTCACTTTTTTCTTTCTATTAGCAACTGTAGTACTACAGTTGGTCACTTTTCTATTGCCCAAATTTGCTGCATGCAATATCATTGTATGCTACTTCGTGAGAGAAGGTAGCCCAAGAAATATTTAAAAGTTTTATTCTCTTTAGCCTTTCTACTTGGTCACCAGATGGTTCTAATCTCATTTTTACGTCTCAAGGACACATTTATATGGTGAACAAGGATGGCTCGTCGATAAAGAAAATGATACCTAATGCTGGACAAGCTGTTTGGTTGAAAATAAATAACAAATAGTAGAAGTACCACCAAATATTTATAAATCATGAAAAATAGCACAGTACTATTGTTTTTAATGTTTCTGATGCTCACAAGTGGGGGCTTTGCCCAAAAAAGTAATGGTCAGGCATTCGCAGCTAAAGGCAAAGATGTATTCCCCCCTTTTAAGGATCGTTACCTGGGTCAAAAGCCACCAGGCTTAGTCCCTCAATTGTTTGCCCCTGGTATGGTTTCGACAAAAAAGCATGTGGAAAGTTTATATACGTTTACACCAGACATGAAGGAGTTTTATTTCAATAGGGTTGGTGGGAAATATAAAAAAACTACCTTATTTGTAATGCAATACAAAAACAATCAATGGAGCAAGGCATCTAACCTGTCGACTGATATAAAGAAGTACAGGGGGCGATTTAAGCCAGGCTCTTCGAAGATAAAAAATCTTGCCCCTTTCAAAGACCTTCCCATCATAGGTTTCACGGTTTCGTCTAAAGGCACTTATTATGTATATTTTTTAAAGAGAGACGGCAGCGGTCATCTTAGCTGTTCGCGCCTTGTAAACGGCAAGTATGAAAAACCTGAAAAAATGGATAAGCACATCAACTCAGGAAAATGGATTGCCCACCCCTTTGTTGCGCCAGATGAATCTTATTTGATGTGGGATGCTGAGAAAAACGGGGCAAATACGCCTGACATCTATATTAGTTTTCGCCGGAAAGATGGCTCATGGGGACCAGCAATTAGCTTGGGAGATAAGGTAAACACCGCAGCTTATGAACAGCGCCCAAGGGTGACTCCTGATGGAAAGTATTTGTTTTTTTGGAGGGGAGATAAAAAGGCGAGAAAAGATGGGAGTACTTATTGGGTAGGGAATCCGTATTGGGTAGATTTTATTCAATTAAGGAAAGAGCTTCTAAAAAACAGCCATTAACCAACCATTTCCAAATAACAATAGTCCATAGTCTTTAGTCGATAGTCCATAGCTGATTTGAGTAAATGTTCACCTTGTTAAATGCTGTAAACCAGTATTTTATATTAACACCAGCAAACAACTTTGACTAAAATCACTGCGGAGTATTGAATAATAAAAACCATGAAAAATTACTGTTTGATATTTTTGCTGCTTGGATTTGTCCTGTCTTTGAATGCCTGCGACACCCCAAAAGACACCTCACAAGATCGTAACTTACCTACTGACAAACGACCCTCAAAAGCCCCTCCTGTTCCAGCCTTAAAGGACCGTTATTTTGGGCAAAAACCGGGTATAACTCCTCAACCTTTCGCGCCTGGTGCTGTTACAACAGCCAATTGGGAATGTTGTGGTGTGGCCTCCCCCGACCTGAAAGCATTTTATTTTGTCAGAGAAACGGGAGAAGGTGAGGCAAAGAAACAAATGGAATTTGTTGTGATGCAACATAAAAATAATCATTGGCAAGATTCAGTGATATCGCCCAGAATAGGTACTCCGTTTATGGCTCCTGATGGCAAAACCCTGCATTTGGGCAGTCGCTATAGGGACCGAACAAAAACTGGTGAATGGTCAGAGGTAAAAAAACTTGGCGCTCCCTTCAAAGATCTGCCGATTATGCGTCTTACTACCTCTTCTAAAGGAACTTATTTTTTTGATGAGTTCAAATCAGACTTTACAGGTGATATTCGGTATTCACGGTTAGTAAATGGAAAACATGAAAAACCGAAGCTACTCAGCAAAGAGATTAATGGCGGCAAAAGCTTTCACCCATTCATTGCACCCGATGAATCCTACCTCATATTTGATAGCAAAAGAGCAGGTGGGTATGGCGATTCTGACATTTATATCAGCTTTCGCCAGAAAAATGGTACCTGGGGTACCCCCATTAATTTGGGAGACAAGATAAACACACCAGCCTGGGAAGCAGTTGCAAGCGTAACATCAGATGGCAAATACCTTTTCTTCAGTAGAAATATGGGCTCAGACAAAAACGAAAATGTAGATATTTATTGGGTCGATGCTCAAATTATTGAAATGCTCAGACCCAAGAGATAAATAGTATTATTATCAATCAAATCATATCAACCAAAATAGATTATATGAAAACTATTCAATTATTTATACTAATCGTTGCTGTATCATTCAATGCCGCCTTTGCCCAGAAAAACACCAAAGAAAGCGTTAAGTTAGCCTTCGCACGCACAACGGTAGTTCCTGTGAAAGATACCAAAAACGGAGGGCAATATGAGCTCTATATCAGGTTGCCAGAGAAATATTCAGAAAAAAAAGATATAAAACACCCCGTGATTTATTATACAGATGCCAGGTGGCACATCGAAACCCTGTCTGGCTCTACCGAATACATCATGGAGAACGCTATTTTAGTGGGAATATCGTGGCAAAAAGACATCAATGAAAAGCTGAAAAAAGAGGCTGGGGCACACGTAAGTAGGTACAGAGACTACTCAATAGCAAAGTCAAAGAAAGCAGCACAGCAAGCGAAATATCAATTTGGGCAAGCCAATAAGCACCTGGCTTTTATTCGTGAAGATGTCATCACTTATGTTGAAAGTAATTACCGAACCGACCCTGCCAACCGCACCTATTTTGGTTATTCGCTGGGGGGTGGGTTTGGTGGCTACATACTATTGACCCAACCCGATACATTTAAAAACTATATTCTTGGCAGCCCCTCGAAGGGCAGCACTCCCCACCTATACAAGCTTGGAAACAGTGCCACCCTCAAAGCTAAACGCCTCAATGCCAATGTTTTTATTTCGTATGGTAGGCAAGAGAAAAAACTGGGCAGCAATGCCGATAAATTTATTGGCATGCTCAAAGCCAGGAATGATCAGAGCTTGTCTCTAAAGCATATTGTAGTGGAGGGTACCCATCAAACAGCGTTTCCTATGACGACAGTACGCGGTATTTATTGGTTATCAGCCTTGATAAAAAAATAACTTGTCAAACTTTATAAAAACTTACACCATGAAAAATTACCACCTCCTATTTTTAGTATCGGCATTTGCCCTGTTTTTAAATGCCTGCGGCGCTAAAAAGCAGCAAGCAAAAGAAAGTAATGAGCTTGCTACAAAACAACCCTCAAAAGACCAAGGTTTTCCAGCTTTGGCAGATCGTTATTTTGGAGAAAAACCACCAGGCTTAATTCCGGTAGAGTTTGCTCCTGTTATCATTGCCCCAGAAAGGCTTTTTGAAGGGGGGACGTTTTCACCAGATATGAAGAAATTCTATTTTTCCAGGAAAAATGGAAAATATAAAAAACGGACTTTTTTTGTGATTCGATATGAAAACAATCAATGGGGGAACGAATCTGAAACCCATATAAAGTACCCAAGCTACTCTAGGGATGGTAATACGATATACAAGGGAAATAAATATAGGGAACGAACCGATTCTGGCTGGACGGAGCTCAAAAGTATGGGACCGCCTTTTACAGACAAGCACATCATGGGGATATCTGTTTCAGACAATGGCACTTTTTTCTTTGATGAGTTTGAAAGACCCGATACAGTGGGAGCCATCAGTTATTCGCGTTTTGTTAATGGTAAATATGAACCTCGTCAGAAAATAGGGAAGGAAATTAACACTGGAACATGGATTGCTCACCCCCACATTGCTCCAGATGAATCTTATTTGATATGGGATGTAGTAAGAGAAGATGGCTATGGTGGTTCTGACATCTACATTAGTTTTAAAAACAAAGAAGGCTTCTGGCTACCAGCAATAAACATGGGAGGTCAAGTAAACACTGCACTCCAGGAAAGTGGTGTAAGTGTGACTCCCGATGGAAAATACCTGTTTTTTTCAAGGGGGGAGTGGAAGGTGAGAAAAGATGGAAGTACTTATTGGGTAGGAAAACCCTATTGGGTAGATGCTCAGATTATTGAAAATCTCAGACCTAAAAAATAGATGATGAGGTTGTTTTTTTAGATAACCCGCAGTTTGGGTTAAATAATAAAAACCATACAATTACTTTTAGGAACGTGATCGCCCCGTAAACGGGATTTCGGGCATAGCCCTCAACAATAATCCCGATAAGAAATCGGGACTTTGAAGCTGTCCGGTTTAGAACATATTAGCTTCGCAGAGCTTGAACTTCGTTCTGCGGTTCTCTTTACTGACTTTCGTTACCCCGGCAGTTCCGCCGGGACTTATACCTTTGTATTAAATAAAAAAAGTACAATATAACGTTAACAATAAAAGCCTAAATAACAGGTAGTCAACAGATCAATAAACTCTTTTTCTATAAAGGGGACTAAGTACTATCATACGATAGATACAGACTCGTAGATATATGCTACCTGTTTTTCTACTCCGAAATAGAATTAAGTATCTAAGGCATAAATGCGTTTTATAGCCCGCGTTCTAATAAGTAACATTGAGTAAGATAGGCTTCAATAAATGGTATGGTTCCCCCGATAAATCGGGAATTTCAACTTAAATGGTGGATAAATGAAAAAACACTCATACATTCAAATGGGTCTGGGCATGGACATAGCAAAATCGGATTTTAGTGCTTGTATCATGGGTTTTGAGGGTAAAAAGAAATACAAGGTTTTAGCCAGTTCCAAGTTCTCTAATACCCCCTCTGGCTTTGAGAAATATTGGAGCTGGAGTCAAAAACACTTGGGCAAGCATGACTGTGAAGATATAGAATACTTAATGGAGGCTACTGGGGTTTATCATGAAAATTTGGCGTGGTTTCTCTATGACAAATCTGTAAAGGTTGTTGTCGCCTTGCCTAGCCAGGCAAAGGACTTTATGAAGGGCGAAGGATTCGGAGTAAAACTGATAAAATAGATGCTCAAGGTTAGCTAAAATGGTTCTAGTCAAAGACTTAAGGCCTGGCAACCAATATCTTCCTCTATGCAGCATTACGTTCTCTTACCCGTCACACGAAACTATACAAAAGACCTTACTCAAAGTCGGAATCGCTTACATGCGCTTGATTATAGTCATAACCCTGATAAGTTTGTTGCCAAACAACTCAAAGCTCAGATTAAGTTCCTCGAGAAACAACGAGATCAAACACATGATCAAATAGAAGCTACAGTCAAAGAAGATGAAAGCTGCATGAAAAAATAAAACATTTACCAGTATCATGGGGTGGCTGCTTACCGCAGCAGTAGTGTCGCCGAAACTAATGGTTTTGAGCTATTTACAAGTGAAAAGCAGCTTACCAGTTATGCCGGGTACGATATTGTGGAAAACGAATCGGGCACCCGCAAAGGAAAAACAAAGATTTCAAAACAGGGAAATGCTCACATAAGGCGTATTTTATGTATGCCAGCATTTAACGCTATAAATGTTGAGGGTGTTTTTCTGAATTTGTACAACCGGGTTTTTGAGAGAACTAAAGAGAAAATGAAAGGCTACACTGCAGTACAACGGAAGCTCTTGTGTATGATGTACACATTATGGAAAAAAGATGAGGACTTTGATTACAGCATTAATAACAAAACTGTAGAAGAGCAAAATGCCCTCCTACACTAGGTAACTGCTAAAGCAGCTCCTTTTGGGTTAATGCAAATATAACCAGTTGTTGGTATATATTCAAAATCTTAAAATATTTATATTAAATTATTTGTTTTTTAAGATAGTATCTATGAGCTTTTATTGTCCGTAGCACCGTCCCACGGTCTGGCTCAACATCCCACGGATGTTGCCTTGCCCGCAAACCGATAGCTGCAGCTTTGCTGCGCTGAGCTCTGCCAAAGGCTAAAAGTGCCTCAGTCAGCCTTGAGTTTATGCCCTCAATCTCGACACTTATTTTGAACATGTTCCTTAGTACTTCTTGTACTAGCCAATGGTAGCTTTGCCTAACAAAACGACAGCCAGGCACCAGAGGCTACGGCTGCCGAAGCCAAGCGCTCATTTTGGGATATTCCCCGTTTCAAAAGAGCCTTTATCGATGCATCACCCACTGACAAAAAAGACGGCACCTTTGTGGGTAAGTTGGGTGTCAATGGTGGCAATAAAGCCCATTGAAGCCCTGTGGCAATAACTTTCCTGCCAAAACATTTGATCGTAATCATCAGTCAGAGTCAAAGATATTTTAAGGCATCGCCTCGGCGATCAACTCCCCGATTAATTACCCAACCCCAATACAATTCTCACAGCTTTTTTCAAAACATTACCATTTTCAAAAAATACCTGTATTTTTGCCGAATCATAGAAGAGTTAGCGAGCTAATGGGAGTATGATTTATACTCATTCGTTATTCGTAATTAAGACTACATAAAGCCCCCACAATAGACAAGGCTTTATGCATTCGTCATTTAATCATTCGTAAGTGATCTGGAAAAACTAAGATGTGCCAATTCAAGAAAATATATTGTTCTCAGACGATTCAAAAAAAACGGTGCATAGCCAAAGCTATGAGGCTTTTTTTTTGAGAAGAATGAGGGCAATAGATACACTTTAATGGCTCAAATTATTTATGAAAGATCACTAATTACTTAAAGTACACCATGGAACTAAAAGTAGGAGATAAGGCTCCATTGTTTGAGAGCAAAGACCAACAAGGAAATACGGTAAAACTAGAAGATTATAAAGGCAAGAAAGTTATTTTATATTTTTATCCCAAAGACAACACCAAGGGTTGCACCGCCCAGGCTTGCGACTTGCGCGACAACTATGAGCTGATCCAGAAAGAAGGCTACGAAGTGTTGGGGGTAAGCAAAGACGATGAAAAGTCACACCAAAAATTTATTGATAAGTTTGAACTGCCTTTTACCCTCATTGCCGATACCGATACCTCAGTAAACCAGTTATATGGGGTGTGGAAAGAGAAAAAAATGTATGGTAAAACTTATATGGGTACGGTGCGCACTACTTTTGTGATAGACGAAGAGGGCATCATTACCGATATTATCACGAAAGTGAAAACTGCGGAACATACCAACCAAATTATAACAAAATAGACTATCAAGTAGCAAGTTGTCTGTCAACTTCCTGAGAGCTTGCGCTTAAATGCAAAATTATGGAGAATACAGAAATTAAAGAGCTGGAAAAAGTAGCTTCACAAGTACGCCGCGATATTGTAAGAATGGTGCATGCGGTTAACTCTGGTCATCCGGGAGGCTCATTGGGTTGTACCGACCTGTTTGTGGCGTTGTATTTCAAAGTATTGCGTTACGAAACCCCCTTTAAAATGTCTGGAGAAAACGAAGACCTGTTCTTTTTATCTAACGGACACATTTCTCCGGTTTGGTATAGTACATTGGCTAGAGCCGGATTTTTTGAAACAAGCGAGCTTGCCACTTTTCGTAAGATCAACTCAAGGGTACAAGGGCACCCGGCTACCGAAGAGGGCCTGCCTGGTATCAGAGTAGCTTCGGGCTCGTTAGGGCAGGGGTTATCGGTAGCAACCGGGGCAGCTCAGGCTAAAAAACTCAATGGTGACGACCACTTGGTGTATGTGCTCATGGGAGACGGCGAACAGCAAGAAGGACAAGTATGGGAAGCGGCCATGTATGCTGCCCACCATAAGGTAGACAATTTGATTGGAGTCATTGATGTAAATGGGCAACAAATAGATGGTCCTGTAGAAGATGTAATGTCGTTGATCAGCCTCGAAAACAAGTGGAAAGCTTTTGGCTGGCAGGTATTGCACATGAAAGGCAACCAAATGGACGAGGTAATCAAAACGTTGGTACACGCCCGTGGTTTAACCAAGCGCGACAAGCCTTTGATGATTTTGATGCAGACCGAAATGGGGGCAGGGGTTGATTTTATGATGGGTACCCACAAGTGGCACGGAGTAGCGCCCAACGACGATGAACTTGCCAATGCTTTGGGGCAGTTAGAAGAAACTTTAGGAGACTACTAATTAGGCGATAGCACTCACAGGGGCAAGTCCCTAGATGCCGATGAATATCGGTGCTTTAAGCGACAAGTCCTTAGATACCGATACATATCGGTGCTTCAAGTTGCGCCCTGTTCCATAGGTAACTAACAAATTCATAGTATGCTTATTTGGTTTATGAACCCCACGCTGTTTTAAGTGTTCCTTTAAGGCACTTGAAACTTATAGATAAAAAGAAGCCTCTGATCTTTACAAGACAGGCTTTCTAGCCGAATAGCTTTTTATTATATCAACGACAAGTCATAGAACAAAGGCTTGTCGTTTTTTTTCTTTAGCTAACCCCAGCAATAAAACCATTTACTTATGTCTACCCTTGATATAGCAGTGATACAAGCTGCCCCTGTTTTGTTTGACCTGGAGCAAAGCCTTGACAAAACCTATGATTTATTAAAAAAGGCCACCGCACAAGGAGCAAAAATGGTGGTGTTTCCAGAGTCGTTTTTACCTGCCTATCCGCGTGGACTCAGCTTTGGCACTGTAGTGGGCAGTCGTACCGATGCGGGCAGAGAGGTATGGCAGCTTTATTGGAAAAACTCGGTAAAAGTACCCGGCAAAGCCACCAACTTATTGGCAAAATGGGCCAAAGAATACGCTGTTTACCTGGTAATGGGTATTACTGAGCAAGACACCGTTAACGGTTCGTTGTATTGTTCGTTGCTTTACTTTTCGCCAGAAGGCCACCTACTGGGCAAACATCGCAAACTGAAGCCTACAGCTGCCGAGCGTATTATTTGGGGCGAAGGCGATGCTACCACCTTGCAAACTTACCCCACACCTTATGGCAATATAGGAGGCTTGATTTGCTGGGAAAACTACATGCCGTTGGCGCGAATGGCTCTTTATCAGCAAGGCATTCATCTGTACCTGGCACCTACCGCTGACGCCCGCGAATCGTGGCAGGCTACCATGCAGCACATTGCCCTTGAGGGGCGCTGTTTTGTGGTGGGGTGCAACCAGTTTGTGACCAAAAGTATGTACCCTCCACACCTCAGAGAACTTCCCGAAATGACCTCCCAACCCGAAGTAATGAGCAGAGGAGGCAGTGTGGTGTTGTCGCCGTTGGGCAAGGTGTTGGCAGGACCTGTTTTTGACCGTGAGGAGGTACTATTGGCTACGCTTGACTTAGACGATATTATCAAAAGTAAGCTCGATTTTGACCCGGTGGGGCATTATAGCCGCCCAGACATGTTAAATTTTAACATTTCAAACTGATTTTTAAGATAAATGTATTAAATTTGAAAACAATAGTTGCAAAAATGGGAGCATTGAATTAATATGCCGTGTTTTTGTTTTTTTGTAAAATATTTTAGCAATTATTTAATATATTCGAAGGTTAATAAATGAAGTTATCTTGAGTTTTTATAAAAAACAGTACTCTACCCAGCTTTTAACTTCGTTGAGCTCAGCACAGTAAAACTGTAGCTTCAGTTTTTTAAAAGTGCCGTCCTCGCCTCGGTTGTGTGTCTTCACCAATTGATAAATCCCGCCATTCGGGGGCGATCGGAACCCTAAAATAAGTCGTTCTTAGGCTTATGGGTGGGGTGATTTAGCTTTGCTGAGCACCGACATTCATCGGTATCTAAGGACTCGTAAACTCGGTTGTGAAGACACAAATCAGGGCGAAAAATAGTAGGGTAGAGTAAAAAAACAGGATAAACTCAGTAAAAACAATATTTTTTATTTAAAATGCACACCAATAAAAAACATTACAAAATATCTGTAATTGGGAAGGTGCAAGGAGTAGGATACCGAGCCTTTGCCAAAAACATTGCTGACAAGCTGGGAGTAAAAGGGTTTGTGAAAAACGAACACGATGGCACAGTATATATGGAGGCCGAAGCACCTCAGGTAACTGTAGAAAAATTTTTGTTGGAATGTCATAAAGGTCCGCAATTGTCAAAAGTAGACCATATGGACATTATACAAGTACCAGTGACTGATTTTACCGACTTTAATATTCAAACACACTAATACCTTAAACATTAAGTAAATGCGCTATTAGCTGAAGCAGAGCCCCGAATCAAGTTCAGTTTACAACTCCGATGCTTGTTCTCGGAGGATTTAGAAACTCGGCACAGTAGAACTGTAGCCTCGGTTATTTGGGATAAATTTTGGCGGTTAATGTATTGAGGTACTAAATTTTACAGTATTTAATAAGGTGAACATTTACTCGAATCAGCTTTTAACTACGCTTTTTGTAAGTTACTGAAAATCAACGTGATATAAAAGTGTAGTTGCTTAGAGGGTGTACCTTGCACCTAGTCCCTAGAGCCTTGTTAGGGCTATGGACTATCGAAATAAAAGACATATAAGATTATTTCAGAATCAGGCTGCTATACTAAATAGTTACTGTTTTTAGCCAACCTGTGGGATTGCTACCCCACAGGTTTTTTTATGCCTTATTTCAAAACCGTACACTAATTTTTCACTACTAATCCTTGTGTAGAGTTTAATTTTATCAGTCTCAAAAGTGCTTGAAAAACAGCGTCTTTACTTTCCGCCTTAGTTTGTGGGCGTTAAGAAATTACCTTCGGTGAGCTCAGCACAGCGAAGCTGTAGCTATCGGTTTGAGCAATGAAGCCGTAAAACCGAGGCTGCAGCTTTGCTGCGCCGAGCTCTGCGTAAGCTAAACAGATCACTGACCGAGGAACGAGGGAATGTTTGAGCTGTTTAGCCGAAAAGGCAGAGCCCCGAATCAAGTTCGGGATTTTAAAACTTGGGCTTCGCCCTGCGGTTCGGCGTAATGAAACAAATTTTAGCCAGGCAAAAGCGGTGGCTTTTTAGCCTTTGGCAGAGCTCGGCACAGCAAGCTGTAGCCATCGGTTTTGGTTCGTTTTTTTAGCTAAAGAAAATCCATGATCCCGAACTTGATTCGGGGAAATGAACGGATGCCTGAGGGAAACGAAACCAGGTTTTATTCTACAACTCAGCAGATTAGCAGCTATTTTTATGCGGTAAAACTATCAAAAAAATCAAGACTTATCTGCTATAAAAAAGTGTACGGTTTCAAAATGTCTTATATATTTGTTGGCTGCTCTAGGGAAGCCTTAAGAAGGTCTTCATATGTTTTTTGTAATAGTTGCCAGGTACGTTCCAGGTCTTTTTGTTGGGTACGCCAGTTGGCAAATGCTGCCCGAATAGCAAATGAGCCTTTATAAAAAGTAGGTGACATAAATACCTCCTGACTGGTGGCAAGCTTGTGTAAAAATAATTGGATAAGCTCTTTGTTAACAACTTGATGGTTGGGTAGGCGCAGTGTAAAACAAACAATGTTTAACCTTGTGACTGCCAATAGTTCAAAGCGATTGTCCTGGGTTATGTACTGCCCTAGTTGTTGGGCCAGTTGACAGTTTCTCTCCATAATTTCTCTATAGCCTTCCTTGCCGTATGCTTTGAGGGTAAACCATACTGGTAACCCTCGCCAACGACGGCTGTTTTCAGGAGTAAGATTTATAAACTCATAGTGATCTTCCTGAGGGGCGAGGTAGGCAGCTTTATTTAAAAAAACTTCGTGTTGTAGTGCCTGGTGTTGGGTAAAAATTACGGCAGCGTCATAAGGTACATTGAGCCATTTATGAGCATCTATGGTAATAGAGTCAGCGTGGGCAATGCCCTGCCAATAGTGGGCGTATTGGGGCGAACAAGCCACAAATCCCCCAAAGGCCGCATCTATGTGCAACCAAAATGAATATTTATTCTTGAGCGCACCTATAGCCACCAGGTCGTCAAAATCGCCAGTGTTTACAGTGCCAGCACTTGCCACTACTATAAAAGCTTCACCAGGGTATTGTTGGCTAAGTTTTGCCAGGGTAGTTTCCAGCAAAGCTACATCAATGGCTTCGCGTTGGGGCAAAGTGGGTACTTTAATTACGTTTTGCTTGCCTATTCCCAGCATAGAGAGTGACTTGAATATGCTAGAGTGAGGAACTGCCCCCAGTATTTTTATATTGCCCAGCTCACCCAGCCCGGTTTGGTCAACGGCTTTACCCTTTTGTTTGCCCACCCATTGTCGAGCAGTGGCAAGCCCCGAAAAATTTGCCATGGTAGCGCCTGTTACAAAGTTGCCTTCAAAAGTTGTCGGAATCATAAACAATTCGCGTAGGTTATTTATCGCCTCTTGCTCTACCAAATCCTGAATGTTAGAATTGCTCTGGTCAAAAGTACTGGTGAGCAGATCGCCCATGAGTGCTGCCGGAGTGCTGCCTCCAAGCACAAAGCCAAAAAAACGCCCATTGCCCGATGCTTGTACATAGTGTCCAAAACGTTGTGTAAACTCGGTAAGCGTATGCTGAGCACCCACTCCCTGAGTTTCTAAAGGTTGGTAAGGAAGGTTTTCTACTGGAATAAAAGGAGCAATTTGATCTATATGGGCAATAAAATCCTGGTTGTGTGTATGGGCTTGATCTAGCAATTGCCTAAAGTTTGCTTGATCTTGTGCAAGTAATGTATACATATATTGATTTGTAAAAATGATTGAAAAAAATAATTACACAAAATTAAGGGGAGGATTACAGACAAAACAGAGGTAGTTTTTTGTAATTTTGACCATATCAGTTTTTATACGAAATAAAGACAATGAAATCAACTCAGGAATTTCTGTATTTGCAGATTGCCCAAAGCATTGAGCAACAAATAGTGAGTGGTACCTTGCCCGTTGGGCACAAACTCCCTTCTGTGCGTGTATTGTGCCAACAACAACAGGTAAGCCCCTCTACAGTGTTTAATGCCTACTATAGGCTCGAAACTATGGGCTTAATAGAAGCACGCCCCAAGTCTGGTTACTATGTGCGCCAATCACGTGCTGTGCAACGAATGCAGCGTTACCAGGAAATATTGCCCTCGCCCCAAAAACTGCCGCCACTCAACCCCTCAGTATCCGATATTATAGATGACATAGAGCAGTTCAATCAGTTGTCAGGAGTTACCTCATTTGCCCCTGCTACTCCTGCGCTGCAAATGTTGCCAGGGCAAAAATTACAAAAGTCGGTGAGAGAAGTAATGCGAAAATATTCGGATGAATGCCTTAACTATGCGCCGGTGCATGGGTTAGCCTGCCTCAGAGAGCAAATTTTGTTGCATGGGGCACATTGGGGATTTCGGGGTAGTCCTCACGAGGTATTAGTAACAGCGGGTTGTTTGGAAGCCATAAGCTTGTGCCTTCAGGCGCTGACCCGCCCTGGTGACTTGATCATTACTGAAACCTTGACTTACTTTGGTATCCAACAATTGATTCAAAACCTGGGACTGAAGGTAGCACCAGTGGCAATACACCCTGAAACAGGGCTCGACATGAAGCATATAACAACACTGTTGAAAGCACATAAGGTAAAGGCATGTTTGTTTACTTCTAACTTTCATAACCCTACAGCTTATAGCTTGCCCAACGAACAAAAGCAGTGGTTGGCTCAATTGGCGGCAAGCCACCAAATACCCGTAATAGAGGACGATGTATATGGGGAAGTATACTTTGGCAAGCAACGCCCCACTACCATCAAGCGCTATGACACTGAAGGTTGGGTAATTTATTGCTCTTCTTTCTCTAAAATGCTATCGCCAGGGTATAGACTAGGGTATTGTCTGCCAGGACGTTTTATGCAACAGGTTGCCCGACAAAAACGCATTCATTCTATTGCCACCAGTTCGTTGGTTCAGTATACATTGAGTCATTTTTTGCAAAAAGGACGTTTCAGTTATCACCTCAAAAAACTGAGGCAAACACTCTACCTTAATATGTTAAAGTATGAGCAGTGTATAGACGCTTATTTTCCTGCGGAAACCTATTTTGCACCTCCACAGGGAGGTTATGTTTTTTGGATAGGCTTTGCCCCCAATACAAACACTTATAAACTTTATCTAAGTGCCAAAGCGCATCATATAGGAATAGTTCCGGGGCAATTATTTTCGCTAGGCAAACAATATAAGAACTTTATTCGTCTGAGTTTTGCTACTCCTTTTGATCAAAAGATAGAGGAGTCGTTAAAAAAACTAGGTAAGCTCGCTAATAATTTGAACATATCTTAGGGATAGGATGTTATTTTTTCAGAAAAAATAGGCAATTTTGCCGGATTATTCAAAAAAAGCAATTTTAATAGCCAATGAACTTGAGTGTTATACTTCTGCAAGTGATAAAACCGCCTTACCACGAGTATCATGCAGAGTACATTATTACCCAACCCTGGAACGCCGTGTCTTCGCTGGTGTTTTTTGTTCCGGTCATTTATTGGACCTGGAAACTCAAACCTCACTACAGGCAATACCCTGTAATGACTGCCATTTTGCCTTTGCTATTTCTCAATGGGCTGGGTTCTACCTTGTTTCATGCGTTTGAGCCCAACCTTGCCTTGGCCTTGCTCGATGGCATTCCTCCATTATTGATGATTATTTTACTCAGTAGTTATTTTTGGACCAAAACCACCAATTCCTGGTTTTCGGGGGTGTTGATCGTGCTGGGTTGTTATGGCATCAATGCATTGATGGCGTACATATTTTATATCAATGGCAAGCCCGAAGCCGCTACCAATATTACCTATTTCATTACGGGGATGATTGTACTTACCCCGGTGGTATTTATTCTTGCCCGAAGCCGTTGGCGAAAATGGAAAATGGTGGCATTGGCCATTGTATTGCTCAATCTGGCGCTGTTGTTTCGGGTATTGGATAGCTACGAATACCCCACCAACCCGTTTGCCCATGTCTTGCCGCAAGGCACTCATTTTTTGTGGCACATTTTAAGCGCAGCGGCAGTATTTCCATTGGGGCGTTTTTTAATCCACTTGCGTTATGTAGACACCCGCCCTATGGAAGCGTATGCTTAGTTTAGAAGCTAGAGTACTAGGGACTAGGTGCAAGGTTCTAGGTGCACCTTGTTTTATAAGTAGGTGAAAAATTATAATATTCTTATTTTCAGTTAGTTATGAGATTTCTTAGCTAGAAGGGGCAAGTCCTTAGATACCGATGCATATCGGTACACTGCAAGCGGGATGTTGGCATAACCTCTACTAGGTGCACCCTGTTCCTTGATACCTTTACTTGAAAATTTAAGTTGATGCTCAATACAGCGTACCGATCAATGTAACCACTACTGAATGGAAACTATAGGAGTAATTGCCAGAAGGCTGGAAGATAAACCACCTTTTGGCAAACAAACATATTTTTTTGAAGACATGCCGCTCGGCGACCGGAGCTTACCTCCGGTTTTTTTCTTTAGCCCTCTAGACTGGAGCCCACACCAGGCAACCATACCGGGGTATACCTATGCTCCCGCCCAGGGCAAGTGGCAACCCTGCGTACACCCTTTGCCACGTTATATCTACGATCGGTTTTGGGCAAGAACCCCGCAAGACTTAGCCCGGGTAAGGGCGCTCAAGGCACAGGTAATGGCGGCTGGAGGCAACATTCAAAACCCCCAGGCATTGTCTGATTTTGCCCGTGACAAATACCAGGTATTTGAGTTTTTGAAACAACAGCAATTGCCTACCATTGATACCTTGCAGCTTGCGCCTAACCAAGAAGAAGCGTTGGCCGCTTTTTTGGACAAATACCCCATGAAGAAGGTGTTTTATATAAAGGCAAATACAGGGGGGCAAGGCAGAGACATTTACATTTTGCACCGGGCGGCGCCAGGTTTTTCTATAGAGTGGGGCAACAAGGGACACGTTTTTACCCAAGTGTCTGAGTTGCACGCCTTTTTGGTGCAACACCTTGCCCACCAAACGTTTATAGTGCAGCCCCGCGCGCATACGGCACGGGTCAACGGGGGAAGCTTTGATGTACGGGTGCTGATTCAAAATTATGGCAATGCCCAGTATCACCTGGGTGGCATGGGCGTAAGGGTAGGGGCCAGGGGAGGGTTTATGTCTAACCTGAGCCTGGGCGCCACTGCCATGTCTTTTGATGACCTGGTGCGCTACTTCCAGCGTGTGTATGCGCAGGATTTGGCGCACTTGCGTGAAAAAATGACCGAATTGTGTTTGCACGCCGCCCACTTGTTGCACCAGCAATACGGCGATTTTGTCGAGTTGGGTTTTGACCTTTTGCTTACCCAAGACCAGCAAATACAACTATTGGAAATCAATGCCCGCCCTGCCCGCTGGCTATTTACCATGATCGCCAATGCCTCTGACCACCACCCCGCCCAACAAGCCGAGTTTAGACGCATCAGGCGGGCGTCTACGGGTAAGTTCATGCATTTTTTCAAACAACAATAAGCGGGTTGGTGGAGAGAATTGCCACTGGCTAATTTGCAAATATGCGAAAGTGTTGCCTGGAAAATGCGCACCACCGCAAGAACCAAAAGCAGGCAGTAGAACAGAGGGTGGGTGTGTTTTTTGTCCAAAAAAGCTTTGCTTACCCCCCCAAAAAAATGTGCGTCCGCCACCGCAAGAGCCAAAAGCTAATAGCTAACGGCTAAAACCTACTGCAGCCCATACTTTTCAATCGCCTTCAGAATATGTTCAGAGTAGGCAATGAGCGGGGGTTGGTCTTTGCCAATAAACTCAGTGGCTTGCTTGAGAATATCTTCCATTGATCCTACCGAAACATTGGGGTAGAACTTGGCAAGATTGCTCGACAAGTCGCGGCGGGAGTAAGCGTACCCCTCCGGAACCGCATTTGCCCAATAACGCGGGGCAGTCTTCCAGCCGGGCACCACATCGCGGCGTTTAGCCTCTTTTGCTTTCTCTTTTTGGCGTTGTTCTTTCAAGTCCTGGCGCAGAAAATGATCCCGGTCCAGCTTTTCGCCCTTTGCCTTGCCTAGCTCAGCCGCCACCACATCCATGGCCCCCTGTAGGTGGCTTGCCCTGATCTCTATATCGCCGTTTGCCTTGGTTTCATGCGACTCATCCGCTTTCGCTAATTCGGCCGCCTTTTCTACAATTTGTATAATGTACCACTTGCTCAAGGTATAAATCTGCGCCATGTTTTTCACCATATCTTTGCGGGCAAAGGCAAAACCCTGGGGCAAAGGCGTTGCCCAAAATTTTTCGGCCTCGGAGGGCGATAATATTTTTTTGAGCTTTCTCTCTTCCTCTTCTTTTGCTGCAGCTTTTTTTGCCTTTTCTTCGGCAGCTTTGCGCAATTTTTCCTGGGCTGCCTGCTCTTCTTTAGTTAACTTCTTCTTGGGTAACTTCTTTTGGGGTGCCTCTTCTTTCTCGGCGGCTTCCTTCTCCTCCTTCTTTTTGCCCATGTCCTTGAGCTTGCTCAGGTCTACCAACTGCACCGTGCGGCTGCTTTTTTGCTCCTCTTCCTTGTTGCTTTTTGCTTTCTCTTCTTCCAGCAATTGATAAATCTTTGCCTGAATCTCGTTCCAGTTCAGGTTTTTTACCGCGCATAAATCGCGCAACACTACCTCTATGCCTTCCTTAAAGGGAATGTCGTGGTAAGGACCTCCTTCCCAGCGGCGCTTGACCTTCTTTACCAACGCCTTGATGTCTTCTTCGGTGAGCACCACCGCCTGGCTCAAAATACGGGGCATATACAGCGGGTTATACTGCCACTTGGGAGGCAGGGCGCGTTCCCAGAGCAACTGCTGCAAGTACTCCTCTTCGTCTACCTGTGCCTCGTTCATCAGGTCGCGGGGGCGCACATACACCTCATCAAACTTGATCAACTCGCTCTTGATGGCGGGCTCCATGTGCAAGTCGTAATCGAGCACCTTTACCTTGGTGCCATACACCGCCAGCGCCACCTGTTTCATTATATTGTTGATTTGCGCCCCGGTCAGCCTAAACTTTTCGCCCAGAATGCGGGCAAAATTATCGGTGGGGTACTCCAGGTTGGCGGGGCGGTAGTTTTTCCACAGTTGGGTACGCTCGTCGGCTTCGGGGGGCGGCACCAATATGGTAGCCCCAATCCGGCGTTGAATCGCCGAGTCGAGGTTTTGCTGAAAGTTAGACGCCAGGATAATGAGCCCCGGAAAACTCTCAATTTTTTGCAACAAGTTGCTCACGTCAAAGTTGGCGTAACGGTCTTTGCTGTCGTTTACCTCAGAGCGTTTGCCAATGAGGGCATCGGCTTCATCGATAAACAAAATACTGGGCTCGCCCTTGAGGTGGTCAATGGCGCGGGTGAGCTCTTCAAACACCTTGTTGATGTTTTTAGAAGTTTCGCCAATGTATTTAGACACCACCTGCGCCAGCTCCAGCTGATAGGTAACCAAGCCCACCTCTTTGCCAATCACGGTGGCAATGAGGGTTTTACCCGTGCCCGGAGGGCCTTGCAACAAGCTAATGTAGCCGCTCTTGAAATGACCGCTCGCTTCGGCATCGTTGAAAAAGTCTTTGCCATTGCGGGCGTAATTGAGCAAAGGAGTCAAGGCGTTTTTGGTTTCGTCGTTGAGCACCAAATCGTCAAAAGTAAGCGGGGTGTCGAGCTTGGTAATGGGCAAGTCTTTGTTTTCTTCGGGCAAGGGCATATTGCCGCCCAAAAAGTATTGCCAGATGTTGGGGTTGAGCGAGATGAGGAGGTTTTTCCATTCGTCGTTACTGTCCGATTGAGAATAACGACTGTTGGGAGAAGTAAGCTCTATTCCCAGTTTGTGCAACAGGTCGGCCCTGGAACGAAAATATAATTGGTATTTGGCTTGGTTGCTTAAGTCGGCACCCGCCAACAAGTACAATACGGTTTGGATAGAGGGTAAAAAACGCCTGCCTTTTTCTTCTACTTTTCCGCCTACCATGGACGAGATCACCCTGGGCTTGGTGAGTTCCTGGAGGGCAAAAAATAAGGAGTCGTTGAGGCTCAGTGCCATCGTGGTGGCAAGCAATAAACGAATGTTGTACGCTTCGCTTGCTTGGTGTTTATGTAACCATTGCCCATATTGGCTGTCAGTTTCTATAGGTGGAAAATCAATAGGAACGTCATTAAAGTCGGGTAAGCCTAGAAAATCTTCAAAGTCGAGCTCTCCGGCAGGGTCTTGATAACGGTACCAAATAATTTTTAGCCACCAGTTGAGCTCGCTGTGCACACCGTCCAGGTCTTTGTTTTTGGGCACCGATCGGCGCAAAGCCACTACTCGGTTGAGTTCTTTTACTCGGTCGAGTGGTAGCATGTCCTTAGACGCGTCTAAAGAAGCCTGGCTTTTTTGTAACTTAAACTCAGTGTCGTGGCTCTTTTCGGGCTTATTATCTTCTGGAATGTGTTCTAACTCCATGGTGGTTTTATTGTGGTGATAACGTTTTCCAATGAGCTGTAAAACTACTAAAAAAGTTTGTAGGTGTTGGTTTTTATGGTAGATGTTTTGCTGCTTTTGGCTTTCTTTGTATTTTGCAATGCCTGCAGTCAATATAACATAAAATAAGGAATCAACGCATTTACAACAAGCAAAGTTTATGATGGACAAGCATCAGCAAAAGTTAGACCCACCTGGTTTTTGGGAGGAGGAGTTTTTTGGAGAGCAGGGAGATTTGTATGACCAAGACGAGGTGCTGGAAAAGCACGACTGGGTGAAGGAAAGTATAGAAAAAACAGCGGCTATCAAGAAACAAATACTCACCAAAGAGTATGAAACCCATAGCTACAAAGGGTACGCCGTAGATGGGTCGTTCTATAACTTTTGGCGCAGGCACCACGAGGCAGAGCAAATAAAAATGAGTTATCTGGAGTTTAAAAAGTTTAACGATCATTTAGACTGGAACAAGGGAGCTCAAGAAGGAGACGAAATTCATTTGCCGCTGGGAGCGCAATACATAAGCATGGACGACCTCATGAAGCTCGACGCCACCAAAAACGACTATGCGGTGTACCTCGACAAGGCAAAAAACCTGATTTTGAGCAACCCCCATATAGGCTATATCTCGCCACAACGCCTTGATAGTATAGATATGCGCCCCGATGAAAAGATTTGGGCTAACAAAAGCGATGAAGTTAACCCTCCAAACCTCAAATATTTGCGTTATGTGGTACTCCTGAATGATGACTTTGCCTTTATTAGCCAAAAAACCGGCTTGCCCGAACAAGTACTGAAGGCTGGGCTGGAGGGACCATTGCAGCCCGGAGTGTCTATCAGAATAAACCCCAACCAAGGCAATATGATTCTCAATTTTGAGAAATGGGCAGCGCAAGCCAAGCATTCCGGGGCGCTCTTGTCACAAATGTCTTTAACCCAAGGGCACTCAAACAATTTTATCCACATCATTTGGATGGAGACCTATAGTTTTTTTGCCAGGGTATACAACAACGACAGCTTTGAGACGGTTACCCACCAGTTCATTACCAATGCCATCCAAGCACATAATAAAGACAAATGGATACCCCCCAGCAACGGCAACAATCCGATAGGTGATAATATAGATGAAAAAGGCTTTGCCGATGTGGTAGTGGCGTGGTTAGATGGAACCGGCTCTAAACACATGTATGTGTATACTTATTCTTCTCAACTCAACCGCGTAGAGTATAAATGTACTTATGAAGACTATGTGCAGGCGAAGTATGACAGGGATGATGAGAAGAAGCGGAAGGAAGAGGAGGCAGTTAAAAAAGATAAAGAAGCTTTGGCGAAAAACTTCAAGAAAAATGGCACAACCACCAATTTGCCTGGCTTTTATCAAGGGCTGGGAGAAACCATTAATAAAATGGTGCCTAATGATGGCAGCAAAGCTAAACTTGAAGTGGAGCTAACTATTCCGCTAGGCATAGTATGGGGCGGGTTTCATGGCATGTTTGAAATTGAAAACGATGGGGGCAACATCAAAGTCCATTGCCGCCTGGGGCTGATGGCAAAGCGAGAGCTTGGCGGCTTTATAGAAGTAGCGCTAAGGGCAGGAGGCTATATAGAGGCGCAAGGCAAAACCGGGCAACACGCCATGGAGTTGTTTTTATTTAACTTTTACCATTGGTTGAGAATGAAGGCGAGTGGTTTAGTACATAGTAGTTTGCTTAATGAACTTATAGAAACAGCTGTATTGGGAGTAGCTTTTAGAAGCTCTCTTAGTCCATCAAAAAAAGCAGGAGCAGCCTTGCATCTGTTTTTGAATGGTGCGTTTAGTAGACTTGATGAACCCAAGAAGGCCGCTAAAGATTTTAAAGGGGCTGAGCGATGGGCAAACATTGTAAAAAGCCAAATAAAAAATGGAGAATACTATACCGAAAGTGGTTTTTACTTTAAGTTCACGGCAGCCCTTGATTTGGCGGCAAAGTGGCAAAAAGCCAGTAAGTTTGGGGCGGAAGTCGAAGTAGACTTGTTGTTTGGGAACCGGATAGACAAAGATTCGATAAAAAATGCAGAAGCCCAAAGAGAAGATGACAACAAACCTTTGGCACCCAGCCCCAGCGACTACTACCCACTGGGCGAAGATATGACCACGCAGGTTTATAAGATCAAAGGGGCACTTACGGTACCTGACCCAAGCGACCCCGCTAAAATTTTGGATGCTCGAGACAAAGGCTCGCTAGAGATAGCATTGAAAATAGTCAACGGAGAACAAGGTTTGAAAGAAGTAGAAGTAGAGATAGTGCCCAGCATAGACAGCAATTGGGCATTGGGCAAACTGAAAGGCATGGACTCGCTAAAAGCCTGGCACAAATGGATGGGGGCAGGTTTCTTGTCTACTGCTTTGGCTGGAGTAGGTTTACTTTCGCGAGACAAAAAGGCGCCAGTTATGGGCGATGCCATCAATGTAATGACTACTGCTTTGAGCCGTATTCCGATTGATAAAATCGCCCCCAGCATAGGCAGCTCTAAGCTGGGTATAAAAAATTATTTTCAGTTGTCTATCAAATATAAATACGTGCCCCCTCAAAAAGGTAAAAAGAAAGGGGAAAAATCTATAGAGTTTATCATGTACGATACCCAAAAATTTTATTTAGATTTGAAAGCAATAAAAATAGAGTTTGAGAAGTCAAACCCATTGTCGCCTAAACTCCCAATAAAATTTTAAATTAATTAAACTGTATGTATAGAGTAAAATACGGCTGGCTGTTAGTATGTGTATTATATACCTTGACCAGTTGCGCCCAAAACAAGCAAGAAACCGTGAAACTATTGAGTATGGAAGCGTTGGAAAAAATGAAGGGCACCGACCCTGAAGAAACCATTGAAAAACCTGAAGAAGTAATAAAGTTGGATTTGACGGGGGGAGTAGGTACCAAACATATCAAGAATTTGTCACAGTTTAAAAACTTGCAGTATTTGTCGTTAGCAAGCAACAGTTTGAATCAGTTTTCGCCAGCCATTACTGAAATGAAGAACCTACAGTGGTTAGATATTTCGGGTAATATGCTCAATCAGTTGCCAGAAGATATAGGCAAGCTTATTACGTTACGTAGACTACACATAGGAGGAAACCCTATAAAAGAACTTCCTGCAACAATAGGTAAATTGACAAATTTGGAGTATTTGCACCTAGCTGATGTAAAGCTTACATCTTACCCTAAAGAATTGAGTCAACTAAAAAAGCTTCAGGAGGTAGTGTTGCAGAACAATAATTTAAAGTCTCTACCTGACTTCTTCGGTGAGCTAGAATCTCTACAAGCTATTTATTTAGATTATAACTCTGAGCTCAACATTGAACAAACTATAAAA
This sequence comes from Microscilla marina ATCC 23134, assembly GCF_000169175.1. Classification (NCBI taxonomy): domain Bacteria; kingdom Pseudomonadati; phylum Bacteroidota; class Cytophagia; order Cytophagales; family Microscillaceae; genus Microscilla; species Microscilla marina. The sequence goes on from NZ_AAWS01000002.1 coordinate 175,692, forward strand.
GTATTGTCTAAATTAAATCATCTAGAGGAAATAGTCTTGGTCGGTAGCAATGTTAAAAGGTTACCAGAAGCAATGGGTAAGATAAAATCTTTGAAAAACTGTCTTTTGATGCTAAGCTTATGGATATGTCTCAAGCTGCATCAGTTTTAAAACAATTACCAAATCTTACATCTTTATATATCTATAAATTAAAATTTGTCCCACAAGAATAAAACAATTAACGGCACTTAAGAGTGTCACATTTTTATAGAAAGTACTACTAAAGATGAACGTGAAGACTTATTTACCAATTTGAGCAAGGTTTCATTAGAAGAGTTACAAATTCGTGGTGATAACTTTACGACATTGCCAAAGCAGGTTGGCTTATTTAACAATCTTATGAGATTCAATTTGCAAGGAAACGATTTAACAAAACTTCCAGAAGAAATAAAAAAACTGAGGAATTTGAAATTACTTAATTTAAAATTTAACAACTTCTCCGACGAAGAAAAAGCCCGCATCAAAAAACTATTACCCAATACTGAGATTAAGTTTTAAACAAAAAGTTTTAGTATATTGGCAAGCCTTGTTCCTGTGTGGGGCAGGGCTTTTTTGTTGGACAAAAACCTGAATACTATGAAAAAATATATTGGGCTATGCAGTTTCCTGTTTTTGCTGACAATGACCAGCTGCGCCCAAAACAAGCAAAACGCCGTGAAACTATTGAGTATGGAAGCATTAGAAAAAATGGAGGCAGTAGCTCTTGAAAAAGCGTTGGAAAAGCCAGAGGAGGTGATAAAGCTAGATTTAACAGGAAATGGTAAGAAGCATATTCAGACTTTGGGGCAGTTTAAGAACCTACAATATTTATCTCTTGAAGGATCTGAGTTGGGCGAAATACCAAAGGTAGTATTTGACTTGCCCCATTTACAGTGGTTAAATATAGTAGATAATAAGTTAGATAAATTGCCCAAAGGCATAGGTAAATTAGCTCAAATACGTAGGTTAGATGTAGGAAGCAACCCTTTTACTGAGTTACCAGCCGAAATCGGTAAATTAACTACACTTGAGGAGTTAGGTTTGGCAAGTACCCAAATTAAAACTTACCCACAGGAGTTTGCTAATTTAAAAAAATTACATTCAATCAATTTCCTAATGGCTAATGTGAAAGAGTTACCTGAGGTATTGGGTAAGCTATCTTCACTTAAAAACATCTATTTGCACTTTAACCCTGAAATTGATTCTAAACAAGTGTTTGGTGTATTGACCAAACTGCCAAATCTGGAGGTGTTAATTTATGACAACTGTAATGTAACTACTTTGCCACAAGAAGTAACTCAGCTGAAAAGCCTAAAAAAGTTTGAGTTTGGTGATAAGGATATAAATACAAGTCAGGTATTAAAGTTATTAGGAGAGTTACCGAAACTTGAGTACTCAACCATGAGCGTATTAAAAACTTTACCGAAAGACGTTAGACAATTAAAAAAACTAAAAACCTTACAGTTAATGTTAACAAAAAATACTCAAGAAGAACAAGACCAAGTATTTATAAGCTTACAAGGAATGTCCTCACTAAAGTATTTACATGTGTATGGTGATGATTTTAAACCTTTGACCAAAGAAATAGGTAAACTTGCCCAATTGACAACCTTAAAGCTCATTGGTAATAGTTTGAAAACGCTTCCCGAAGAAATTAAAAATCTTACAAAATTACAGTTGTTAGACCTTACACGAAACGATTTCTCCGACCAAGAAAAAGCCCGCATCAAAAAATTATTACCGAATACCGAGATTAAGTTTTAAACAAAAAGTTTTGGTATATTGGCAAGCCTTGTTCCTGTGTGGGGCAGGGCTTTTTTTATGGACGAAAACCTGAATGATATGAAAACATATATTGGGCTATGCAGTTTCCTGTTTTTGCTGACAATGACCAGCTGCGCCCAAAACAAGCAAAACGCCGTGAAACTATTGAGTATGGAAGCGTTAGAGAAAATGGAAACTATAGACCCTGAAGAAGCTATTAAAAAGCCTGAAGATGTGGTTAAATTAAATTTTGCGGATTTAGGGAAACAGTATATTCAGGAGCTAGGTAAATTTACTAACTTACAATATTTAAAGTTAGAAGCTAATAAGTTAGATGAGGTTCCTGTGGAGCTTTTTAAGCTTAAAAATTTACAATACCTCAATATTTCATCTAACCAAATAAGCAAATTATCGGCTGACTTTGGGAAGTTAAAATCTTTACAGGTTTTATATTTAGGTAATAACCCATTAGAAAGCTTACCTAAAGAGTTTGTGAATTTAAGTAATTTGAAGTTTTTAAGCTTGATTAATACCAAGATTAAGTCTTATCCAACGGAGTTAGACAAGCTAAAAAATTTAGAGCAATTAGTGTTACAAAATGCTAATATAACTACATTACCTGAGCAGTTTGGTAAGCTCAGTTCTTTGAAAGAAGTTTACTTAAACTACAATCCTGAAATTGACCTTAAACAAGTGTCAAAGGTTTTATCTAAGTTGCCAAATTTGGATGAAATAGTACTAACCAATAGTAACATAAAGGCTTTGCCATCAGAATTGACAGGCTTAAACCATCTCAAAAAGTTCTCTATTGATGCTAAAGTACTAGATATTCAACAAGCCCTCACAATACTCAAAAAATTACCTAAACTAGAGTTTATATATATATACAAACTTTCAGCTCTTCCAGTAGAAGTAAAAGAGCTAAGACAGCTTAAGAAAGCAATGTTTTGGTTACAAAGACCAACCCAATCAGATTGGGAATCTCTATTTAATAACTTAGCAATGTTAGGATCTTTAGAAGATTTACAGGTTTATGGAGGAGGAGGTAAGGCTATACCTAAACAAATAGAGCAATTTCAGAAATTGAAATCCTTGCGTTTAGCTGGGAATGGTTTAACAACGCTTCCCGAAGAAATAAAAAACCTTACAAACCTTAAGCTTCTAAACTTGGAAATGAATAAGTTCCCCCCCGAAGAAAAAGCCCGCATCAAAAAACTATTACCCAATACTGAGATTAAGTTTTAAACAAAAAGTTTTAGTATATTGGCAAGCCTTGTTCCTGTGTGGGGCAGGGCTTTTTTTATGGACGAAAATCTGAATAATATGAAAAGATATATTGGGCTATGTGGCTTCCTGCTTTTGCTGACAATGACCAGTTGTGCCCAAAACAAGCAAAACGCCGTGAAACTATTGAGTATGGAAGCGTTAGAGAAACTAGAGCGAATACACCCCGAAAAAGCATTGGAGAAGCCAGAGGAGGTAATGAAATTAGAGCTAACAGGAGGATCATTTAATGATGTGATACCAAAGCTTAAGTCATTTAAAAACCTTCAATATCTTTCTTTAGAAAGTTGTAATTTGGGTAAAATACCTGGGGTTGTATTTGATTTGAAACAGTTACAAGTATTGAATGTAGTAGGAAATAAGCTGAGTATTTTGCCTAAGCAAATAGGCTCGCTTGTAAACTTGCAAAAGTTAGAAGTTGCATTTAACCCTTTTACACAACTGCCAGCAGAAATAGGAAAGTTAGAAAAGTTAGAGCATCTGAACTTGTCAGGTGTTCAATTATCGTCTTATCCTTCTGAGTTTACCAAATTAAATAATCTAAAGGAGGTTATTTTACAACAAAGTAACATTACATCTTTACCAGAGCAGTATAAAGGCTTATCATCTTTAAGTTCTATATGGTTAAACCAGAATCCAAATCTTAACCTGTCAGAAACATTTAAGGTGCTGTCTACATTGCCAAAGTTGGCTGAAGTAATACTTACAGATTCTGATATAAAAGTGTTATCAACCGATCTACCTGTATTACCTTCTTTAAAGAAGCTACTGGTAGATGCTAAAAATCTAGATGTAAAGCAATCTATTCCGTTTTTGAAAAAACTAAGTGGATTAAAGCATTTGTATTTAGAGAATGTAAGTAAGGTACCAGAAAACCTTGAGCAACTAACTCAAGTAAAAGAATTAGTTTTACGTTTGAGAATGGAGAATAAAGAGGATATACAGCAATTATTTGCAAATATTGAAGCGATGTCTTCGCTTAATCTATTACAGGTTTATGGTGTGAAATCATTGCCTACAAATATAGGAGAACTAACAAACTTAACTACATTAAATTTAAGGGGAAATTTTTTAAAAACACTTCCAGAAGAAATTAAGAGCCTTAGCAATCTTAAGTTGCTAGATTTACAAATCAATAGCTTCCCTCCCGAAGAAAAAGCCCGCATCAAAAAACTATTACCCAATACCGAGATTAAGTTTTAAACAAAAAGTTTTGGTATATTTACAGTCTCCCAATACATTGGCAGGCTTTTTTGAACATAGCCCGAAAAACAAATTGTTGGTACTCTTTCTATAGTCTTAAAAATTCTCTTAACAGTCAAACTTAAAAAATGATGAATCACTTCAAATCCACAATAACCTTGTTTTTAATTTTAACGGCGTGAGGGTACCCGAAAGCCCAAAACAGTAAAAGAAACGCTTAAAAACCCTAAGGTTGCCAGAAGTGGCACTACTGAGAAGAAGGGAAAGTATAAGTCACTGGAGGAAGCACTCAAAACTCCTGAGGATGTAACTGATCTAGATTTGGATTTGAAACAGCTCACCGCTATGCCTGGAGAAATCGGGGAACTGACAAATTTGAAGCATTTGTCTTTGAGCAAAAATGAACTTAACACCTTGCCTGCGACTATAGGAGAGATGAAAAACCTGGAGTCGTTACTTTTTTGCCTGGTGAAATTGGAAACCTGAACAATTTAGAGAATTTACGTTTGAATAAGAACAAACTTACCACTTTGCCCCCAACTATAGGGCAATTACAAAATTTGGAGGAGTTGCACTTGGATGATAACAAACTCACTACTTTACCTTCGGATATTGGGCAGCTAAAAAAACTAAAGGAGTTGTATGTTTGGAAGAATCAACTCACGATTTTACCTTCATCTATTGGGAATCTGACAAAATTGAAAGGATTGTATTTATCTAGAAATCAATTGAGTTCTTTGCCAGACAACATTGCTGCACTTAAAAGTTTAGAAGTGTTGAATTTGGATAATAACAAATTAACTAACTTGCCTTTGGCTATACTTAAGTTGAAGAGTTTAAAGATGTTGGATTTGCATAGTAACCAGCTCACTAGTGTAACAGGAATGAAATAAATGTAATATTAATTATTATCTTTGGGTTGTAGCAAAATTTAGCAACCATGAACAGAGGCAAAGCATTACCCAAGTTAGAACTTAGCACTCGCCAGCATCAGCTTTTGAGTGCCTATCTCAATAAGCGAACAGTTCCAAAGCATTATGAACAACGCATTCATATTATCCTTCGGGCTTTTGATGGCTGGAGCAATCGTAAAATACACCTTGAATACACCCTGCATGTGATGACTGTGTCTAAGTGGCGTAATCGCTGGTTGGCTCACTACAAAGATTTGTGTGCCTATGAACTAGAGGAAAAGACTACGGGTGCACTTTTGCTTTCGAAGATGCTTTCGTTGCTTTCAGATCAGGCTCGTCCAGGCACCCCCTCACGCATTAGCTTGTCGGAAAAGGAGAGCTTGGTGGCATTGGCTTGCAAAAAGCCCGAAGATTTTGGAATACCTCTGAGTCATTGGAATCGGGAGGAGTTAGCTAAGTTCGCTATGAAAATGGGTATTGTTCAACAAATTTCTCCACGTTATGTGAGTAAGATTTTAAAAAAAGCGGGCGATTCGTCCTCACAAAAATAGCTATTGGTTGTTTCCCAAAATAGATAATTGGGAAAGTTTTAAGGCTCAGGTGGAAATGATTTGCGACCTGATTCTGGAAGCCACTCACCCTCACCAACCACTTTTAAACAAACATCTAATAAGTGTAGATGAGAAGAGCGGAATCCAAGCCTTGGAGCGAATCATTACTTCAAATAATGGAAGCCAACGCTTGGAATATGAGTACAAACGTCATGGAACTACCTGCCTGATGGATGTAGAAAATGGAGAAATCTCTTAATGATACACGTAATGAACAGGATTTCCTATCTTTTATCAAGGTGTTGATAGAAAAATACCCTGTAAATGATGATATAACTATCATTGCCGACAATTTAAATACTCACATGTTTGCTTCTCTTGTAAAATGGGTAGCAAAACAAATAGATTTTCAGGGGGATTTGGGTGAAAAAAGAGGAGGAGGCATTTTAAAGTCTATGGTAAGTAGGAAAGCGTTTTTAGAGGACAAAAGTCATCGGATTAGGTTTGTTTTTACACCAAGGCATTGTTCCTGGTTAAACCCTATTGAAAACTGGTTCTCCAAAATTCAAAGGCAACTCATCAGCCGGACAAGCTTTACATCTAAAAGCATGCTTTGTGAAACAATAGAAAGATATATCAATTGTTACAATCAGCATTGGCTAAAGCCTTTGAAATGGAAGTTCAAAGGCTTTATAAAGGAAAAGGAAATTAATATCATATTAACTTAGTTCCTAGTGCACTAGGAGCTAAATTCCTACTACATTAGCTTCGCAGAGCTCGCCACAGCAGAGCTGCCCCGATGAAATGAATCGGGATTTAGAAATAGGCTCAGTTCTTCGGAGTCTTTAGCCTGCTGACTTTACTTAAAAAAGTTTGCGTAGCTACGGTTCCGATAGCCATCGGAATTCAGAAAGTGAACTCTGCGCGCTTTTTGAAGTGCGTCAGCAAACAAAATACTCTCGAATAAATAGCGTATTTATTAAATCCCCAGCGCACTAGTGGTCAGGTTTTCCTATTTTCAAAAAAAATTTAATATTTTTGTAATAGCTTTGTTTTCAGGCAATTACAATCTTATAGTTCATTCAGGAACTGTTCTTTTCAGGTATTCCATTCAAGCAATTTCAATGTTTATAAATAACAGGTTACCCTCAAGTGATATTGACTTCAAGTTGAAACAGAAAAAACAAACTTTACTCAGGGTAAATTGCTACAGCTTCTATCTCTACCAAAATATCGGGACGAGCCAGTCGGTACACTCCTAAAGTAGTGCGGGCAACCTTCGTAGGGTTTTGCGCATTGTTAAAAAACTTATTATATGCTTTGAACCAAGCGTCAAAATCAGGCTCCTGGCTGTTTTGGGCATCAGGTGCAATGTATACTCTTAAATATACCACATCTTTCATTTCCAAGCCCGCCTCCTGCAATATTTTTTCAATGCGTTGGAGCGTATGAATGCTTTGGGTGTATGTATCTCCCCGGCGCTTGTGTGCATTGGTTTTGGCTGCAGTAGAGTCTAGCAATGGAGCTACTAGTCCACTGGTCAAAAAAGTTTTTTTTCCTTTGGGTATGGCTACTCCCCGTAGTATAGACGATGTCGGATTGTCGTAGCGCTTAATTTGGAGATTTTCTGGCTCTTTAGGTTTTCTTTCTGTGGTTTTATTTTTGGTCTCACCATTAGTTGGGGCACTTTGTTTACTTTGACAAGCTGTTATCAGGCTTAGCCAAACCATACACTGGAGTAATTTTGCTGTCATATTGCTTACAAATTTAGGTGTTGAATAAATTCAGTCATTTTTTTAAGCGTAGCTTTTGGGTATTCTTTATGAAGAGCGTGTCCACAATTGGGCAACCTAACTATTGTTCAATGCCCAAAAGAATAAAAAAAACTCGAAATAGGGCAGACTTAGGTCAACTATCTTGTTGAAAATTTTAAGTAGATTTAGTTTACAGGTTTGTTAAAGTGGGCAAGTGTTTGATGAATTCAAAAAAACGATGGTTTTATAGTAGTACTTGGCATACAGGCAATCAAAAAGGCTACTCTACCCTACTATTTTTTCGCCTCGGTTTGTGTCTCCGCAAATCGCTGGGGGTTTCGATCATCTCGTGAAGACACCATAGCCGTCAGGCTACTATTTTTTTACCCCTGAAACATCTTTTAGTATTCAAATTTTGGCGATTCGATCAGCGCGTGGGGACACTCGCTGAGGCGGTGACAATATTTTTAAGTGATTTTTTTACTATGCTTCTCTTAGCCTGACGGCTATGGTGAAGACACGAGCTGAGGCGATGACGGTACTTTTGAAAAACCTACAGTTTTACTGTGCTGAGCTCAACGAAGTTAAAAGCTGGGTAGAGTACAAAAAGGCAAATGAAGTACTTCTTTTTATTTTTTCTTCTGGTTTGTTGCCAAAAAATGGTATTTTTACACCTGTTTTTCTTTATCTAACCCCCTTATTTTGTAAATGATGATGAGAGTAGGCGATCGTTATGAGTATGACCCTGAACATGATACTTTAGATAAAAAAGGCTTAGGAACAGTTTACCGTGCAGTAGATACCCAAGAAAATAGGGTAGTAGCGCTGAAGTGTATTTCACCTGACTTGTTGCCTGCCCACTACGATCTGGCTGATGAGATAGAACGGGTAAAATACCACTCAGACGAAAACCTGGTGCGGTATTACGATGTGTTCGAGCAAGAGCTGCCTGTAGATGTTTCTGCGATTCCTGACAATGTATTGTCGAACACCAATATTGAGATAACTTCTGATGCTGAGGATGAAAACACGCTTAAAGAAGAAACTTTGCTGTTTCATATCGTAGTAATGGAGTATGTAGAGGGCAAAACCTTGAATAATTTCCCTATTTACAACCTCACAGAAGAATCCCTGCAGCATTTACTGCGCGACATATTGTCAGGCTTGCAATACTTGCACGACCACCGCATTATTCATCGAGATTTGAGGCAAGCCAAAGTGATTATCAAAGAAGAGAATGGAGGACTTACGCCAAAGATTTTATACTTTGGACTAAGTGCACAATTGAGCCAGTATATGTCCAACTATGGTTATTTGCCTCCCGAACGCTTGGGTAAATATGACGAGAGGATTACTGAAATGTCGGATATATGGATGTTTGGGGTGTTGGTGTATGAACTATTGACCAATCAATTGCCTTTTGGCTCTACCCAAAACGGCACTACCAATGATGTAATCATGGCAAATATTCTGAGTGATCAAATGCAAGGCGATTTAAATAATTTGATTCCCCCCTATGATGCCATCGTACAAAAATGCTTAGCAAATGACCCAGAAGAGCGTTATGAGCAAGTAGCCGACTTGATCAAAATGTTTCCCAAAAAGACTGATGAAACAAAATATTCGGCTTTTGAAACCACTAAAGGTTTTGGTGATACAGCGGCCTCGCTTGGGACTACTCAAGAAGAATATGACAAAGAAATATATGGTACCACAAATGTCGACCAGGTAACGATTGGTGATGCTACTTTTAAACCTGCGGATGGTTCAGACGAGCAGCCTGCTTCAGTGATTAAACCAAAGTCAATGTTCGATACTTTAGATGAAGTAACCGATTTTGAGGAAGCAAAAGAAAAACGTACCAATAAGTTTCTCATCGTTGCCTTGATACTTTCGGTGATTTTGTCATTGTTTGTGATTTATTTTTTAACCCAATATGGCAAAAAGAAATTGGATTATCATCCTATGCCTAACCCTGCCAAACAAGTAGTGGCAGAAGCATTGCATCAAGGCATGACTACTCTTTCTTAAGAAAAATTAAACCTGGGGCGCAAAAGTCGTTCAAGAAGGTGATTTAGTGCCCCAGGGTCTAAAGCAAATACTTACTCAAGTAGCAACAACTCAATGCGACGGTTTTCTTTGGCTTGCCAATCATGTTTTTCATTTTTCCAAATTGGTTTGGCTTTTCCATAGCCCTTGGCAGTAATGCGCTTGGCAGCAACGCCGTGTCTGACAAAATACTGCTTAATGGCATTGGCGCGGCGTTGTGAAAGCAACAAACAAGCTGCTGCAGTGCCCACTTGGTCGGTATGCCCATAAATGGCAAGCTCCGCATTTTTGTTTTTTTGCAAATACTTGATAAATGGCTCTAGGTTTTTTATAAACTTATCTTTGAGTTCGTACTTGTTGTACTCAAAAAATGCCACCGATTGAGGTGGAGCTACAGGGCGCTTTTTGAGGTTGGTTTGGTATTTATATGCCCCTTCATAGTCGTACTTATCTATCTCGTAATTTTCGCCAATATGGGTACTAGACCCTACTGTTTGGCTTTTGCCCAATCCATTGTTATACGTGAGCTCTATGTCGTGTTGCCCCTGTACATTTACCGGGCGGTAGGTAATTTCATAAAAATTGCGGAAAATGCGTGGCAACTCTTCATACACTTGCTTTATCTCATCGGGGTTTTCTATAAAGTAAGTCTTGCCATCGGTGAGCATCGAGAGTGCATTCAGGGTTTTGTTGTTTACTCCAGTACCATAGGCAATAGTAAACACCCTGATGCCTTTTTCACGGGCTTTTTTTACTACTTCGCTGGCGCGAAAAGCCCGCTTACCAAAATATTGCAAAGAAGAATTTTCCTCCCCATCGGTAAACAATAACATCACCTTGTTATTTTGGGCATTTTTTAGGCTTTCGAGCCCCTCATCGGCCCCTGCATACAAGGCAGTACTGCCACCATAGCGAGTAAGGCCATCAAACTTTACACAATCGGTTTTGCTGCCTTGTGCCGTCAGTCTTAGCTCAGTCTCTAATCGTTCGTCAAACTTTACCACCGATATTTTATCGTTGGGGTGCTTGGTCAAAATAAACTTACGGGTAGCTTCTTCCAGTTTTTTAATATTGCCCGCCATTGAGCCACTGTAGTCCATCACCAACGAAATATCATAAGGTTTAGAGATCATTTCGTGTATTTCGCGTACTTTGAAGTTGTTAATGGCATACCGTCGCCCTTTTACACTCTCCACTATTTTGCGGAAAAATTTGCGTGATTCGCGGTAGCTTACATACGGTGGGGCAAGGTGGCTTATAAAGTTGCCACTGGTATCTGTCACTAGTACATACAGCTTTACCTCTTTGGGAAACTTAGAGCGGTCAGTGGCAAAAATATCAAAATCAAGTTTTTGCCCTTTTTTTAAGGTAGTTTTCTTCGCCACATTTTTTATAAATTTTCGTCTAATTACCCTCACCCTAAAGCTTTTTACAAAAGATTTTTCTCCGTCATCTATCAAAAACTTATAAGTGGTATTACGCAAAGGGGCTACCTCCATGCTGCCCACCAAAGGCAAACTGTCACCTCGGTAAATTACACTTTTCATCCCTTTGGCATTCCATCTAATCAGGGTTTTACTGCCCAGTAAAATATCTTTTTTACCCTTAAAAGTAACCGGAACAACCTTGATTGGTAGCTTTACAAAGTTTACCTTGCGGTTGTTGCGTATCACCATCATTGAGTAGTTTTTTGACCTTTTGGGCTGCAACAGAGTCGTTCCTTCGGTGGGCAAAGTATCGTTCTGAAAAACCACAAAACGCGCTTGCTTAAACCGCCACTTTACCCTTACTTTCTCACCTACACTTATGCTACGGGGACCTTTAAAGTATTCGTCAAACTTTACCTTCACCGTGTGGGTGTCTCTTACTACCTCGCCGTAGCGGTCTTTAGCTTCTAATATATATTGAGTAGTACTGTCAGGCTTGATCGTGAGGCTTTCGTTGGCTTTCAAGGTTTTGTCAAGCCCGGCAATACGAATGGTTTTGGCATCGCGCACGCTCCAGTACAAATTTGCCTCTTCGCCTTCGGCAATTTCATCGTCTCCATCAAACTTATCAATCACTGCTGAGCGCTTCACTACTTTTACTTTGTATTCTTTAGTAACTGTATGTTTTTTGTTGCGGGCAATCAGCTTGTAAGTAGTGGTTTGGCCAGGTTTGATTTTAATTTTTCCCTTGGCGGGTAAATTGTTTTGAACCCCCTCTATTTCTACTGAAGTGGCCTTGGGCACATTCCACGACAGGGTAACTTCATCGCCATAATTTACAAAGCGCCTGCCGCGAAAACGTTCTACGGTAGGAGGAGGGGTACAGGCTTGAGCCATCAAAACAAAAATGCATAGCCATAAGAACAGGTAGTAGTGTTTAAAATTAAGCATCTTTCGAATAGTGTTTATAGTAGTATATACGGTTGTAGGTGCTACAGTTTTTATTGAATACCAATGTATATTTTGGCAATGAGTGATTAGGAACATGTTCAAAATAAGTGTCGAGATTGAGATCATAAACTCAAGGCTGACTGAGGCACTTTTTGCGGGCGTAGCAGCGCTACGGACAATAAAAGTAACGAAAGTCAGGAAAGAGGATATGTTCTAAACCGGACAGTTATTGCGATCACGTTCCTTAGCTCTATAAATAAGCCCCGCTCATTATAGATAGGCTAACTACACTTACTTGTTAGCTGTATCTACGTTCCAGTACTCAAAAACGTGCAGGTTTTCTTATTTTTATCCGTTCCTATCTGTATACTTTGTCGAAGTGAAACACTGGAGATTTTTTTTCTTTTTGCTGGTGAGGATATAGCTATGCTCAATTTGTCCCAAGGGTAAAGCAAAGCAAGGATTGCATCAGGAGCAAAAGTAGACCTTGACCAAATGCCACAAAAAAAGCGAGACATGAATGCCTCGCTTTTTTTGTGTTGGTTTTAAGCTTTTTAGTTAAACAACGAAGATAGTTGCATTGCAACATTCATGTCACCGTCTAACTGCATTTTTCCACCCATGAAAGCCTCCATTGGGTTTAAGTCGCCAGCCATCATAGCATCAAAATCGCTCAACTCCATGTTGATGGTACAAGCAGCTTCTTTGTCTTCGTTGCTTACGTCATTGCCATCAAGATGAATAACACCACCTTCGTTGAATACAAATTTGATTGAAGAGTCAAAACCAGTGCCTCCAGCAACTAATTCTTGCACTTTTTGAGTAGTAGCTTCTACGCTCATAATAATATAAGTTGTTTAAATTTTATAGTTTCATTGTTTTTTCAAGCGCCTGCCCAATTTTTTGTCTTTGAATGTAAAAATTGCCCATTTCACTGCCCACAAAACACTGGAAAGAGTAGCAAGGTAAAACCTATCACCTCCCAAATATTTGTACCAGTAATCACAGGTACATTTTTAACCCAAAAAAAAATAGTTATTGGCAAACGCTGATTTAAAATCGGGGGTGAAGTTAGCTATTTTTTACAAAATCCAAAAGCACTGTTTTCAAGAAAAATGACTGGCAGTCTTGTCGTCATACAACGATTGTTCTGTATTCGTGGGGTAGTTAATGGTATTATCAAAATAAAAAGTAAGCATGTGTAGTAAAATGGATATTTAATTTTAGAAAATAACTTTAAATGGGTGTTTTCCATATTTGTTATAAGTTTTGTTTTTTTCAGGGGGTAACCATTGTATATGCCAAATAATATTTCAAACGGTATAAGTTTTATAAAAAAGCCTTAGTTTTGCTTCGAAGGATTACTATATATTAATAAGCTTATTTCCTAACAAAGTTTTGTGTATGTGGAGGTAGGCAAAATAAATAATTATTTTAAACGCCATTTTATATGAAAAGAAAATTACTTGTATTACTCACTTTATGCCTTATTACTTCCTTTGCCTGGGCGCAAACCCGCAACATTACGGGTAAGGTAGTAGACAAAGATGGACAAGCTTTGCCCGGTGCTACCGTGATGGTAAAAGGCACCACCAACGGAGCCTCTACCGATGTCGATGGCAAGTTTACCTTGAGTGTGCCCAACAACGCCACCCTTATTGTCAGTTTTATAGGAATGACCACCAAAGAAGTGTTGGTGGGGTCACAAACCCAAATTAATGTGACCCTCACTGACGAAAACTCTATTCTGGATGAGATTGTAGTTACTGGATTGGCTTCTAACGTAAAAAGAGCCAACCTTGCCAACTCGGTATCTACTATCTCGTCGCAAGAGCTGGTAGGGGTTACTTCTCCTCCCACTGTAGATGGAGCCTTGTACGGAAAACTTACAGGTGCCAACATTGTAAAAAACTCAGGCGCGCCTGGGGGAGGTATTTCTATCCGTTTGCGTGGGGTGTCGTCTATTATTGGGCAAAACCAACCCTTAATTATTGTAGATGGGGTGTATCTCGACAACAGTGAGATTCCCAGTGGAACTCGTTTTGTGTCTGGTGCCAATGACGGAAATGAAGAACAATCTTCTAACCGTTTGGCTGATTTATCTTCCAACGATATAGAAAGAATAGAGGTGTTGAAGGGAGCATCTGCAGCGGCTATTTATGGTACACGTGCCAACGCCGGAGTAATGATTATTACGACCAAAAAAGGAAATGCAGGTAAAACCCGCTTCCACTTTGAGCAATTGGTAGGTACTGCCCGTGCCATCAAACTTTTAGGACAAAGGAATTATGACACCGAAGCCAAAGTAAGAAGTTACTTTAGTGACCCCAACAGTGCCGATGCCAACAGTGCTGTAGCTCAGTGGAACGCTGTCAAAGCTGCCAATGGTGGTGAGCTGTTTGACTACGAAAAAGAAGTGTATGGTAACATTGGCGGCATTTTTCAAACCAACTTTAGCGCAAGCGGCGGCAATGACCGTACTACCTTTTATGCCAGTACGTCTATCCGTAACGAAGAGGGGATCATCCGAGGTACTGGTTATCGCAGAAGAAACTTCCGCCTGAATGTCACCCATAAATTGTCTCAGTATGCCAAACTAACTGCTGGCTCTTATTTTGTGAGTTCCAGTGCTGACCGTAGCTTTACCGGAAACGAAAATGAAGGTGGATTGAGTTACGGTTATAACCTGACTTCTACCCGCCCCTGGAGCAATCTTTTTCCTAACGAATTAGGCGAGTATCCCGACAACCCTGGGGTTTCGGGTAACCCATTATTTGTACGTGATGGCATGTACAACCGCGAGGAAGTTTTCCGTACAATCCAAAGCCTTGGCGTAGACTTTACTTTACTGCAGCGTGACAATATGCTATTGAAGTTTAACCTGGGGGGGGGAGTTGATATTTATAAATTTGGCACCTTTACTTTTGTATCTCCGCTGCATACTGCTCAAAGAGGCGTGTCTAACGGTTACCTGGCAGAAGGCGCCAATACGGTCATCAATGGCAACTACCAAGGCGCTTTGATGTTTAATGTAAACCTGGGTAGCATTGATCTTACGTCTCAAGCAGGGGTAACTGGTCTTTACAAAAACAGAAACTTTTTATTAGCCAGAGGTATCGACCTGAACAGCAAACAAAATTTACAACAAGTTGGCGCACCATCCACCAACCAATTATTAGCTACTGAGCAAGATTTTGGCTATTTCTTCCAACAAGAAGCTAATTTTGCCGACAAGGTAATCTTAAGTGCCGGAGTGCGTTTAGATAAGTCTACGCTCAACGGTGACCCCAATAAAATGTATGCTTTCCCTAAGGCGTCAGTAGCTGTAAATGTAGCCAACTTTGATTTCTGGACATTGAAGAACGTGGTGAACCAGGTAAAACTAAGAGCTGCTTTTGGGCAAACAGGTAGTAGCCCTGGCTTTGGTGCCTTATTTACTGGTTTTGACCGGGCAAGTATGGGTGGTTTAAGTGGATCAACCATCAAGGGGATAAGAGGAAACCCTGGTTTGGAGCCTGAAATAGCTACTGAGATAGAAGCAGGGCTTGATTTGGGTTTCTTGGCTAACCGTATCTTTTTTGAAGCTACCTACTATCGCCGTGGGGTAAAAAACCTATTGATCGAAAATGCTTTGCCTTCATCAAGTGGGTTCTCGTCTGAAATAACCGATGCTGCTGACATGGTAAACACTGGGGTAGAGTTAACCTTGGGTGGTGATCCTTTTGTAAGTAAAAACTTTAGCTGGTCTACCCAGTTTCGTTTTTGGTTCAACCGTTCGGTAGTGACCCGTTTAGATGTACCTGCTTTTGCCCCCCCTGGTGCTTCTTTTAGTATAGGCTTAGGGTCTTTTTATATAGAAGAAGGGCAGTCTATTACCCAGTTTAAAGGAAGAGATGCAAATGGCAACCTGATCACTATTGGAGACGCCATGCCCGACTTTCAGTTATCGTGGAACAACACCATGAAGATTGCCAAAAACTTTGAGCTTTCGTTTTTGTGGCATTACAAAAAGGGAGGCGATAACCTTAATTTAAGTTTGTTTCTGGCAGATTTGGGACAAACCAGCTTTGACTATGACACCCCTGAAGGCGAAGCCAGAAGAAACGGAACAGGTTCGGCGCGTTTCTTAGAAGATGCCACCTACCTTAGACTAAGAGAAGTTGCTTTGTTTTACAATATACCCAAGAGCTTGACCAAAAAGTGGTTTGGCAACAAAGTAGAAAATATCAGATTAGGCGTTTCGGCTCAAAACTGGCTGACCTTCTCAAACTACAAATGGTACGACCCTGAGGTATCTACCAAAGGGGGATCTGGCTTATCTTCAGGAATAGATGTGGCCCCTTTCCCAAGTTCTAAGCGAGTATTCTTTCACCTGGCGGCTACTTTTTAGCACACCCACCAGCAAGCGCTGTCTCCAGTCACATTACCTGATTTGTAAGTGCTTTGAGCAAGTTGGGGATTGACTGTTGATAAATTAACAAATCAAATTTGAAATAGAAATATGAAATCTATATATAAACATTTATTTATGCTTGTATGGTTTACTGTAGCAGTAACCTCTTGTAATTTTAAAGAACAAGTAGACCCCAACCGACCAGGGGTAGACGAATTGGTTACCAAGGGTCAGGTGAACGCATTGACCATTGGCTTATTGGCTGATATTAGAAACGGTCTTCAGATATACCGTACTGCGTCAGGTTCTATTGCTCGTGAACTGTATTTATTCGACGCTGACCCTCGAAATACCCAAGACTTGTTGGGTAAAAATGGTGGGCAGCTCGACAACAATTCTTTTTATTTGACCGATTGGTATGAGCCTTATTACAGGGTGGTAAAAGACTGTAATCTGTTGATAGCTGCTGTGGCTAAAGACATTCCAGGCGTAAGCACTACTGAAGTAAAAGGATATACAGGTTTTGCCAAAACAATGAAAGCCCATGTTTTTATCCAGGTATTAAACTTATTGGGTAGCAATGGGGTGCGTATAGAGGTGGCTGACCCTGCCAACCTGGGACCATTTTTGAAAGATGCCGCCGCTTATACAGCCATCAGAAGCTTGCTTGATGAGGCTGCTACAGACTTAGATGCCGCTGGTGCTATTTTTGGTTTTGGTTTGCACGAAGGGTTCAAAGATTTTAATACACCTGCCAATTTTAAGAAATTTAACCGTGCTTTGGCGGCTAAAGTAGCTTTGTATCAAAAAAGCTGGGCAGATGTATTGACCCAGTTGGGAACGTCTTTTTATAGCGAAACAGGCGATTTGAATGCCGGTCCTCAATATAACTTTTCGAGCAGTGCCAACGACCTACTCAACCCATTGTTTTATGGTACAGGGTCTGACAATATTTATGCGCACCCATCCTTTAACCAAGACGCTGAAGTGGGTGACCAACGGGTGGCCACCAAAACCTTGGCACAAATAAGTACCAAAGATAACCTTACTGCTACTCACCGTCAGAACATCTATAAAAGTAGTGCAGACCCTGTGTCTATTATTCGCAATGAAGAACTGATTTTGATGGCGGCTGAAGCCAATATTCAACAAAACAACGCGGCTGAAGCGGTAAGGTTGATCAATATTGTGAGAACTGCGGCTGGTCTTGCCAATTATGCCGGGGCTACCGATCAGGCAACCTTGATCACGCAATTGTTAAAAGAGCGTCTTTACTCATTATGGTTAGAAGGGGTACGTATGGCAGACCTCAGAAGGTATAACCGCTTAAATGCAGCCAATTTACCCATCGATCGTGCAGGCGATATAGTACATACTGAGTTTCCTATTCCTTTGAGCGACTCTAACTAAAAGAAGACCAGAATGATGAACTTGTTTAAGGTTTTGGCATTGAGAGCAAAATGAGTGATTTTTCACATAGACGAGGCGTGGAAGGCGGAGTTTAGCCTAGCTAAATGAGCATTTTCACAACGAAGTATATGGGTAAAAGAACCATTTTGAATTATTTGAAAAAACCTTAAACAAGTTCGATAAATGAAGCAAGGCAACCAATGAGTTGTCTTGCTTTTTTTTGTTTGAGAGGCAAAATTTACCATCTTCCACTTTCGTTGAATAATTTACACTGTTTTGTGCCATACTGAAGTACTATTTAATTTTAAAATAAAAGAATGAAAAAACACATTTACTCCACTACTTTTCTTTTGTTGATGCTGGGGGCAAGTTGGCTTATTTACGCCTGTCGCACCCCCGAAAGCCGTACCCAAACA
This sequence comes from Microscilla marina ATCC 23134, assembly GCF_000169175.1. NCBI lineage: Bacteria > Pseudomonadati > Bacteroidota > Cytophagia > Cytophagales > Microscillaceae > Microscilla > Microscilla marina. The sequence continues at coordinate 193,826 of NZ_AAWS01000002.1, forward strand.
AATACAGCCAAGCTCGATTCGCTGGATTATAAAATAGGGCAAATGCTGATGGTAGGCTTTAGAGGTACTAGTATCAAGGGCAAAAGCCACATCAAACGCGACATTCGTAAGCATCATTTGGGGGGAGTTATTTTGTATAGCCGAGACCTGCTCATGGGGGCAAAACCTCGCAACATAGTGTCTAAATCACAGTTAAAAACGTTGATTACCGACCTCAAAAAACTTTCTGACGTACCCTTGTTGGTGGCCGTAGACGAAGAAGGAGGGAAGGTAAGCCGATTGAATGCAAAGTTTGGCTTTGCTACTACCCAAACTCCCCAGGAAATAGGAGAGATCAACGACTTGGTTGCCACCGAAAAATGGGCAACTCACATTGCCCAAAAAGTAAAAGCCATGGGCTTTAACGTAAACTTTGCGCCGGTAACCGACCTCAATGTAAACCCCAAAGCACCCATTATTGGCAAGCTGGGGCGTAGCTTTTCGGGCGACGTAAATACTTTGGTACAGCACGCCCTCAAGTTTACCGAAGTACACCAAAAGCACGGTATTGTGTGCGCAATCAAGCATTTTCCGGGGCACGGAAGTGCTATTATGGACTCTCACCTGGGCTTTACCGATGTAACTACTACCTGGAAACCCATAGAACTCAAGCCTTTTAAACAAATGATTGAACAGGGGTTTGATGGGATGGTGATGACCGCCCATGTATTTAATAAAAAACTGGACGCGAAGTATCCGGCTACTTTGTCCAAAAAAATTATGAACGACTACCTCCGGAAAAAATGGGGCTGGCAGGGCATTATTATTTCTGACGATATGCAAATGAATGCCATTGCCAAAAATTTTGGGATTGAAGAAGCATTAGAAAAGTCTATCAATGCCGGAGTCGATATTGTACTTTTCTCAAACAATGGCAGAATCTTTTATAACAAAAACATAGTGCCTGAGGCGATCAACATTATTAAAAAACTCATCAAGCAAGGTAAAATCTCGCGCAAGCGCATTGATGAATCTTACCAAAGAATTAAAAAAATGAAGCAGGGACTAAAGTAAGCCCTTTGCTTCTTTTTTTTTGCTTAAAAAGTTTTTATTCTGTAAGGAACTACACAGTCAACTGTGAGTTCCCCTCAGGGTAAATTTTGAAGATCATCCATTAGGTCAAACTCAGGCCTGCCACTGTGATGTTTGGTGGTTCTGTAAAATGATTTTAAACCCCTTTTTGATATAAGTTTATAAAATAACTAAAGCTCCGGCTAAACCAACTTCTTTTTTCTGTAGACAACCCAAACGGGCATTTGTCAATGGTTTCATTGGCAGACTCCGACACATTCTGAAAATGACTCAGGTGGGCATCATTCTTTGACTTAAGGTTCAATAATTTCTCTTTTACTGACGGCTTCATTTCTTCGGCGTAGTTGGTGAGCAAATCTGCAATTTGTTGGTTACTCTGTTTGGCTCGGTATTGAAAACTGTCTACTTGTGCCCGTAAAACCATCCCGTCTACTTTGGTAAGTTGAGTTTGGTACGCTTTGAGCAAAAGAGCGGCTTTGTCATAGTTTTGAGCTTTGATTAGGGTTTCTATTTGTTGCGCGAGTTTTTTTGGAGGAACGTCATGTTGCTGGGCAATTCCGTAAAAAAACGTGCTGATGAGTAGCATATAGCTAATAATATATTTGGTCATGGTTTAGGTTGTTTTGAGTGGTTGTGAGTGATTTACTTTGCACAAAAGTCACCCGAATCCATCACAAAGTCAAGGCAGTACCACTTGCCAAGTTGCCCAAAATACTACACCATCTTGACCAACTCCTGAACAACTTTTACCAAACTTGCCCAAAGTGATAAATAGCTGCAAAACCCATTGATTTACTGTTAGTTATAAAAACTTTCTTCATACATTGGTTTCCCTTCTTTGTTCAGCAAGCGCACCCATTTTATTGCCCAGGATCCTTTGCCACTAAAGGTGATATTGGTAAGTTCCCCAATGTTTTTGACAATGGTTTGGGACAAGATTTTTTCATTGTTCCAATACACCTCAATGAGGCTCCCCCTGACGACCCACTTAAAGGTGTTCCATTGGCGGTAAGTATCTATATCGTGGGTAAATTTGCTGGCAATGTTTACAGGGTATTTTTTTCTGTTCAGCCAATACTCGCAGCCGTCCAGCTCTAGCTCATAGCTTAATCGTTTGGCAATTGCCTGCATAGATTTTTCGCTGCCTGTTACAGTCATGCTTAAATGATTGCAAGTAGCATTAGAGGGCTTATTTATCAGTTTTATTTTTGTTTCAAAAGTATGGTAGTTGCCATCTACCCCGTAGTGGCGGGTGTTTCTTAAAGTACTAAAGTAGTAAGAGCGGTATTGTGGGGGTACCAACGTTATCGGAAACACCAATGTACAATCCTGCACTAGCTTATGGGTGGGCTGGTAGGCACCGATAAATTTTTTACCCGCATGCACCCAACCTATCCAGTGAGTAGATGCTTGGTAAACCCTGAGTTTTTTTAGTAGGGTACGCCTGTGTCGCAAGTACAATGTACCATCGGGTTTGTTGACAATAAAACTAATGGTGTCTTGTTTTTTGGTGGATGTATATAAACGAGGCGTAATGTCTGTGTGGTAACTACTACCAATACTGATGGTATCTATTGGAAGCTGGCGCACGTCATACGTTACAAATACAGTACTTTTATTTTTGCCCTTGATATGCTTTACTATAGAAAAAGTGATCCGCTGCTTGATTTGCTCAGGGGTAAGTTGAGCAAGGGTGGTTTTTTGGGGTAAACTTGCCAGGTCTTTTTTACTCCAAAACCACCATGTTGCAGCCAGCCCCAATACCAGGGACAGCATTCCGGCAGTAGCCCAAAGCATCTTTTTTTGTTGACTGGTACGCCAAGGCACCTGTGCCGCATTTGTGTTTTGCATGACTTCATGCACCAACTGTAGTTGAACAGTGGGCGAGTATACAGGCAAAGGTGGGGTAGTAGGGGAATTTTTTTCTTCTGTTGGCAAAGGTACCCCTAGCTGTTGTTGGTGAAAAGCATTTTTTTGCCAATAGTCCCAAAAGCGGCTATAGTCGAGGTATACCCGGTAAAAATCGTCCCAGTGTTCAAAATGAAAAACATTGTTTTGATAACCCACATAAATGGCCAACCCTTGTTTCTTTTTGTCATTGCGTGAGGTACCGTCTTTGTTTTTACCTAACAAACGTTTAAGCGAAGAACCCGAAATGGTGTACAGCGAAAGCTCTTGTTTTGATACGTTTAGTTTTTGCTGAATTACTTGATTAATATCTATTGCCAGGCTTTCGAAAAAGCCATTGGGAAGTTTGGCAATAGACATAGGCAAGTGATGGGGGTGCTTGTTTCTAAATATTTTGTACCAACGCTTTTCTTGCCAAAGTTCCTCTACTTTGGCATCCCATTCTTTATAAATTTTGTGGATCAAACACCTTCTTAATAACTCATCTGCTGTGATCATAGACTACACACTGGCTATAAAATCGTATAAATCGTCTTTGGCTCCCAAGGCAAGCTTTTTCTTAAGGCGATAGCGTGCCACTTGCATACTTTTAGGGGCTACATTCAGCATTCGGGCTATTTCTTTGCCCGAAAGTTTAATGCGAAGATAAGCACAATGTTTTAATTCGTTTTGGGTAAGGTTAGAAAACTGCTGACTGAGGTCTTCGAAAAAGCGTGGGTGTACTTTTTCAAAGTGCAGCTTGAACCTATCCCAGTCATCAGTGAGTGTGATGTTATTATTGATCAGCGTTGTGATTTTTTTTAGCGACTTTCTTTTATCTGTCGGTGTAAACTCTATAAGCCCAGTTACCATGTCATTGATATTACCCAAAATCTCGTTTTTTTGGTATACAAACATGGCAGTAGTACTTAGTTCGCGTTGGCTGTGTTCGAGCGCATTCTGAAGCTTATCCGTCTTAAGTTGGTTGAGTTCTGCTTGAGTTTTTAGTTCTTCCTGGATATGCCTGTGTTCTTTGTCTTTGAGTATAGCCTGTGTTTCAAGATGTTCTTTTTCCAAACGGGTTTTTTCAGTGTTTACCTCAAACGTCCGTTCTTTTTGTTCAAACAAAGCTCTGCGCATTCTGGTACGGTTCCAAAGTGCCACCACTACGATCAGTAATACTCCAGCTCCGGCAAAAGCTACGTTGCGTTGCAAACTCCTGATGTTGGCCTCCTGGGCTTTTAACGCATTGTCCTTTTTCAACAGGGCAATTTCTTTTTGGTTTTTCTCAAATTCGTGCTTTGCCTCTATGTTGGCTATAGCCTTCCCTTTTTCCAGGTTTAGTAGGCTGTCCTTATGCACCAAGTACCGCTGTAGATATTCATTGGCTTTTTTGTGGGCACCTTGTGCTGTATAAAACCGGGCAATAGTTTGTTCGGCACGGCATACTATTTCCAGGTACCCTGTTTTTTGCGCTATTTCGTACGCCTGTTGAACCGCCGCCTGTGCTTTGTCAGGTTTGCCCAGTGCTTCGTATGCCTCAGCTATGTTTTGATAAGTACGGCTCACCTCTTTAGTAAACTGGTTTTGTTCCTGTATTTTTTTTGCTTTTAGCCATACCTGAAGCGCTTGGCGGTATTCTTTCCGAAAAAAATGTAATACCCCAATATTGACCAATATGGTAGCTATACGTGCCTGAATATGGTGACTTTCGGCAACTTTAAGTGCCTTTTGGTAATAAATCAATGCTGAATCGGACTTTTGGGTACGGCGGTATACCACCCCCATGTTGATCAAATTATTGATTTTTGCCGAAGGCGATACTTTAGGTGTTTGTTGGCTCAATTGTTCAGAGGTTTTAAAATACCTCATGGCCTTTTTATAATCTTTGGTAAAGAGATATACCAACCCAATATTGGTATGAGACGACACCAACCCCACAGAGTCTTTGATTTTTTCGCGCAAGCGCAAGGCTTCGTGGTGCAACTCCAATGATTTTTTATATTGCCCCTTGGGGCGATAAATTGCTGCCAGGTTGTTGAGGCAAGCTACATATTGTTTGGTGTTGTTCAATTGCTGAAACATAGACATTGCCTGTTTAGTACTATCTATGGCAGTGTTCAAGTTACCCTTGAGCCAATAAACTACTCCTAACTTGTGCAGTGCCAAAGCCTTGCCCCTTGAGTAGCTGAGCTGGTGGGCAAGGGCATAAGCTTGTTGGGCATACCTGAGGGCGGTATCGGCTGAGCTATACTTAAATTCCCAGGCAAGCTGATCAAGCGTGAGTACCCGTGTGGTGTCGGTTTGGATGGGGAGCACATTTTTCAGACTATCTATTGCGTGGGTGTTTTGGGCATGGACAGACACGCCCCATAGCGTGAGCAGACTTACCAGGCTGGATAAGGTAAATAATAAACGGTGTTTCATTCGTGGTTTTTATGGTTGCTTGGTGCAGTATTTAAGATGAAGCATTACACAGGTAAACGGCTTAAAAATAAAAGAGCTAAAAAGAAAGCATATAACTTTTTGGTATTTGGTATAGCCATAGATATTGACTAAATATAGCCCGATTACCATAAGTGCTTACCTACAATCAAGTGATTGAGTTTAAGCAAAACTGTGTACGTAGTGCCTTTGCAGTAGGTGCTTTGACTCAAATAGCCCTTTTATTACTTGTTTTGGTTGATCAAAGCCAGCAATATAAAAAAGCAATTTTGAAATACGAACAAAAATAGCACTATACAATAATATTTCTGAGAGATTACATAGAAGTTGTTTCGATTTCTACTAACTTAAATTACGCCTGGGTAAAGCTTTTTTTTACCAATTAAGGCTTGAACATTAAAAAAACAAATGCATAGGCCATCTATGATAGGCGAAAAAAAAATATTTATACTCAAAAACTCAACGATATGCATACCAACATGGACACCCTCTGGCTCGACCTCAATGAAGAACTGTATAAGTTTATTGTAGGAAAGGTAAAAGAGGAACAAACGGCAAAAGATATTCACCAAGAGGTTTTTTTAAAGGTTCAAACCAATATCCACCAGCTAAAACATACTTCTAAGCTTACCTCTTGGGTGTATCAAATTACCAGAAACACCATTGTTGACTATTTTCGAAAAGCAACCCACCACAGTATACCCATCGATCAGGTAGATATTCCTGAAGCAGCCACCGACAACTTCGACTATGCACACCTCACCAACTGCATCAACCAAAAAATAGCGCATCTTTCGGCACAACATCAAGAAGCAATTGTGTTAACCTCCTTTAAAAACTATTCGCAAAAAGAACTCGCAAAGCATTTAAAAATCTCCTATTCTGGAGCAAAGTCAAGGGTACAAAAAGCACGGGAAATTTTAAAAAACAATATTTTAGATTGCCCAAATGTTGCGGCTGATCGTTCGGGCAAACCAATAGATTTTGAAAATAATTAGAAATAGCTCCGTCTTTTTTGCTCCCTTGCCGTCCACCTTAGAGCTTGTTTAAAATTTCGGTTATAGGATATTTTATGATGAATTTTGGGATTAGATGCGTCACATTTTGAGGTAATAGCAGCGCTATTGCTGATAACCGAACCTGTAGCTTTGCTACGGTGAGCTCTGCTTTAGCTAAATTAACTTCGTTGAGCTCACCACAGCGCAGCTGTAGGTTCGGTTTGACAAAATATAATTAGAAAAGTCGCGTAAAAGCTCACAGTCCCGAACTTGATTCGGGGACCTAATCAATGAAGTTTAAACAAGCTCTTACACAACACAAAAAAATATACACATGGAGAATTCAAAAAAAACAGTGACGGTACAAATTCTGAATGCTTTTGCCGAAAATGGAAAAGGTGGCAACCCGGCAGGAGTGGTTTTAAATGCAGATACACTATCAGATAAAAATAAACTCGAAATTGCCAAAAAGGTAGGGCTATCAGAAACTGCTTTTGTGTCTAGGTCTCAAACTGCTGACTTTAAGCTAGACTTCTTTACCCCTAACAAACAAATAGCCCATTGCGGACACGCCACAGTAGCTGCTTTTTCTTATTTGAAACAACAAGAGGTGCTCAAAAGCGAAAGTTCCTCTAAAGAAACGATAGATGGCAAACGAAATATAGAGATGCAAGGAGACTTGGCTTTTATGGAGCAGCTGGCGCCAACTTACGTAGCTGTACATCCGCAAGAAGATAACATTTTGGCATCTTTGGGTTTGAGTAAAACCGACCTGATACCCAATGCCCCCATTCGGTTGGCAAATACAGGTAATTCATTTGTAATTGTTCCAGTCAAAGGCCAGGAAGTCTTGAAAAAGATCGTGCCTGATGCCGATTTGATAAGCAAAGTAAGCGAAACCCTTGACCTGATTGGTTATTATGTGTTTGCTGTGGACACTACCAACTATGATGTTACTACTAGAATGTTTGCGCCACGTTATGGCATACCAGAGGAGGCGGGCACTGGAATGGCAGCCGGACCATTGGCTTGTTACCTGTTTGATTGCTTGCACCTGAAAAAAGAAAGTTTTCGGATTCAACAGGGCAAATACATGGCTACACCTTCTCCTAGTTTGATTATGGTGAACCTGAAGGTTGAAAGTGGCAAAATAAAAAGCTTGATGGCAGGAGGAAAAGGGTTGTTAGACCGACAGTTGGAGATTGAGCTGGATGGTTAGCCAAAACGGACGCCCCCTTGACCAATTTTATTGCCAAGGGGTTTGTTGTTTTACAAAAAATCGTTTACCTTAAAACTACCGACTTCTATCTGTTGATTTTATAAGTTTTTAATAATCAGTACATTATAAAACCGACAATAGATTTGAAGCACCGATATGCATCGGCATCTAAAGACTTGTCGCTAAAAGCTTAAGGCTGTAGAAGCTTCTATCTATTAAAGGCTGAAATAGCTTGGAATAATCGCCCAAAAATACTTGATTAGCAAAGCTATAAACAATTTTATTACATATAAATCCAAACGACTATGATAGATATCCCTTACTTTGCCGACCTTCACTGTCATCCTACTATGAAGCCTTTTCGTCAAGTGCCACAAGCAAATATTTTTGATAATATAGATACGCAAGGAGCTTGTCAGGAACTAAACTGGCTCACCCGACCCGCCGCCAAAAACATTGTAAAAGTATCGCAAACTAATATAATGAAGTGCCAACAGGGGAAACTCAGGCTAATGTTTGCCTCTATTCATGCGCCTGAGCGTAAATTTTTTGATCTGAAAGACTGGGTAGAGTTTATGCTTGAATTTAGCGCCAACGATCAAACAGTAAAACTTGGGGTGTGCATGACAGGCTTTGATCGTTCTGTAGTAGAAGGGTATATAGACGCTCATCGTAAGAATAAAGACCAAGCCATTCATTATTTTGATGAAACCCAACGCGAATATGAATACCTGGTGATGCAAGCAAAACAAAATGAGTGTATAGGCATTGCGGGCGATTATGAAGAACTGCAGCGCATCTTAAGTACACCTGATTCAGTGGCAATTATCCCAACTATAGAGGGCATGCATAGTTTGGCTATTTTCACCAATTTTGAGCAACAAAACCTGAGTTTCGATCAGGTAAACGATACTTCTGACCCTTACTATCAACACTTTGCTACCCAGTACCAAATTAACATTGGTAGAATAAAAAGCTGGGGAGGAGGGAACCATGCGCCTTTTTTTATCACTTTTACGCACTATTTCTGGAACTTGCTCTGTGGGCACGCCAAATCGGTAGAAAGCTTTGCCATGAGCCAATCATTTAATCTGGATAAAGGTTTTTCAGCATTGGGCAAGGTGGCTGTTCAGGCTTTATTGAGCCGAGAAAATGGGCGGCGTATATTGGTAGATACCAAACACATGAGTGTAGCATCGCGCCGCGATTTTTATGATATTTGGGACCATTACAAGAGTCAAGGCGATAGTTTTCCTATTATTTGCAGCCACGCAGCCCTCACCGGAAAGGCTACCTTGAGCGACCTGGAGGCAAGCTATGACAAAGGGCATGTGCTCGAAAATGAATATTTCAACACCTGGTCTATCAACTTATGCGACGAAGATGTACGATACATTCATCAATCGGGTGGTTTGCTTGGGTTAATGTTTCACGATGAGCGCATGCCAGGTGGTTTAGCCAAACAAGCCATTGAAAAGGCCAAGGCATTGCCCGATGCCCAGGAAAGATATGACCAAATGCGCAATGAGTATTTACGCCTTTGGATGGTCAATGCTCTTCAGGCAGTAAGGGCAATCAACGATGTAAGTGCCTGGGATATACTCTGCATTGGCTCTGACTATGATGGTATTTTAAACGGCTTTGATATTTATGAAGATGTAGCCTGTTACCCCGATTTGCAATTGCATTTATTTCAATACTTGCATAACCCTTTGCCTTGTCCCTTTGTAGAAGGTTTGCAAACTAAAGAAGACATCAAAAAACTCTACTTTGGATTGACACCTGAGCAAATTATGGAAAAAGTGTTGTACAAAAATGTAGACAATTTTATGATGCGTTACTACAACAATTATTATTTGAAACAAGGCAAAGCGGTAAATTTAATGGCATAAGGGACTGATAATAAAAAGCTTCACTGTGTTTTGACCCAACAGTTTTGTTTACAACAAGCGTTCATTATTTGTTGAATGCTTGTTGTAATTTTTTGCCTTACCTGAGCATTCCAAACTGCCTTCTTATCCAGTAAAACTTACGCCTACGATGTACCTCTCCACCACCACCGTGCCGCCCATAAGGGTATACATAATAAGATTTAGGGGCTTTGATGTGGTTATAAGTTGCAAAACAAGTAATAGGGGGGCAGGTAAGGTCTTGTAGCCCCACACTCATAAGTACAGGAACCTTGATGTAAGGGGCAAAGTTTTTGGTATCGAAATAAGAAAAGTTTTTGCGTGATTTTTTCCAGGTCATGCCTGGGGTAGCCTTGATGTACCTTTTTACCTCGTCTCTAAAGTTAGACACGATTTTTAGCAGACGCGGAATATCAGACAAAAAAGGCACATCGGGCGCGCATAGCTTTACACGTTTGTCAAGAGCGGCAGTCATTAAACTCAAAGCTCCCCCTTGGCTGGCACCCTCTACTGCTACCCGGCTGTGGTCGAGCTCAGGGCGGGTAGCCAAAAAGTCGAGCGCCCTTATACAGTCCATCACGGCTCCCCGATACACATATTTGTAGGGGTCTTTCAGGAGGTGAGTAAAAAACTTGAAATAGTTGCCTTGAGGGTTTATTTCATCCTTACTATTGCCGTGTCCCCTAATATTGAGCGATAAAACAGCAAAGTCGAGAGGAATGCCATGCAAAGGACGCTTTTTGAGGGATTGAACATTAAAAAATGAGCCTCCCAGCGAAGGCAGCTGTAGAATGACGGGGTGCTTGGTACCTTTAGTAGGTACCCGGTACCAACCCCTGACGGTGACATGCCCCATGCTTTTCATTTCTACCAAATATACATTGTACTGAGGAGTACACAATTGTTTGCGTTTGGTTACTTTGAAATGAGGATGTACCTGACGCAAGCGCCAAAGTGAAGTTTTCCAGAATTTTTTAAAATCGACTTGTTTATTTAACGGAGAGCGTTGCTTGTTGATGGCGTAGCCCAACACCATATAGGCGTGCGACAACCACCCCGTGTAGTTTTTAAGCGAGCAACTTGCCAGGTAAAAGTTGGGCGATGAAGCAAAGTATTGAAAGTTTACTTCTATGGTTTTGCGGGCGGGCACCAGCACGTGCCTGGTCTTGGTTTTTAGGTGGTGGCGTGGTTGCAAAACGGCAATGTTACAGTATACCACAGCACGCACCGGAGCATAAGTATTGTTTTTGATCTGACAGCTAAATTTGAGGGGTTTACCCAGCTTAAAGGTTCCATTACCCTTGAGCACGATCACTTTGGCAGTCAATGATTTTTTTTTCTTCTTTTTCTTCTTTTTTTGGCAGTAGCCAGGTTGGGTTGCCCCAAAAATTGCCATACTCACCCACCATACAATCAATAAATGCTTCATATACTTTTTACTTTCTCAAAACTTACCCAATACAAAAACAATAGTCCGCAGCCCCCCGAAAAGGTTCTAGTACTCCAGACACTAAATATGTAAAGCACTATTTCGCTTCTTTTGCCCTTTGACTTCTCTTGAAAAATATCGCGTAGCTACGGCTATGCTCAATTTTTCAAGATCGCCAAAGAACAAAACCGAGCTTTTCGCGAGCTCAACGTAGTTAATCTAACCAAATTTCCACTTTACCTACTTAGAAGCTAGAGTACTAGGGACTAGTTGCAAGGTTCTAGGTACACCCTGTTCTACAGGCAACTAACAAGTTCATAGTATGTTTATTTTCAGCGGTTTATGAATTTGTTAGTTAATAGCAAACTCGAATAAATACTCTCATACCTAATCATCAAAGAGTGAAAGTAGTTTTGTTTACTAAATTCTTTTAAAGTGTTTGCACCACAAACTACTCTACCTACTATTTTTTCGCCTCGGTTTGTGTCTTCACAACCGAGTTTACGAGTCCTTAGATACCGATGAATGTCGGTGCTCAGCAAAGCTAAATCGCCTTGTCTTAATGCTTGTAAATAGTGTTTTTCAGGGTTCCGATCAGCTCGTGGAGACACGAGCTGAGGCGATGACGGTACTTTTGGAAAACCGAAGCTACATTACTGTGCTGGACTCAACGAAGTTAAAAGCTGGGTAGAGTAACCACAAACGCTCCTATAAATAGAGTTTAAATATTTAAATGGCTGATATTTTTACTTGAAATCACTGCGGAGCATTGAAAAAGTAACAAGCTACTTATTTCAAATGTTTTTTTTGATCAGGCATCAACATCTTGGAACACTCTTTAACTAATTTAAAAAGTATTTGTAAAAGTACATTCTTTGGCTTTGAGCAGAAAATCAATGGTAAAGAAAAAGGAGAAAGTTTTGTCAGGTTTATACTTCCACTTCTACCTGAAGCGAAATGGGTAAATGGCTGAAGCTTGCCTGAAGTTGTTCGCCGTATTCGGCTACTTCTTCCTGATCGGTGATCCACTCAATGTGTAGGGGTATTTTTACCTTTTGGCGATAATCCGCCAATATACTTATGAGTTGTTTGATGCCTTTAAAAGCGCTCAGGTTTATTTGGTCTAGTTGAATGTGAAACTCAATAGGGCAAGTGTTTTCGCTGAGATAGTGGGTCATCCAATCAATAATGGGGGCAAAAAAGGTGTGGTCGTCATCGTCAAACGCATTGCCAGTGATCTGAAACAAATTAATGGCCACATCAAAGCAAACTTTTGGCGAACTACTGCTTGCATTGATCAATAAACTTTGCATAGGTCCGGAGGGCTTGTTTACTCCAGTAGTATTATTAGAAAACAGGCGCTTTCTCAATAAACTACATCTTTGTTTGATGATTTGATACAAAGTTGCCAATGTCTTTTCAATTTAAATATTTACACTAAAACTATCACTTAAATAAGGTGAGTAGTTGAGTAGCTTGGTGGTGGTAGCTATACAAATATAACAAAGTCTCTGCACATCAGGGCGTACAGAGACCATTTTTTTGAAAATTGTGGTAAAAAGGTACACGAAATTGCAGTGGTATCTGGCTACAAACCTTGATACCATTGCAGTGCCTGACTTACTTCGTTGAGCGTAATGGGTTGGTTAAAGTTGGCTTTGCCTACCTGCTCTAGCAAGGTACATTGTATTTTACCACCCTCATTTTTTTTGTCTTGCCTGGTCAATTGGGCTATAGCAGCTACTTCTTCGTCTTTGATTGTCAACGTAGGGTACAGTTTATCAATGTATTGGGTAATACGGTTGAGGTCACTTTCACCAATAAAGCCTTTTTGTTGTGCCAGGTATGCTTCGCACATCATACCAATAGCAATGGCTTCGCCGTGTAGCAAGGCCCTTTGGTCATCGGTCAAGTAGTAGCTTTCTATAGCATGCCCTATAGTATGCCCAAAGTTAAGTATTTTGCGCAAGCCACGTTCGTAAGGGTCAGTATCTACCACTTGTGCTTTTACTGCTACCGAGTGCTGTACAATGTCTTGCCAGTCGAGGGTATGGTAATTACTCTGCTGCAGGGTTTGCCACTTGTCAGCATCGGCAATGAGGCAATGTTTGATAACCTCGGCGTAGCCCGATAGCAGTTGACGGGCGGACAATGTTTGCAAAAAAGGAATATAAATGTATACCAGGTTGGGTATCTTAAATGTTCCAATGTGGTTTTTAAACTGCTGAAAATCAATGCCTAACTTGCCCCCTACGCTCGCATCTACCTGCGATAACAAGGTAGTAGGCATTTGAATAAAGTCTATGCCACGCTTATAAGTAGTGGCACAAAAACCACCCATGTCGCCAATCACTCCACCTCCCAGGTTAATCACCATTCCCTTGCGATCCATCGCGTAGTCAGTCATTTGTTGCCAGATGTGGCTACAGGTAGTCAGGGTTTTATTTTGCTCACCGCTTTGAATCTCTATGAGCAAGTGTTCGGTGGGCAAAAAAGGTTTAAGCAAGGGGTAGCAATGTTCGTGGGTGTTTTCGTCTACTATGACCGCTATTTTGGTAGGGTTACGTTGAGTTACAAAACGTTCAAATTCGTTTAAATCAAGGGCAATACGCACATTTTGACTTTCCATCAAAGCATTCATTCTTTTCTATTATTTTTTTAATTCAACACTAAGTTTGAACAATAGTAAGTAAAATACTTGAAATCTCCGTACCTGTTTGGGCTATAGGTCAAGTTTGACCACAGGTTGGCTATGCTGCGCCCACTGTTTTACCCTACCTTGTGCGTAGCCGCTCTGCTACTTTTAGGTCAGTATTGAGCTGTTCAAAATCATAGTACATGCCTTTTTCGTCCGAACGACTTTCTGCGTCGAGTTCTATGGCTTTTTTGTCAAGCAACTTGCCCAGGTTAGAGTGTACGGGTTGTTTGCCAACAGGCACCAAGGCGGTTTGTAATTGTTTGACTTCTTTATCACGGTAAATCTTCTGGTCTACCTGATTAAAAATTACCCTTAGTAGCTGATTCTCTTCATTTTGAGCGTCTATTCGACGGTTTTCTGACTTCATTGCCTGACGACGCATAAAGGGAATTAACCAAAATAAAAAAGAAAAGGCAAAGGGGATCATAGTTGTCCAAACATAAAATACATCAGGCAATGTATCTATATTTTCTCCATCAGACACCAGAAATAAAATCAAAAAAGGCGCTACCAAGGACATAATCCAATTAAAAGCATTGACATACATGATGTTATTGTTGGTTTCCTTGTCGTTGTCGTTCATGGGACGGTGAGGAATCGGGCGTTTCCAAATTGGAAGCACAGCCTGATGTGGGGTGGAGGCTATCAACGGGTTCTTAACTTCCTGCTCATCGTTTGTACCAAGCACTGTAGGGTCAAAATCGGCAAAGGTATACACAATTACCCCTTCCTCGGTTACGGTAGCATCGCCGTGGTAGTTGGCCAATAGTTGAGCTGCCTCTTCTTGTGCCTGGCGCACGCTCCATCCAGTCAGTTTTACAATTTCAGCTACTACTATTTTGCCTTGGTTTTGGCTAATGAAACGCAATAATTGTTTTTCCAGCTTTAGGTCATCCGTTTTTTGTCGGGTGGCCCCAAACACATAAGAAAACACTTGGTGAATGTAGCCATCATCGGACAATATATCTCCTTCTCTGCCTTTCATCAACATACTGAACACATCACGCAGGGCTTTCAATATTTTTCCAAGTACTTCGCCCAATATATCGCCGTTGCGGGTAATAATAGCCACAGCAAAAGCCAGCACTAATACATAAAACAGCAAATAGGTAAACAACATGAGTACAATCCATACCTTGAAGAAAAAGGTAAAGCCTTTCCACGCCAGTTTAAACGCCTTTTGGAGCATCATTTTTGGGGTCAATTGCTCCTCGCGTGACTCAAAATCGAATACGTACACCAACTCGTGTTTTTCGTTGGTTTCGAGGTGTGCCGGGTAGTCGTCGAGCAAACTACGCACTGCCAGGTCTACCCAATCTTTAGACAAGCCTGTGCCCACTACCATGTCTAGTTGAGTGGCTCCTTGAGGTTTGGTTTTCAGGAAGTTGACCAGCAGTTTTTTAAACTCCGCTTCGTTATAGTCTTTTCGGTCTATAGTGTTATCCATTTCTTATTGTTTTAATTACCTCTAAGTCGGTTTGCACTTCTTCAAATATATAATAAGCCCCTTGTGTGTCTGCCATACTTTCTGCCTCAAGCTCATGAGCCTTTTGGTCAAGCAATTGGGGCAATTCTTTGTTTCTAAGTTTTTTGCCCTCAGGTACTATTTTTTGTTGAAGCCCATCCAATACCTCATGTTTGTATAGCTTGCCTGGTATTTGGTCAAATATCACTCCCAGCAATCTGTATTTCTCGTTGATGGCATCTATGCGGCGGTTGACTGCATTTACTCCAAAGCGACGTAAATTCGGGATAAGCCAAAACAAAAAAGAGTAACAAAAGGGAATAACAAATAGGATAATCAAATATGTTTTATTCAAAAAAAAGCTTAAGCTTATATCCGAATCATCTTTAAAAGCCCCTACGATCAACATAAAAGTTACCACAAGCATAATAGGTGATAAAAAAGACATCATCCAATTAAATTGATTGCCACTGACAATGCTGCGGTTGATCTCTTTATCATTGTCGTTCATTCTGCGAGCAGGTAACAAACGTTCCCAAATAGGGGCAGTTCCTAATTTTACAGCTTCTTCTATTTCCTCAGCATGTGTCTCCCTTAGTTCGGCTTTGGTAGGCAATTGTGGGGCGGGTATTTTTTCTTGTATGTTCTCTCCACTCTCATTTTCTGCTTTTGTAACTAATAACTGTGTATGTTCTTCCAACAACTTTTTATGCTCCCTTTTCTTAATTTCAGTCAATTTTTTAGCCCTTAATTTCTGATTATAGGTTTCTACAAGCTTGTTTATTTCTTGGCTATCTTCTAAATCAGGAAAAGAATACACAATCACTCCCTCATCGGTTACTTCAGCATCGCCATGATAGCTTGCCATGAGTTGAGCAGTTTCTTCTTGTGCCTTGCGAATGCTCCAACCAGTAAGTTGTACAATTTCGGCAGCAACGATTTTACCCTTATTTTGGACAATAAAATTCAATAATAACTTCTCTATCGCCAAATCGTCTGGTTTAGGGGTAGTTTCGCCAAATATGTAAGAAAACATCTGGTGTACAGCACCCTCATCATCTTCTTGCTCTTCACTAGGGCGTCGGTTCAACAATGCAAAAGCATCTTGTACTATACGTTCTCCTTGTCCCATCACTCTTTCTATAAAGCCACCTGAACCAAAACCACCTTCATAACCAGCAAACAGTGCAAAGATGCTAATTACAATGAAGAATAAGATTAAAATAATGGCATTGACCAAAAAGTAGGTGCAATACATGAGCAGTGTCCATACTTTGAAAAAAACAATGAAGCCTTTCCAAATGCCACGCAACACCTTATTTGCTACCTGTAAGAAGGTAAGGCTTTCTTCTTTGGCGTCAAAGTCAAACACATAGATGAGTTCATGTTTTTCGTTGGTTTCGAGGTGGGCAGGGTAGTCGTCTAGCAAAGCACGTACGGCAAGCTCGACCCAGTCTTTAGACAAGCCAGTACCTACTACCATTTCTAGCTGGGTGGCTCCTTGGGATTTGGTTTTCAAGAAGTTGACCAACAATTTTTTAAATGCTTTTTCGTCGTAGTCTTTTCTATCTATAGTATTATCCATAGGTGTTGCTTATTGGTATAAATCAAAGTCGTTTTTTTAGACATCCTAATCACCTTTAAAAGTTATAAATAATTGAATAAAAAACAGTATGATTGTAAAAAAAATAGCAATTTGAAGGCTGAAAATCTAAAACAATGATTGTACGCTTTATCATAAACTATTTATCCAAAAACAAAACATCATTATGGGGGTACAAGAAGTTAAAATAGCTGCCAACCAAAAAGAACTGAACAGGTTTACCCGTTTTTTGCTCAAAGACATTCAGGCAATGGAATACATGCTTGAAAACGATTGGTTTGAGCAAGCACCTATCAGAATTGGTGCCGAACAAGAAGTATGTCTGGTTGACGAGCACGGCAAGCCTGCCCCAAAGTCTATGGAAATACTGGCGGCATTGAATCATCCAAGTTTTACTACCGAACTTTCCAGGTTTAATATAGAAGCCAACCTTAGCCCGGTAGAGTTTACAGGCGATTGTTTTAGCAGGGTGCAGAAAGAATTGGATGACTTGATGGACCTCATTCATAAAACCGCCCACGACCTGGAAGCCAGGGTGATTCTCACCGGAATTTTGCCTACCATTCGCAAGTTTGACCTTGACATAGAAAACCTGACACCTATCGACCGTTACTATGCTTTATTGCAAGCTATAGAGCGCTTGCGCGGCAAAGCAGCTTATGAACTCAAGATAGAAGGGCTGGACGAATTGAACCTTAAACACGACTCGGCATTGATTGAGGCGTGTAACACCAGTTTTCAAGTGCATTTGCAAGTCACCCCTCAAGATTTTGTAAGTAAATATAATATAGCGCAAGCCATTTCTGCCCCCGTGTTGGGGGTGAGCAGCAACTCACCTATGTTGTTTGGCAAACGTTTATGGAACGAAACCCGCATTGCGCTTTTTCAGCAATCGGTAGATACCCGTATTACCAATGAGCACCTGCGTTACACCAGCCCCAGGGTGACCTTTGGCAATGGCTGGGTCAAAAACTCCATCTTGGATTTATACAAAGAAGACATTGTGCGTTTTAAGGTATTGCTCACCACCGATGTAAAAGAAGATGTGCTGGATTCGGTCAAAAACAATAAAACGCCCCAGCTACAGGCATTGAGTATTCACAACTCTACGGTGTACCGTTGGAACCGCCCTTGCTACGGCATCAGCCCTAACGGAAAACCCCATTTGCGCATAGAAAACCGTATTTTACCTTCAGGACCTACTACCTTGGACGAAGTGGCCAATTCAGCGTTTTGGGTGGGGCTAATGAATGGCTTTGAAGAAGCTTACCCAGATGTAACCAAGGTGTTGGAGTTTGACGATGTAAAGGCTAATTTTATAAAAACTGCTCGCACTGGACTGGGAAGCAAACACCATTGGGTACACGGCAAAACAGTAAACGACATAGAGTTGATCCAAAAAGAACTTTTGCCCATTGCCCGCATTGGTTTAGAAAAAGCTAAGGTAGACGAGAAAGACATTAACAAATACCTCGAAATCATAGAAGATCGCACCGAAACTGGGATGAATGGCTCAAGATGGATACTGAAGTCTTACTCAAAATTGCTCAAAGAATCGACTAAAGAGGAAGCCACTACAGCTATTGTGGCTGGAATGGCATATAATCAAAAAACAAAAAAACCAGTCCACGAATGGAAACTTGCGAGTATACAGGATATTGCCGATTGGCACCCTACTTCGTTACTTGTCGAGGAATTTATGACTACCGATATATTTACTGTAAGTAAAGATGAAATTCCTGAGTTTAGCGCCGATATGATGGACTGGCGACGTATCAGGTATTTGCCCATCGAAAACGAGCAGGGGGAACTCATTGGTTTGATTACTTCGAGGCAGTTGTTGAGGCATTTTTCTACCATGTATAAAAACGAAAAACTGGACTACAGTACCATCAAAGACCTGATGATCAAAGATCCACTGACGATTGCGCCTGAGGCTACTATTATAGAAGCTATAGACGTAATGAATACCCAAAAAATTGGCTGTCTTCCAGTGGTGAATAACAAAAAGCTGGTGGGAATTATTACCGAAAGCAATTTTTTAAGTATTACCTCAAGTTTGCTTAAGCGACTGGCCGCCAAAAAGAAAAAAGCCATTAGAAAAGAAGAGGAAGCCAAACAAGAGAATAACACCGAGCCTGAGAAGGATAGTTGAGGAATGGGATCCTCATTAGGTACTGGTTTTTACTCCCTACTCTATAAGCTTTTACAGTTTTATAGCACATTGGCTCATTTTTAAACATACTCTAACTCAAGTTACGCGGTTTTCTGAAGGTCACATATTTCTATTGTTGCGCAATGCGTAGCCCAACCATTGAGCAATAAAGCCATATAATTATTAAAATAAGTAGATTTGTGTAGCTTCAGTACTCTAAGGAATGGTGAGAAATTAAATTACCATTCTTGAGGTAGAGGTTTTGTTTTGAGACGAGGCTATTTTTTGCGCCCATAGCAGCGCTACGGGCAAAAAAATAACGAAGTATCAAGGCAATAAATCACCTCTCAGAGTGTAAATTTATTTTTGAACAATTCCTAATTACCAAGTAAAGAAACAAACTCAAAAAAATAAAATGAAAAAGGTTTTGGAAGAAGGGCGAGACTTTACGCCACAATTTGAAAAGAGGGGGGGCTTGTTACCTGTAGTTGTACAGGAGCAAGCTTCTGGCAAGGTGTTGATGTTGGGGTATGCCAATGAAGCAGCTTTGCAAGAAACCTTAGATACTGGATATGCCACTTTTTGGAGCACCTCACGTAATGAGCTCTGGACAAAAGGCAAAACTTCGGGCGACTACCTAAAAATAACCCATATATTGACTGATTGTGACCAGGATGCCTTGGTTTATCAGGTAACAATGATGGGTGCAGGGGCTTGTCATACTAAAGATGAAAACAACCAGGCGCGTGTTTCTTGTTTTTACCGAAAGATGGCTTCTGGCAAAACTTTGGAGTTTATAGATAAATAAAAGCACTAAAATGATTATATTGTTACCAAAAATGCCCAAAAAATAAGGTTAGTGATCTTTCATAAATAATTTGAGCCATTAAAGTGTATCTATTGCCCTCATTCTTCTCAAAAAAAAAGCTTCATAGCTTTGGCTATGCACCGTTTTTTTTGAATCGTCTGAGAACAATATATTTTCTTGAATTGGCACATCTTATTTTTTCCAGATCACTTATAGTATAGGGAGCGACAAATTTGCCAGTGTAACAATGGAGCCATGGCAACTCTTTTGAGGGTTTGCTGTGACCTTTTGTGGCATTTTGCGACTACCCTATTAGCTTGTTTAAAATGTGTTATTTTCAATGTCAAAAGTAGAGACTGATTTATACATAAAACCTTTTGCTCACATTGAACAAGTCTTAAAATGAAGCCTGTAAAATATTATGGATAAAACTATTGGAGAAAACACTGCCCACGGTCACCAGGCCAATGACCACACTCATGTACACGAGCCACATCACACACATGACCATCATAGTTGCCAACATGACCACGCCAGTGGGCACTCTCATGTACACCCGGTAACCTCAAACTTAAAGGTAGCTTTCTTTCTCAATTTTTGCTTTACTATTATTGAGCTGATAGGTGGTGTACTTACCAACTCAATGGCCATTATGTCTGATGCCATTCACGACTTGGGCGATACTATAGCCATTGGCTCTGCCTGGTTTATGGAGCGTTACTCAGAAAAAGGTTGCGATGATCGCTACAACTATGGTTACAAACGTTTTTCGCCTTTATCGGCGTTTATTACTTCGGTGATATTGATTGTGGGGTCAGTTTTTATTTTTATCGAAACCATCCCCCGGCTCATTCACCCTGAGGCAGTCAATGCCAAAGGCATGTTGTTGTTGGCCATTTTGGGGGTCACCATGAACGGCTTGGCAGTGTTGCGGCTAAAGTCAGGCAACAACGACTCTATCAATCAAAAAGCAGTGATGTTGCACCTCATGGAAGATGCCTTGGGTTGGGTGGCAGTATTGGTAGGTAGCATAGTAATGTTGTTTGCCGATGTGCCCATTATCGACCCTATCTTATCGTTGTTGATTGCAGTATATATATTATATAATGCCTTTAAAAACCTGCGGGCTATTCTGAATGTGTTTCTACAGGCAGTGCCTCCTAAATTTGACCTGGAGACCACCAAAGAAAAGATTTTGAAAATACCCCATGTAATCGACCTGCACGACGTAAGGGTGTGGTCTATGGATGGCAGCGAGATGATTATGAGCCTACACCTGGTGGTAGAAGAAAACCTCAGCAGTGCCCAGTGTAAGGCGCTTAAGCACGAAGTAAAACACACTTGCCAGCACCTTCACATAGGACATGTTACTTTAGAGCTCGAAACCCTCTCGGAAGGGTGTAAGCTAGTAAAGTAGCCGGGCAAGCTCAGGAAAAACATCTTTGACTGGTTTTTCGTGGTATTTTTTAATACTGGTATATGCCAGCCCTGCCTCAAGATTGAGCAGTACATCTTTTTTGTTTTGGGGGTTAAGTTTTTTAATAGCTTTGACAAAAGTCTTTTCCCCTATTTTGTGTACCAGGGCTACTATTATAGTGCCGTGCCCTAGTACCTTATCCTCTAAGTAAATGCACTATTTATTTAGGATGAGATTTGTTCTCTGACGAACTTCAAAAATTGAGCATAGCCATAGCTACGCGATATTTTTTAAGTAAAGTCAGGGGGCAAACATCGCCGAAATAATGTATCAGGTATTTAGAGGTTGAGGTACTAGCCCAGCCGAAGCATCAAAGGTTTTGAAAGCAAGCCGTTTGATAGATTTTTGATCTTTGTTTACCGCCTGTTGCAACAATTTGCAGTAGGGAAAGTTTTCATCTTTGGCAAAAACCATTGTTTCTTTCCAGATTGCAATACCCGCCACTTGGCTACAGTCACTTTTGACAGCAGCTTGGTTAAATAAGCATACAGATAATACAGTAGCAAAAAAGTGTTGTATCATTTTCAATTAATTTTAGGTGTTGCCTATACCTACGTACTGTAGCAAGAAACGGTAAAGGTGAGGTACTGTTTCATAAGCATTTCAGGGTTTGTCATACACCCAAAAACAACAACCCACTGATGAGCAACATCAACATCCACTGCCCCAACTTGAGGTAATTTTGAGCAAAAGAGCGGGAAATGGCCACCGTTACCAACCAAAACAAAGCATAGCCCAACGTATATATTGCCAGCAACTGTACCACAAAAGCTGGGTGAGGAATCCAATTTGTAAAATTAATCAAGGAAAGTAAAACCGTAAGCATCAGCAAATCAAACGAAATCCAGTGCCACCCACAGCGGGTCATTGTCCAGGTTTCTTGTTTTTTTAGCCAGTGGCTATCATTGCTTGCCGGGGTGATCAGGTGCAGCTCGCGGTCGCCCATAAATGTATGTACTCCAAAGGCGAGCCCACCCAAAATGTTTACGATGATTAAGTAAGTATTCATTTGGTCATTCTTTTATAAGTAGCAGATAGAAAAACTTTGAGCCAACGCCCATCTTTGTAAGTACCCACCTTGTAGGCGTAAGCATTGGGAGAAATTTTTTGCCAACTGTCCCGAAAGCTTTGCCCTTGGTAAGTATAGTCATAATAAAGAAAGTTGCCTTCTACAGTGCAAGTTCCTTGAGTAATGCCACCAAAGACATCAAACTCCCAGAAAACCACCTGTTTTTTGGTGGCATCCCACGCCCTGATTCCCTCATTGCGCAAGCCAAAAGCACCTGTTTTTGGATCAGTAGTGCCAAAGGTTTGCACCTTGACAATGCGCTTATTTAACCCCCAACTATATACTTGTATTTGTCTAAATTTTTTGCCGTTGCCCCAGTCGCCGTTCATTTCCCATTTGTCCTGGGTGAGGTGTTCGAAAAATGCCAGCTGTGGGGTAGCTTGGCTGTAGGCACCAGTTGCCCAGCTCCACAGCACTAAATAAACCATGAGGTGTTTCATATCACTTTTGAGAATAAGTACTTGGCAAAAGTGATGAAAAGGAAAGGAGGAAAATTGTAAAAAATTTACCTCAAGGGTAAATAATGAATATAATCGCCCTTTTCGCGGATAAACTTTTTAGGGCTAAACCCTGCAAACTTCTTAAATTCCTTGATAAAATGCGCCTGGTCATAATAGCCGCAATCATATCCCAAAGCAGTCAATTGCACACCCTGCCCTTGAGCTATGTGCGCTAAAGCAAGATTGAAACGGGTGATTTGCTGGTATTGTTTTGGGCGAAAACCCACGTATTTTTTGAATAGGGCGATCAAGTGTTTTTGCGAATAACCCAATTGTTGGTGGAAATTTTTGAAGGTATGTGTATCGTTGTTTTGGTGAATTTGCCCTAAAGTATAATTGATTGCCTGGGGAGGCAAAAACTCAGCCTTGAAACGTGCCTGCAGCCACCTATAGACCAACTCAAACCGGGTTTCGCTGCTAGGGTTGGCAAGCAGTTGCTCCCTGAGCCGGGCAATGTGTTGCCCAAAGACTAAGTCAGCCTCGATGACCAAATCATTGAGCTCGGTTACCGGAAAGTGTAAAAAAGGATAGGCGCCCTGAGGCAGAAAACGAATAATGAGCATAGAAGTCCCTATGCCCGAATCGATAGAAATATAGCCAGAGTGCATGCCCGACAACCAAGCGTGTTTGTGGGTGCTAATGGGGGTAAGTAAACGATTGTCGTATATGTGTTGGGCAACGCCATGAAGCTCTACAATAAGGTTGAGCGAGCCATCGGGCAAAAGCCGTTCTACTTGGTGGGTGGGGGAGTACTGGTCGTAGAAAAGCACCGATTCTACCAGTTGATTGAGTGGGTAGGGAGGCGTACGTAGATCGAACTGCATGAGGCAATAGTAAAAGAGGCTGTCTCAGTTTTAATACTTGGTAGGTTTCAAAAGTTTGCCAGGTATCAAGTATTTCAAATAGCATATAATGAGACAGCCCCTTAGTATAACTTAATTACTTATTAAACAACTTCTTAAACAAGCCTTTCTTGGCAGGCTTGGCCTCATAACCCGCCTTATAAATTAAATTCGACACCTCCTCAGTGGTCATATTATCCCCCGTTTGTACCGTCAAAGGGCGGTCAGCGTGTTGCAAGTCTACCTGAAACGAATCTATGCGTGCTTCCTGAGCAAATGCTCCCTGAATTTTTTCTTCGCAAGCAGCGCACTTAATATTGGTATGCTCAAATGTATGTGTTTTCATATTTGTCGATGGTTTTCATTGTATAAAACAACAGGGTTTTCTTATAAGTAAAGCGGAAAAAATAAGATGTGCCGTTTTATGGCTCAGGTTATTTTTGTAGGTTTACTAAAAGGCTCTTTAGGAGAATATACCCTAAAAAAAACATATTCCCGCCTCGGGTAGTGTCTCCACGCCCGATCGAAACCTCGTACTTTGCAAGCTTCAGAGAGGTTTCTCATTTTTTATAAGAAAGCCCTGTATAAAACAATACAAATTTATAAATAAAAGCGTTCATTTGATAATCTTTTTGCCTGACAAGGCTTGCACATGTTTTACACCGAGATCGAAGTCGTCTGTTCTAGTTTGCCCTTGAGGTGCACCAAACAGTTGTCTAGTAGGTTGTATATTCGGTAAATACTGATATAAGGAGCCAATTGACTTTTTAACTCTGCTGCTTGTTCCCACTGACTATTAATGATCATGTACACTTCCGTCTGGTGAGCCTCATAGTGTTTCAGTGCTTGACGCATTTGTTTTATATCCACTAGCTCAGGGTGTAGTATTTCTATAATTAATACCTGACCAGGGGTAGACTTTTGGGTAGTAAGTACTACATACCGTTGTTTTTGCACACAACTTACCTGTAGTTGTACATGGTCAGGAAACTGGGCTTCAGCCATTAACCGTGAGATAGAGTTGAGCGCGTATTTTTTAGATATATTGTAGTTGATTTGACGCTTAAAAATAATACTAAGCACCAGCACACTGAGGAACCCAGCCAGGGTAAGGTGACCATATATGCCCACCAATAGTGCAGAAAGGACTAAAATAAATATCACTGCTATTTGTCTTGAGCATAGGGGAGGATTGTCAAGGCATTGGTCTTTAGCCAACGACATCTCATTGAAATCTTTCATAATAAACAAAAATTAGCCTAAAGAACATGGTAAAAAATACAGCTGATGCAGGCATTGCTACCATTGGTTTAGTAGTTTTGCTACAACAGAGCGAAACATAACAACAATTTGTTCGCTATATAGTTTTAACCGATGCTTGTAGGAATTTTGAGTTTATGAAAAAACACATACAAATGATGGAAACGTTTGGCCTTGAGGGTAAGAGAAGCGTGGTGTAGCCATTCGTAATAAGATACTTGAAATTTGTGGGTTTGGTGTGAAACGAGTGCTTTCTGGAGGTGACCAAGCAACCGACGGAGTTTAAGGTTTTCTATTTCACCTTCTTTCTCCTTTTCTTTTTTGTTTTCTTCTTCTTTTTCTGAGGTACTGGACTGTACCAATACTTGCAGAAATTTTTGCCAAAAATTAAGCTCTTTGGTGGGCGAGATGTGACATTCCGTAGAGTTACTGTTCGATGCTGCGTATACCCCCAATGGAAGCGAGCTACGCAAGATCAACAATGTCAGCGTAATGGATAGTATTTTATAAAACGGTTGTTTCATCTGTTCGCCAATGAATTTTAAACAAGCTTTGAATCTATATTACTTCATCAAATACTTGAGTAGACTTTTACAAGTGTACTTTTTTTAATGCCTAATTGCAAATATTATTCTGTAATTTAATCTAAGAAATGCTTTATTAAAATAAAATATTTGTATTTGCCGAGAAAACACAATGTTACATTTGCAAACGCAAGTGTAAGGTCTTAGGTTGACCTAACCAGAGAAAGGCGAAAAAAGGAGAATAAAAAAAGGCTGCACTTCAAACGAAAGAAATATAATCAATGATCATTCAGGATGGGATATAGAATGATTGTCAAAAATAATTGAAGTACAAGCCTTGGAGTTGTTAGTCAGTAGCTTCTACAGCCTCAAGCTTTTAGCAACAAGTCCTTAGATGCCGATGCATATCGGTGCTTCAAGTTTGAGGCTGTTCTGCAAGCATACTACCTACTTCATCATGTATTAATTTTTAAATATTTATAAAATCAGTAGGTAGAAGTGATTGATAAAATTTTAAATTGCCTGGGTAGTAAGGGCTTAAGCTACCAAACTGCGTTCTTTCAAAACAATTTCGAATGGCATATCAAAATCTTCTTTAAAATCTTCGCCAGACTCTATCATGTCCATGTCATCGGGCGAAGCAAACCAGTTGACCATCACATAGCCTTTGGCTGCTTTGTGGTAGCCATCCAATATTTTGAGTATTTCATAAAATCGGCGCGAAGAGCTGGTATTGAAATAAGAAACCTTGAAGTTAAATAGAATGGTTTGGGAGTATTGTTGGGTGTATGCTTCAAGCCAACTGAGGATTGGCTCATAAAAATCCATAGAGTATTCACTGAAAGACTCTCCTGTAATTTCGAACAAACTGTTTTCTATATTAAAAGATACTTGAGGGGTGTAGTATTTTTCGGCAACAAATAAACTTTTCATAACACGATGATTAAATGACTACTGACTATTTTATTTAGTGATTTGTAAGGTTTACAGGTAGTACATTTTACTATCGATATATCTCCCCCCTCAAGTAACTTTTTTCCAAAAAAAATATTTTTTGCTCATACTTAAGCAAAATAGTATCAGTTTCATACAGGACACAACTGCCTTTATACGGGTAAATGATGTTTGCCAACGGTACACTATTAACTACTTTTTGGTGTGTTAAAAGTTTGAAAATCAGGTGATTGAATGGATTATTTTTTAATTAACTTTATTACCTGCCTACCCGCAGAACCTTGCACCACGCATAAATATATGCCATTTGGCAGGTGAGCCATTTCCAGCCTTATTCTATGAATTCCTTGGGGCAATGTGCCCAATTGACGAGATTTGATGGTTTTGCCCGAAAGGTTAGTAATTTGTATTGTCAAACGAGTAGCACCAGTCAGGCTTACTTTTAAAAATAAGTGCTCTTTTATTGGGTTGGGGTAGGCATTGAGCGAGCCAAGTATAGAAGCGGACTGGTGGAGCCCATAGTAAGCGCTCAATTGTTGAATGCTTCCATACAAATTTAGTCTTCCTCCCGATACAGTAAAAGCCTGCAAACCAGCCACTGGATCAACTCCTGCCAAAATACATTGTTTAAGGCGTAAGGCAGTTTGTGCCGGGGCTGCTTTTACCGAGTCCATCAGGCGATTGGCAGGCATGGCATACAACAAAGCAATGGCGCCTGATACATAAGGCGCAGCTGCCGAAGTGCCACCAAAGACCCCGTATGTACCTGTGTTTAAGGTGGTAAAACTATTAAAGCCAGGAGCCGCCAGGTCAATCGATTGTTTTCCATAACCAGCTCCTGTTATTTTTTCGTCAAAATTATTGGTATTGGTTACTGTCACCAAATAGTTACTGGTGCAAGTGGTGGGCATGTCGCCTTCTGTATCTACATTGGTGTTATTATTGGTGGTAGCCGCTACACTAAGCACCCCCACCTTGCCCAGTTCGTCATAAATGGCGCACCACAAAGGAGCATCTGCCGCTTTTAATGAGTCAACCCCCCAGGAAGCATGCGCTACCACCACAAAAGCCCCTTGCTTGCCCCCACTTTCGTTGTATTTTTTGCGCATAGTCAATATATAGTCATACGCCGCAATAATGGACGCCTCATCTTGCCCTTTTACCAACGACATGAGTTTTATTCGCCAGTTTACACCGCTTATTCCTATGCCATTGTTGCCTTCTGCCCCAATGATACCTGCTACTGGAGTACCGTGCCAATGACCAATGCCATCATTATTGACATTATTGGTGTTGGTTTTAAAGTTCCAGCCGAGCACATCATCTATCCAGCCATTTTGGTCGTCATCTATTCCATTATCAGGAATTTCGTGCGTATTTCGCCAAATGTTATGGGTCAAATCTGGGTGACTGTCCAGTACGCCCTCGTCAATTACGGCTACTACAATGGTATCTTGGTGGGTGGTATAGCCTCCCGTATTTATTTGCCAGGCTTCTTCAGCATCAATGTCAATGTCCAATGTGTTTTGATTTATATTGTCATTGACCAGTTGCCACTGTTGGGTATACAATGGATCACTGATGAGGCGACCCCTGGGTTTTGTTAAAAGATGGTTTGTTTGTATGTCTGTAACAGCAGGGAAAGCATGTAGAGCGGTCAAAAATTGAGGCAGGGTTGCCCGGTTTGTATAACGTACACACCATACAGACAGGGTAGGTGCAATGCATCGTACCATTTCAATGGATGGGGCAATCAACGGATGAGTAGTTTTAATTTTTTCAATCAGCTGTTTAAAATCAACCTGAGATATTGTGCGAATCAAAAACTCTTGAGAAGTACTTTCAAGTGTTTGTGCGATCGATTGTTTGGGTTGTACACACCATATAAACAGCCATAACCAGAAAAGAAATTTGTACATCATTGACTTCTTTAGGGAGCAAACAAGAAATAGTATACGCATTTTTAGATGCTATTTTCCGTGAATATCTCGTTACCCCGGCAGTTCCGCCGGGACTAGGAGTTTTTTTCAGCAATAGCTATGGCTATTCCTTCAAAAAATGCCTTATTTCACTCAAAATTTCAACCTAAATTCTGCGTACTTTATTTCTTAATCCCTCCCTTGGTGATTAAAAAAAAGAGGTTGTTTGAAAAAGCAAGCCTTCTCAAAACAACCTCTTTTGATAAAATAATTTTACGCAGTTTTGACTAAGTAAAACTACTACTCAAAATAAGCAGTATAAGCACTTTGTTTTTTAGTCTTTACGTGGAACCTAAACTGGTAGCAAGGGTTTCTGTCTACGCTGTATGATTGGTTGTTAGACAGTTTGTACCATGTAGAAACAATAGTAGACCAAGAACTACCAGAGTTTGGTCTATATTTCAAACCAAAAAACACCCGTCTCCAGACGTTATGACGCTCAATAAAAGCACTTTTGTCAACATTGGCTTGGCTGTAGTGCCAGTAATACTTCCAAGAAGCTCTTGATTGATCGTCAGGGTGGTTAAAAGTAATGGCAATTTTAGAAAATTCTGGAGCTAAAGATCTTTGCATTACTTCAAAAGAAACGTGCTGAGCATTGGCAGCGTTATCTTCTGTTTCGCCGTTTTCTTCGGTACCAGTAGTTTGTGGGCGAGCAATAGTCTCTCCCTTTTTCAAAGCAGTGAAAACAAAGTTTGCTGCAGTATACTGCTCAATCAATGATTTGTCATCGGCAGATACACGCATTACAATTGAGTTTTGACCGCTTTTGTCAAAAACTGTAATGTTTTTAGAAAACTTTTGAGAATCGTTAGCAGCAGGAACGCTTACTTCTTTTTCCGAATTTTTACATGCGTTGAGCATTACAATAAGTGCCAAAGCAAATATTGCTGAAAAGTGAATTCTTTTCATAATGGATGTTAGTTTAGGTTGTAAAAGTATAGGTACTCAATAAAAAGTACCAGAGTTAGTTAAGATTATGCAATAAAGGAAGGTGTTTTTTTTGTGGGTAGCAAGCGTTTTATCATATATTTAATGTTAATTTTTTGTTAAACAACTATTTTTTTGAAACATTTGAATTAAACAAAAATGTGAAATATGATGTAATAAAAAACTTATAATTGCAAATAAGTAATATTGTCAAAATAAAATTTGGAAGTTACTCTAACAATATCACTAAACTACGGTCACATAATCATTACTTGTGCTATAACCTTGGCTTCTTATGCTTAAATCGCCATAGAAAAAATGCGGGTTTCAGGTTTGTTTCTCCACAGGCGAGCATCAAACGCCATACAGATGTTGCGGATAAAAGGCCTGCCTTCAGCTTTTATTTTTATCCCTTCATTGCTTACACTAATCAACCCGTCTTTTTCAAACTCCTCAAGGTGGGGCATCAACCCGTCAAAACCTCCCAGCTTTGCTTCTTCGTTTGTCCATGAGGTTTCCAGCTGACACATGAGGTTTAGTATGTGCTGTCTAATG
Organism: Microscilla marina ATCC 23134; assembly: GCF_000169175.1. Taxonomy (NCBI): domain Bacteria; kingdom Pseudomonadati; phylum Bacteroidota; class Cytophagia; order Cytophagales; family Microscillaceae; genus Microscilla; species Microscilla marina. Next base: position 223,604 of record NZ_AAWS01000002.1, read on the forward strand.
ATGAGGTCTTCAGTATTGAGGTGGTGCCCTCTGAACACGGGCAATTCACCAGAATTGACAAGGTGCTGATACTCTTCTACTTTTTTTACATTTTGGGCAAAAGCATACCAGGAGTCGCTAATGGACGAAACCCCGAGCCCAATCATTAATTGGGTTTTAGAGGAGGTATAACCCATAAAATTGCGATGAAGTCGTTTTTCTTCCAATGCCTGGTACAAATCATCATTAGACAAAGAGAAGTGGTCTAAGCCAATTTCCCGGTACCCTCCACTTTCAAGCAGTTGGCGCCCTTCTTCGTATAATTGACGCTTGGCGGCAGACTTGGGCAAGTCGGTTTCTGAGTAGCCCCTTTGTCCGCTACCTTTGACCCAGGGTACGTGGGCATAGCTATAAAAAGCAATTCTATCGGGTGCCAGTGCTTCTGTTTTGCGAATGGTATCTAACACACTTTCCAGGGTTTGTAGAGGCAAGCCATACACCAAATCGTGATTGATGGAAGTGTACCCTACTGCTTTGCTTTGTTCGTGGGTCAGTTGCACCTGCTCGTAGGGTTGTATTCGTCGAATGGCTTTTTGTACGTTCAAGTCATAGTCTTGAATGCCATAGCTAACCCTTCTGAACCCCAGGTTATACAATACCTGCAAGTGCTCTTTGGTAGTATTGTTGGGGTTGCCCTCAAAGCTAAATAAAGGTGTGTCATCCAGTTCAGTATCGGCTAAGATGCCTTCTATCAGCCAACCTAGGTTTTGGGCGCTAAAAAAAGTAGGGCTGCCACCACCCAAGTGCATTTCTTTGATGCGGGGAGGAGTGTCAAATAAGTCTTTATACATTTGCCACTCTTTGAGTACCGTCTCTAGGTAAGGACGTTCTACCTGATGATTTTTAGTGATGCGTTTGTTACAACCACAAAATGTACAAAGGCTTTCGCAAAAGGGAAGATGTATATACAGGCTGATGCCTTCTTGAGGGTTACTTTCGCGAAATGAGCGGGCAACTGATTGTTTCCATTGGTGGGCAGAAAATCGTTCGTTTTCCCAAAAAGGTACTGTAGGATAACTGGTGTAACGGGGTGCTGGAATGTTGTACTTATCTATCAAATGTTTGTTCATACTTTATGCGTCTTTTATGCCTGTTTTCTGTTACAGACTGCATAATTACACACAAGTACATTACTTTGCTATGACTTTTGTCAGGTATAGAATGTGGTAACCCAAAACCTACAAAAACTGAGTGTTAGCTAAGTAACGTGTTCAAAATAAGTTTCTGTTTTTTAGGGCAAATACGTACAACTGACTGAGGCATTTAGCCTTTGGCAGAGCTCGGCAAAGCGAAGCTTTAGCCATCGGTTTTTGCGCTCAAGGCAACATCCGGGGGATGTTGAGCCAGACCGTGGGACGGTACTACGGGCAATAAAAATAACGAAAGGCAGTAAAGCGAACCGCAGAACGAAGTTCAAGCTCTGCGAAGCTAATTTATTCTAAATCGGACAGCTTCAAAGTCCCGATTTCTTATCGGGGTTATTGTTGAGGGCTACGCCCGAAATCCCGTTTACGGGGCGAACACGTTACTAATTAAACAATTCGTATTGTAATTGACTGATACTTTCCCTCACAAGGCTTGTGAAATGGCTCTATTGTGTTCTGCGATGCATTGCGAAACAATAGAGCAATATAACCATTTAAATAGAGGTGCTTAGAAGGGTTTGCGTGACTCCAGTAATGAACTTAGGGATAAGAAAGTAATTAATTACCCAACTTAAAAAAATGGCATACACACTTGTACTTTGAAACAGTATACTCATTTGCGTCGTGTCTGACCAACAGCGCCTTTCTTTCCGCCGGCGTATGCACTCCTTCGCTAGGGCGACCACAAGGGTAGCCCCTACAATAAACCTCTTGATTTATGCATAAATGTTTGTATATCAATAATTTTAAAAACTTCGCACAACCCTAATTCCGTATGCCAAAAATAGAAGTCAAGGAAGTTATTTTTTTCGCTTCCCTTAAAAGCTCTCGCCAATAGAAATTCCCGCCCAGGGGATAAAGCCAAAGCCCCGTTTGTTGTTGGTTTGTTCGTTGATGGCAATGTCCATAAGAATAGGGGTAAAGCCCACGCGCAAAAACATACCATTGGCTTTTTGCAGGCGGTAACCAATGCGGGCAAAACCCAAGAGTATAAACTTAGGCGTATCTTGACCTATGCTTCTGTATACAACCATATTGCTTACTCCCAATCCGGTTTCTATAAAATGATTTTTTTTACCAAACAAAAGGTTACCTTCCAGTGGAATGATAGGGTAAAGGTAGTTTGCCTCAGAGTTGGTTGCCGGAAACAACCCCACGCCAATTCTAATGCTGGCAGCAAATTTACGGAAGTTAAAAGCCCGGTCATAGTTAACCGAGCCGTATACAGCATTGCCCCCGCCTTCAAGAAAAAAACTGTTTACTTTTTTGATTTTTTTGGGAGAGTAACGATTATACTTTCGTTGTGCCTGAATGCTACCTATGGTCATTACTGACAAGGCAAAGGCAAGGGCTAAGTTTTTCATGTTGTTTATACTATTTTAACTTATTCTACGGTCACCGTTTTGAAACGTTCACAAGCACCATTGCCAAAATCTACAGTAGCTACTTTGCTTACGCTGGCGCTTTCAAAACTAATATTGATAATGCCCTTGGTGGGGTAGTATACCTGGTTGTTCCAGCAAAACATGTCAAATATCAAAGGGTCTTTGCCTATTTCCGGGTCAACTATCGTGTATTTGTTGGTGTTACTTGCCTGCTCAACAATGGTCAAGTGGGTAGTATCCGACCAGTACATGTCATCGCCAATACTGCGGCTTTGCAATCCTTTTATGAGTCCCCTTTCCTGATAGCCACTGCCAAGCATACCATTGGCGTTTAGCTGAAAATTAGTATAGGTTAGTTGTTGTTTGACAGTATCTTCTAGAGTAAAATCACTTGACTTAGACGTGTTTTTGACCGCTATAGTGCCCGACAATGCCTGGCTGTTTAGTTGGAAATTATCAAAGGTGACCGACATTTGGTGCCCCGACGAATAATAGGTAGTAGTGCCTGTCTGTTGCACTATTATTTTGCCACCTCGGGTCTTGTTGGTAATGGCATCCGGGCAATTAGCTTCGCCATAATCAATGCTTATTTGTACCAGGTCATTGCTGGTTTTTACAATGCTTATTTGCGCCTCACAATCGTCAAAGGTGAGGTTTTGTGCCGTAGTAGAGGCAGCCTGTATCTCTTTTTGTGTTCTGAGTAGTACATCGCCCACTATGTTGAGTGCATCATAAGCACTGCTTTGCAAAGCCACGTATTCGTTAATAAAACCTTCGGCTTCTACCAAACTTGGGTTAATGGTTTCCGGGGCTTCTTTTTCGCAGCTATAGAGCGTGAGGCTTGCCAGCACAAACAGGTAAAATATATAATTGAATATTTTCATTGTTATAGGATTAATGCATGCGGTCGCTACGCATCTCAAGGTTCAATATAATGTCGGCTTCTATCTCAAAAAACTCATCCAAACGTTTTTTTACTACTTCTTCGGGTAGGTATTCTTTGGCAAGGTTCACAAAATTTACGTAGTGATTTGCCTCAGAGATCATCAACTCATAGTAAAATTTTTTGAGGTCTTCATCGGCAATTTCTTCTGAGAGCAAACGAAAACGTTCACAACTACGGGCTTCTATAAGCGCACACACGAGTAGTTTGTCTAAAAACTGATCGTTGGGGTGCCCACCTTTGCGAATATGTTTAAGCAAATTAATCACGTACTCATCTTTGCGTTGGCGCCCCAGTTTAAACCCTCGTTTGTTGAGCTCGGCAAGCACCCGCTCAAAGTGCCCCCACTCTTCGGCTACTACTTCTGTCATCATTGCTACCAGCTTCTCTTTTTCGGGGTATTGTACAATGAGCGAAATACACGATGAGGCTGCTTTTTGTTCACAATAAGCGTGGTCTACTAATATGTCTTCGATGTTTTTTTCGGCAATATTGACCCAGCGAGGGTCAGTGGGTAATTTTAATCCTAACATAATCTATTGTGTTAATACTGATAAGTCATCACAAGCCCTTAAATTTGCCTGTTTTTTAGTGATATACAGCAAAGAAGTTGAAACTAAAAATGAACAGGTTGTTCTGAACATTTAATTAAAAAACATCCAGTTAAAGCCCACATTAAAAGCAGAGCGCATACCCACAAAAGTAGGGGTAGTAATATACCCTTGGTTGCTGTTGAATATATGGTTGAGGTGCGACATCTTAAGAAAAACCCTCACCCGTCCAATTTGTACATTAAAAAAGAAATCTACCAAAGCATAAGCCGGAGAGAGGACGTTGTCTTGCAAATAAAACTGCTTGGATACGGGCATATAGGCATCTGCTTTGTATGCTGACTTGTAGTGAACCTCAAAGCCTATTTGCGTATGCATCAATTTGGTAAGCAGGCAGTCTTCGCAATAAATACGCGAATTGACCAGTATTTCAGGCACCCTAAGGTACTCAGTACTGCCCAAAGATTTAGACAACACCGCCTTGGTGCGCATATTTAAACTCCGCCAACGTACGTGAAAATCAACCCCACCACTTGCTATCTGCACCAACTCAGGAGCTTGGGTAGGCAATGCCTGTTCATTAAAATAAATGTAATCGTTGATAAGGGTATAACTACCAAAAGGCCTGGCGGTAAACCAAGAGGTGTGAATGTCATAACTAATAGACGCCTCGTTTGCCAGCATATTGTTGAGGTTGGTACGGTCCCATATAAAGTGATTGCTGGCAAAGCGTTGCTGAGCCAAAGTAGGTGTAGTAAACGAACTTTGCAGTTTTGCTATCAAGCCTCTTGACTCAAAGGCCACCGAAATTCGGTAATCGCTGCGCGCCGTAAGAGCATACTCGGCACTGGCATACAAGCGACTAAATTGGTTGAAGTTGATGCCGAAAGCCCCCCCTAAAAAGAGTTCGGTGTTGTTGGTGTTGATACGGGTAGGAATAGAGTCTAAAGTAAACTGAGGAATTGTCACCCCATTGATAATTAAATCGTCAGTAGCCCTAACTGTCACTCCTTCCACCTGTCCTTCCCTCGAGTGGGTAAGTTTGTATTGGCGTGCCCTGGCGTAGCCTTGGTAATAAATAGGGCCAATACTGCCTTTTACTCCTGCCATATTGTCAAACAAACGATACTTAAAACCTTCGCTGGTGCCGTTGCTGTTGTACACATACATATCGGGGTCGGTAGCAAAAGGTCGGTAAAAATCCTGGTTGGTACTGGTAGTGATGCCCGTATCTTCGTAGTCGTCGCGTTGTCGGCTTAGGTTGAGTATATGAAAAAGCTGCAATTGTTTGAACAACGCATACTCATGGTACAAATGGTGGGTATTTTGGGTTTGCCAACTACGTGCTGTCAGCCCCAGTTGAGAGGCTTCCAGTTCATACCCAAACAAACTATCTACCCTTACTTCTCCATTGGCCAGGGTGTCAGACTCACCCAATACAATACCGCCTTGTTCCTGCACCATCTGGTTGAGGTGAGCAAAATTGTAGAGTAGTCTATAGCGCTTGTTTTTGCTTTGGTAGGCAGCGTGTATTGCCAGGCTATGGTGGTCAGCAGCAAGATCGCGGGTGGTTTCGCCTCCAAACTGTTTGTGGGTGTTTTCGCGTCGGTAAAGCAACCCAATGTTAAATCGTTCATTGATATTACGCGTATAGCGAAAATGAATTTTTTGGTTTCCTCTGGTGTTTTGCCCATATAATGCCTGGGTAAACGGCGAGCGGGTATTAAAATACTTTACCTTGTCAGGGTGAAGCACATAAGGTTGGTAGGCGTCCATTCCCAGCTGGGTGCCTATTTGTTCGGGCATTTGAAAATAAATCGGACGGATAGCCGTACCTATCAGCCCCAGGTCCTGGTACATATTGTCAAGGCGTTGTACCATGTCATACTGATGTGTAGCGTTGAGGCTGGTGTCTACCATACGTAAGGTATCCCGGTTTTGTAATAAGTCTTTTTCCAGAAAAAAGCGGGTAGTTTTAGGACCGTATACATTTTTGGTTGTATCATCCAAAATGGTAGACTGGCTCCAGCTGCTGCATTGAACCCCCACTATAAGCCCCAAAACGAGCCATAACCTACTTATTCTCATATCTCCCAAATACTCCATTAAATATTACTAACTTAAGTAGCTCGTTGAGCCACAAAAAAATATGCTTGTTTATTTAACAATACTCCGCAGTGATTTTAGTCAAAGTTGTTTGCTGATTAACTTTGTTGAGCTCATCAGAGGCTCGGTTATCAGTTATTTCGGCATAAAACCGAAACACTTTTGAAAATAAAGTGAGTACACAATCTTAATTAATATTAAACACTGATTAACTTCGTTGAGCTCACAAGTTCGGTTTACAGTATTTAATAAGGTGAACATCTGCTCGAATCAGCTATGGACTATCGACTAAATACTATGGACCATTGTTTAAACAATGACTTCTTTGATCAATTGATCAAAAACTGATTGTTGATTTAAAAAATAAATTTCAATAGGTATATAATAAAAAGGCAAATCGCCCAATATATGCTCGAAAGCTTTTGCCCCCAATTTTACAAAATCTTTTTCGGTAGTCAATAAAATAGTGTCATGGCTACTTACGGACTCAAATGCTTTTTTGACTCGCTCGGCATCGGCTTTAGTATAATTTTGATGGTCACGAAACCGAATATGACTGGCAAGGTTAAAGTGCTGGCTTACATACTGCTCCAGCAAGTCGCCCTGAGCAATGCCACTTACCAATACGGCATTTTTGGGTAGGCTGTCGCCTAAAGGTGGACTGGCAAATATGGGTTGGGGTGTTTGATAACGAATGCCTGTAAAAAACACCGCAACATTGGGTGTTGTGTATTTTTTTATATTTGCCCTGATCTCTACTTGTTTGGCTGCTGCCAAACTGTCGGGGCATTTGCTCACAATGACTACATCGGCTCTTTTGGCGCCTCTGCGTCGTTCGCGCAGCCTGCCCGCCGGAAAGGGATGGTCCATATAAAATAAGCGCTGGTAATCGGTCAGCAAAATATTGAACGAAGGCGTCACTGCCCGGTGCTGGTAGGCATCATCGAGCAATATTACTTGTACTTCGGGGTGTTCGGTTAAAATATATGGAATGGCCAATGCCCTTTCTTCTCCCACACTTACTACCGCCTGGGTTCCATATTTTTTGTAAAACTGCATAGGTTCATCGCCTATAGTAGTAGCCGTGGCTTGTTCATCTGCCAAAATAAACCCCTTTGAATCTCTGCCGTAGCCCCGGCTTAGGGTGGCTACCTGGTAGTGCTTGCCCAGCAAACGAATGAGGTATTCTACGTGGGGGGTTTTGCCAGTGCCCCCTACGGTAAGGTTGCCTACATTGATCACGTTGGTGTCAAACTTAATGGCGGGACGTTGCCCTATGTTGTAGAGGTGATTCCGAAAGTCGGTGATCAATCCATACAATAAAGTAAAAGGATACAGCAGGATTTGGGTAAAGTTCATAAAGCAAAAATAGGCAATATCAATAGTTATACTTTGAACCACACGAGTTAACCAAAAAAACTGATGTTGACTGTTGACAATCCTCCGGGTACAAGTTCGAGGCATTGAGCCGAACTCGATGCGGAGGCATAATGGTTAACACTTCGATCATTGTTTACATAGTTGCTCTCTTATTCATATTCAAGAAGAGGCAAATACAGACTATCAGTCACAGATTTTGGTTGTATACCAAACATCTAAAACTTGGCAGTGTCTGGAAATAAGGGCACAAAGATAGAGAATATTTGGGTTTTGTTATACAATCTCATTTATTTGAAACAGCAATAATTTGATACCATCGCTTTTTGAGAAGATAAACAATGACAATTTATACCGTAGAAAACATTCAGGTTGACTGGGAGGACTTATTAGAGAGGTTGAAACACCATCCATCGACACAGGATTTTGAGCATTTCAAGCAAGTGGTGTCGGCTTACTGGGTTGATCAAGACAAGGGGGAAGTGCTTAAAGCTTCTTTTGTACAAATATATGAGCAGATCACCAGCTACTGCGAGGCAACTCAGGAGTTTTTGCTGAGTATTATGTTTGATTTTACCATTACCAACCTTATTGTCGATATATTGCCTCAGGTGTTTGACCAGTTGTTGGCGCAGGAATGCTCTCTGGAGCATGAGTTTTTGGTTGTGCGTTATTTTATTGCCTATCGATGCGAAGGAATCGGTATATGGTTGTCGGTAGAAGACTTTAGAGGGTTGATGGAACGCTACCCCAGCGAACAGATGCAGGCGCATATATTGACCCATGTGGGCGACCTTTATGGGTATAATACATACGTGACGCCTGAAAACCGACAGGCTGCTATTGACCTTTGTTATGAGTATGTACAACACCCTAACCAACGTTTGGCGTATATTGCCTCAATAGGGTTGATGAGGTCGTTGAATTTTGAGACAGCAGACGATATTATTTGTAAGGTGGTAAACGCTTTTGTTGAGCCTTCGCCTTATATGAACTTTTACAGAGATACTTACCTGGTTTACAGGCGGGTACGCAAAGAGTTTTTGTTTAGCGATATTACCGAACGTGGCAGTAAACAAAGCGAAAAACATGCAACACCTGCCGATATTTTATTTTTGACCAATCATGTGTCACTCTTTAGGCAAACGGGCAAAAAACAGTTTACCCTGGTGGTACCCTTGTTGTTGAGTCATTTACAGCCCCAAAATCATAACTCTTTTATTATTCAAGCCATTATGTTGATGGTGTTTGGCGACAATACCATTCAAAATTACCGAAATTTTAACAAGGTGCAGCAGCAAGTACTGGAAACTTTGGTAGAAAAACAGTGGTTGCGGGAAGACAAGATTACGGGAGAGTTGTTGGAAGCGCACGCAATTCCTCAAAACTTCATTGATTTGCAGGTGTTGCTCAACCGCCAAAGTGATCGTAAGGCATTGCCTGACTTTGACAAACTGTATGAGGTAGACTGGAAAAACACTACCCATGCCTATGGCGAAGCAACCGATGTGCCTTTGCAAATTATGAAGTTGTGCTCTGAAGATAACGAAACCCGTGAAGAAGCCTGGTGGCAGTTATGGGGCAACTTGTTTCATCAGGGGTCACGCTATCCGGCATCGGTTTTGGCGGTACCCTATTTCATTGATTTGCTCAAGTACGAGCAGGTGGCCGACAAGGAGAAGATTATGCAGTATTTGCTGGGGCTTACTTTGGGTTACCCCGAATACTATATTCACACCTCGCTCAACTATGAACGCGATATTCTCAATTTTGAGAGCGAAGACGAGGCGTTGATGGCTGAGCTCTACCATGGGGTGGCAGAGGGCATACCAGTATACCTCCACTTTTTGGAAGGGGGAACAATGGAAGAGAAACAAGCGGCTATATTTTTACTGGCTTGGTTTTACCCTTTTCAGAAAAAAATAGTACCTGCCCTTAAGTACTTTATCGAAGAGGAAGAAAATGAAATGGTACAGGCAAACATATTACTGGCATTGAGTTACCTTACCAGCCCTACACCTGCCAACAATCACGCAGACTTTTTTAGGCAGTGGTACCAGCAGGCACAAAGCCAGTGGACAAAACTGGCGGCTACTATAGCCCTGTATCGTTTAGACGAGCCTCAATACCGCCAGGAAGTGCTCAATGAACTATTGCAGCAATTGGGCAGGTCGGTGGCAGAAGAACAACAGCAAGCCGAAGAAACCATTGCCCAGACCAACTTGCCGTGGGTAGACGAGTTTGGCAATATGGAGAGTTTTATCTCTGGTTTTTTTGATGAGTTAAACGAGCAACAAACCAGTCATGTAAACCAGGTATTGCTCGAAAAAATAAGAACTGTATCCATGTTTGAGTCGTTGGCACTCAATAATATCTTGTTTAGGCTTAACTTTGAGTATGCAGGCAAGCGCCCGGTGGCTTTTGACCAGTTGACCAAAAAACAAGTAGGCATTTTGCAAGAGTTGCTTGCGATTGAGCAAATATGGAAAGTGGGTAATTTTATCAGCTTACTCAGCGACTATGGTTTGCCACAAGGACGACAAGAGATGCGTACTTTTTTGAAGGCGGGAGGTCTTTGAAGTTAATTACGAACCGACCAGAGGGAGCTCTGCCTTGGCTAATTACGAATGGGCGCGAGGCGAAGCTTTTTAATTATGAATGGTTCAATTACGAACCGACCGCAGGGAGCTCTGCTTTAGCTAATTACGAATGGATCAATTACGAACCGACCAGAGGGAGCTCTGCCTTGGCTAATTACGAATGGGCGCGAGGCGAAGCTTTTTAATTATGAATTGTTTAATTACGAACCGACCGTAGGTAGCTCTGCGTAAGCTAATGGGCGCGAGGCGAAGCTTTTTAATTATGAATTGTTTAATTACGAACCGACCGTAGGTAGCTCTGCGTAAGCTAATTATGAATGGCTTCGCCCAATTCGTAATTCGTAACTCTCAAATTGCGAATACCCCCACTTTTTTGTGAAAACTCCATTTTTTTATCAACTATCGAAATACTTTGTCGTTGTCATGCATATAATTGTGGTCTTACTTAAACTGATAAAACATGCACGCCATTACCCGCCTATTAGTTCATGCAGGCTTGATAGAAATGAATGAAAAAAAACTGAAACGCTGGGCAAAAAAACGCAAAATATCTTCCATTATATATGCACTCAAACACGCCCATTACACCCATCGAACTTATGCCGCTACTTTGCTGGGAAAATTTGAACAACCTAAAGTAATACAGGCTTTGGTAGATGCCATAGATGATACAATGAGTTATGTGTCCTTAGAGGCAATCGCTGCATTAGAAAAAATGGATGTTTCGGCCACACAGCAAGCCTACATTGCAGAGAAAAAACGGTATTGGGAGGCAGTATTGCCTCAGGTGACAGCCATGAGGGCAAACATTCAAGGAGGCATTGCTGGGTTTTATAAAAGCAATATTCCTTCGCCCGATAGTTTCATCAATAATGATAACTCGGGGTGTTATGGTGTTTAAAAACAAAGGTATGATAAACAGGTATAATAGCTTTTTAGAAAAAAAAAGTGATCAATTATGGGCGAGCTATACAGGCGATTCGTTCGAGTTTTGGCGGGCTTACGAAAAGCTGGTGGCTAGATCAAAAAAAAATGTAGTGCCTACTACATTCGTGAAGAAACAAATGGCAAAGCTTGTTCAGCAGAGAGAGTATGCCAGAGAGGGAGTATGGATAATGGTATTGATATTGATCACTTCTAGTATTTTTTTCTTAGGCACTAGACTATCAGAATCAGACATTACGAAAAACAATGCCTTGCCCGTTTTGCAACAAAAAAACTACCCACCCCAAACAAAGGTGCTGGACTTGTCAGATGAGCCACATCGAATAATGCCTGCCCAAATCACCAAATTACCTGCCTTAATTACCCTCAAGCTGTCCCGAAACGGAATGTTTAACTTATCGCCGGAGATAGGGCAATTAAAGCAATTGCAGGTGTTTGAAGTAACAGATAATTTCTTGACTACTTTGCCTCAAAGCATAGGGCAGTTGAAAAAGTTAAAGTACCTGAACTTGTCTAAAAACAGCCTGACACATTTGCCAGAAACCATTGCCAGGCTTGAAAGTCTAGAGGTGTTGATTTTGAGCCACAATGAAATAACTACGATTCCTTACGAGATTAAATCGCTTAAAAAACTCAAAATATTGGATATATCGCATAACAAAATTACAAGGTTGCCAGAAACCATCAATGCGCTCGACAACCTCGAAACCCTTATTATAAGTCATAATCAATTAACCGAACTGCCCTTGTACCTGGACAGGCTCAAAAAACTAAAGGTACTCAAGTTTGCGCATAATAAGTTTATTGTTCTGCCTGCTACCATAGGGACATTGAAAAAGACAGTAGGGGTGTACCAATAGATGTATTTTGGTTGTAAGAGCTTGGAGGCAAACCTCCTGTGGTTAAATTTTCGGTCATAGGAGGTTTTAGATTAGATGTGGAGCTTTAGCGAGTTTATAAATTCTCCGAACCAAGTTCGGAGTTGTAAACCCAACTTGATTCGGAGCTCTGTTTCACCTTTGAAAATTAGCATTTAAACTAGTTTTGAAGGAATAGTAGCAGTACTTGAGCGAGGACAACGAATCATTGCATAACAATAATAAATCAAGAAAAAACGACCCTGAAGACGCTGAGTACTTATGGCCTACTCCGTATTTTTCACCTAATTCATCCATTAACTCGTCTGGTACAAGCCATTGCTCAAATAAGAAAAGAAACCGAAGAAGCGCTGGAAGAAAAGTACTTAGGAATGGTGTAAAAATAAAGTTCTATAGTAACGCCAAAATATTTTGTTGGCAGGAGAGGCAGGGCAATATCCAGTGGATGTTGAGCCAGCCCTGCGGGACGGCGTCATAGCAGCGCTACGGCAAGTTTTTTTAACGAATTCTGTCAGTGAAAGATGACGTTAAAAATGTAAATTTATTTTGGTACTATTCCTTAGCTCTTGCCGAAGCTTTGTATTAAGAAAAAAGAGAGCGTTTATCAATCCATATTTGCCACAAACCATTGTTGATTTTGAGTCACAATGAAATAACGGTCATTCCTTACAATATTCTTATCTATTCTATCTCGAAAACTTACAATGCTTGTACAGGAGTACCAATAATCCACAGGGTTTGTACGATAGTCAGGTTTTGATAAGTAAATTGTTCGAACAAGTTTTTGACTTCTTTGTAAAAAGAGAAATTAGTTACACGCCTTTGTATTCACTATTTTTATTTGATCACTAAAACATTTCTACCCAAAAAGCACATATCAACGGTGAGTGGTAGTTTTTATCTATAAGGTTTGAAGTGTTTATAGTGAAAAACAATGAATAAAATTACATGTAAATTACACGAAAAATCAAAACACTTCCTACCTTGCGAGCCAAATGACCGGTCTTTATTAACAAAATTTTAACAATTATTTTTTTAATAACCATTATCCAATGAAATACCTTAAAATAATTACAGCCTGCATGTTTATATCTTTTTTTGTTTCTTGTAAGCAAGAAAATGTGCAACCAGATCAAGCTGCAAAACCAGAATTAACTACTGAAAGTAGTGTAACTAATAAGAAAAACATAACGCTTAGGGCTAAGCGTGTAGGCGACTACACTGTTGCTTTCTGGGTAGAGGGTACTACCGATGCCAGTTACAATTACTTTAAGTGGACATTTGGAGATAATACGAGTATTACTACTAGTGCTCCTTATGTTGTTCATAAATACCCGAAAAGAAAAGGGTTTTACTATGCAAAAGTTACTGAAACGCATAGACTCAATGGCAATGTAGCCTCAGATGGTGCATTGATTGTTGTAGATAAGCTGGAACCTTAAAAAAACTTTTGCCCAACGGTTGATATAGCGCTAAATTTAGCCAGGGCAAGCGCATATAATTTGCAGACTACCTCAGTTTTGGGGTAGTCTTTTTTTGTGAGCCGTGTGGCTGTCTCGCTCCAAAGCCTTGAATAAGCTATGGTTTTTGAAATACCTGCAATGGCAGGCTGAGGAACTTACCTGAGTTAGAGGACTTGATTCTACAAAAAAGCCCTACTGGGTGACAGTAAGGCTTTTTTGTTTATGATCAGATCAATTAAACTACTGCTTAGGCGTATATTGTTGACGCAATGCGCGCCCCGCCATATTAAACGTTTGTACATACTGGTTGTTCTTTTGGTTGAGCTCTTGTATGATTTGGTTGGCACGCTTTACATCTTTGCGGGTGAGTTTTTTGCTGTTTTTGGTAAATGTGACCAATTCTGTGTATTCTTTAGAAGCAAATTTTTTACGATATCGGGCTATTTTTTCGGCGGCTTTTTTATAATCTGAGTTGCCATAAAAATCTTTGACTGCCTTAAGTTTGTTCAATGCTTCGCGTGCTGCAGCCAGGGTTTTTTTACGGTGACGTTCCATAACCCCCGCTTTTTTTGCTTCAAAGGCATCCATAAATCCTGCGTTGGCTTTTGACAGCTTAAAGTCTATGAGGTAAATAGAACGAGTATAGCGGTTTACCTGTCCCATCTTTTCAATAGCATCGTCTTTTCTTCCTTCGTTTACAATTTTGATATTGTTTTGCTTGGCAAAGTACTTAGAGGCTGCCTTGAAGCGTTTGTCGGCGCGGTCGAGTTTGGCTTCGGCATGGTCTTGAGCCTTGTAGTAGCGTTCCATTGCCAGGTAAGAGCTTTGGCTGTTTTTTTGGAGCGAGCTTGCTTCTTTAAACTCAATGGTATAAATATTTTTCATTTGCTGTAGCACAGCCAATGCTTCTTTGCGAAAGCGATCGTTGCCATTAAACGCCTTAAGCTCTTTTAAACGTGCCAAAGATTCGTCTATTTGGCTTACCACAGCACGTCGCTTGCGCTCAATGATCCGGTCGTTGTCGCTGTGTACCGACTTAGACACATACCCTACACTTTTGCTCATCACTTTACTTTGGGCACTCATGATAGCGTCCCAGTATTCGCCCGCATTGCTAAACTCCTGTGCTTTTACTTGGTGAGAAAAAAATCCCATGAAAATGGTGAAAAAAGCAGCTGAAAATAAATATAAAAAAGATGATTGTCTCATGACCACTAAATTTTGTTGAATGAATTGTTCTTGTTTAGAGTATTGCTTAAAGCGTGTCTTCAGAGTTAAAAATTACTTTTTTAACCCAGGTTATGATATTTAAACATACTCTTAGACTGACAATACTCCGCAGTGATTTTAGTCTAAGTTGTTTACTGGTTATCAGTTATTTATGAATTTAAAAACTACTTAATTGGGTGTTTAGACGCAAAACCGAAACACTTTTAAAAATAAAGTGAGTACGCAATCTTAAAATACTGGTTTACAGTATTTAACAAGGTGAACATTTACTCGAATCAGCTATGGACTATCGACTAAATACTATGGACTATTGACTGATAAATATGCACAATAATGCAGATAAATAAAAATTTGTGAGCTGCACTCTAGCCACTATAGAAAGTTCGTTTATATTTGTAGTGAAAAATATCAATTGCAAACTACTTACATTATATGCATTTTATCCCCCGAAAAATATACAACGAAGAACATGAGTTATTTCGCCAGTCATTGGCAGATTTTGTAGCCCAGGAGATTACCCCTCACAATGCCCAATGGGAAAAAGACCACATGGTTTCGCGTGAATCGTGGCTAAAGCTAGGTGAAAATGGCTTTTTGGGCATGCAAGTACCCGAAGCTTATGGAGGTTTGGGGATTGAAGACTTTCGTTACAATGCTATTTTTACTGAAGTAATCGCTCAGTCGGGTTGTGCAGGACCAGCAGTAGGTTACCCATTGCACAACGATATTGTACTACCTTATATACTGGAGTATGGTTCAGAGGAAACAAAGCAAAAATACTTGCCCAAAACTGTGTCGGGCGAAAGTATTTTAGCCATAGCGATGACCGAGCCAGGCGCAGGCAGCGACTTGCAGAGCATGCGCGCTACTGCCGAAGACAAAGGAGATCATTACTTGGTCAATGGCTCTAAAACTTTTATTACCAATGGTTACCTTGCCGACCTGGTAGTAGTGGCGGTAAAAACTGATCCTGCCCAAGGTGCCAAAGGAACCTCACTATTGTTGATGGAAGCCGCCGCTGAAGGCTTTAGCAAAGGCAAGCCTTTTGAAAAGGTGGGTTTACACGCTCAAGATACTTGTGAATTGTTTTTTGACAATGTAAAAGTACCTAAAGAAAACTTACTGGGCGAAGAAGGTAAAGGTTTTGGCTACTTGATGAACAAACTGGCACAAGAGCGTTTGGTAGTGGGATTAGGGGCTATAGGTGCCGCTGAAAAAGCTTTGGAAACCACTATTCAATATACCAAAGAACGCAAGGCTTTTGGCAAGTCAGTGGCGCAGTTTCAGAACACCAAATACAAAATGGCAGAACTTGCTACTGAGGTACAGATAGGGCGGGTTTTTGCCGATTATTGTACCGAGCTCCACGATGAAGGCAAACTAGATGGCGCCACTGCCTCGATGGTGAAGTATTGGCTGACCGATTTGCAGTGCAAAGTAGCCGATGAGTGTGTACAGTTGCACGGGGGCTATGGCTATATTTGGGATTACCAGATTGCCCGCTCTTATGCCGATGCGCGCGTACAGCGTATTTATGCGGGCACTAATGAAATTATGAAAGAGTTGATTTCAAGAAAGATATTTAGTTAGCAGCTTTGGCAGGGGGCAAGCTTTAAGCGACAAGTCGCAAGTCCTTAGATGCCGATGAATAGCCGTGCTATTCCCTACTCCATAGGGAGCTATCAAGTTTGTAAGGTGTTTACAACTTTGATAGCTAGCAAATGTGTAATGTAGACCACTTGGTCATAACTAGATATTTATATAAGCAAGTCATCTCGACTTGAAACTCAAAGGTTTTAGTCTGCCATTGGCCAGACTAAAACCTTTTTTTGGTAGGCGAGCACTCATAATGCCTATATTTCAAGGCTTGCCGCTGTTTCATCATTTCTACAAGGCAAACCGCACACTGCAAATCTTGGGTAGGTAGTGGTTCAAGGCTTGCCACGACTCTCCGGCATCTTCTGATAAAAATAAGTTGCCTGTAGTAGTGCCAAACGCCATAGTATTTTGATGGCGTGCCAACGAGTGGCGCAAGACAATATCAAAACAATGTGCCTGGGGCAAACCCTCCCGAAAGTCTGTCCAGGTTTTGCCTCCATCTTCGGTATAATACACTGCCAGTGCCCCATCTACTGCCACCCGGCGGTCATCGCTGGTAGCCGGAATTACCCAGGCTCGGTCAGGGTTGTCATCATCTATGGCTATAGTAAACCCATACTTGGTAATACCTGTAGGGTCGGTTACATCTTGCCAGCTTTGGGCACCATTGGTAGACCTAAAAATGCCACAGTGATTTTGTTGCCACAATACTTCTGGGTGATGCGTACATTGCAACATCAGGTGTGGGTCGTGCCCTACAGCAGCGGTTGGGTTAGGCAAAAAATCGGCTTTTAAACCTTCGTTGCGCACCAACCAGGTTTTACCCCCATCGGCTGTTTCAAAAACCCCTGCACAGCTAATGCCCACCCATATTCGTTGGGAGTTGCTCGAATCTACCACTATAGAATGAATGCCTGGGTGGTTTCGACCGCCGCCAAACCAATGGTCAGGGCGAGATGGCTCATACCAGAGGGCTTCGTTGAGCACGAAACTTTGTCCGTTGTCGCTGCTTTTGAATAAGCCGCCGGGCTCGGTACCTGCCCATAGCACTCCGGGGGCTTGCCCCATTTCTAGGTGCCAAACGTACTTGAGGGTAGCGGGTTTGCCCGGTTTTATTTCGGCATGGGTGGGGTATTTGGGGGCGGGTATTTCTGCCCAGGTAGCGCCTTCATCGGGTGAATAATGCAACTTGGTTCCCCAGTGTTTGTGCGCCAGACATACCCACCAATATCCGTTTTGGGGGGCTTGCCTTGCCACCGATACCGACATGCCTACAAAGTGCATATGATCAAATATCCATTTGCCTTGGGTATTTTTTTTATACACTGCCAATCCTTTGCTGGTGGCAATGAGTAGTGTTTTTTTGTTCATGGGTTTTATGGTTTTATGGTTTTATGGTTTTATGGTTTTATGGTTTTATGGTTTTATGGTTTTATGGTTTTATGGTTTTATGGTTTTATGGTTTTATGGTTTTATGGTTTTATGGTTTTATGGTTTTCATGTTGCTTGACGCAACATTCAAGACAAAGTCATTAGTGATAAACTGGTAGCTGACAATTTACCTGTCTAGTTTATCATTCGTATACTTAATGAGGCTATTGATCAAATAAGGTAAATCTTTTAATTGAGTGTATATGTGTGCGTATTGTTGTTGGGTGACTAACTTCCTTACTTTTGCCTTTTCGCACCAATCCAAGCATTCATACAAAGAACCTCTGGCGTATAAATAAAATTTTATTTTATCCTTCTTATGATACCTTCCAAAACCCTCAGCAATGTTTGCCGAAATGCTATCGATTGCTCTTACAAATTGTTTTCCTACTGTATCTTTGGCAAAATAGTCCCAATGCGCAACCAGCTCCCACACGTCGTTACTCAATTGAAAAGCCTTTTTGTAAGCTTCTACATCGTTTAGAGTTAAATATTTTTTCGCCATTATTTTGATAGTTTATGTTATGGTTTTCATGTTGCTTGATACAACATTCAAGACAAAGTCATTAGTGATAAACTCGTAGCTGATAATTTACCTGTCTAGTTTAGACTATTAATCAAGTAAGGTAAATTTTTTAATTTGGTGTGCATACTGTTGGCATTGTTGTATATTGATATAATAGTGTTTCACTGTTTTTGATATGGGCGTCGCTTCGCGAACCATCAAACAACAGAGCCATCAAACAATTACCTCCCTACTTCACCTTAAATTGATGCGTTGGTGTTAGCCACACGCCGTTACTGGTTTTAAACATAGTTTTGACCGTACAAGTAGGGTATTTACCCTCAGGGCGTGATTGGTCGGTACGTTTTAAGATAAATTTCATGGGGTGGTTTTTGGTCTTTTTCTTCAAAAATACTTGCGTAGCCTTGTGAGGGCTTACCTCCCAGCGTCCGTCTGGGTTGTCCCATTGTAGGTAAAAATGAAGGTCTTGTGAAGTGAAATTATTCATGTGGAAACTAACCTCATAGCCTTCGGGGGTTTTCTTGAGTTGGCTAAAGTGGGCAAACTTTGGTTTGAATAAGTAATAATACAGCAAAAAGTTTTCGTTGTCGCGTGGGTATACCATTTTGGGTGGCAGTATGCTGCCTGCTTTGATAATGGCATAGCTAAATTTTTGATCGCGAACAGTGGCCAGTAAAAAGTGAGGAAAAGTACCACTGCGCAACTCGTGAGTGCCCGATTTTCCGGTAGCGTTGGTCATCACATATTGTATGCCGTCGCGTTCTGTGTATTCGTAATGATGACGATGCCCATAAAACACGTTTTTTACTTTATGTTTTACAAACAATGAGTGCAATTGCTCGTGGTTTTTCAAGGTATAAACGGGGTGGTGAAAAAACACCATTCGGTGGGCTTTATTCTGGGCTTTTTTGAGGTCTTTTTCCAACCATTTTATTTGTGCTTCGCCTATTTGCGCTTCTTTACCGTCGTTGCTGTTGAGTATGGTAAAGTGGGTGTTTTTGTAGTCAAACGAATAGTTGGTTTTGCCCCAATACTGTTTGTAATAGGGCAAAGGATTTCCTTTTTTGTCCAACACATCGTGGTTGCCGGGTACAGGGTAATAAGGCGTGTTGCCCAAGGGCAGTAGTTGGTCTTTAAACCTTGCCCATTGTTTCATAGTAGTGTCTTTGCCCTGGAGTTTACCTTTGATCAAGTCGCCTACTTGTATGACAAACGCGGGCGAGAGCTGGGCTACTTCGTTGATTATTTTGTTAAATAAGGCAGGGGTGTTAAACTGGCTGTCGCCCAATATCACAAAGCTAAACTCTGTTTGGGTAGTTTGCTGGGCAAATAAATTTCCCGAAAGGGTGATAAAAAAAGCCAGTGTTGCTATAAATCTTCTCAAATTCAACATTTTACAACAATATTTTATGTATTATGAGGGCTAAATTTAGAGTTTAATCTCTAGAATTCTTGTTGTTAAAATGTTAAAGAAGTAAGAAATATGTCGGACTATAATCTCACCGTTGAAGATTTGCACCTGATTAATACCCGCAAGGGATTAAAAGAGCTGCTGAAGCATAAACATATTGACTGGAAGAAAATCGTGGAAAAATTACGCTACGAGGATGAGTTGGTGCTGCTACAGGCAGAGTTAAATAAGCTACATAAATGGATTCAAACTGATAAAAGGCGTGTGGCTATTATTTTTGAAGGGCGCGATGCTGCCGGAAAAGGTGGCACCATCAAGCGATTTGCCCAACACTTAAGTCCGAGAGCCACCCGGGTAGTGGCTTTGCCCAAGCCTTCCGATGTAGAAAAAGGGCAGTGGTATTTTCAGCGGTATGTGAGTCATTTGCCCAATCCGGGTGAAATGGTGTTTTTTGACCGAAGCTGGTACAATCGTGCGGTGGTGGAGCCTGTGATGGGGTTTTGTACCAAGCAACAGTACGATCAGTTTATGCATCAGGTACCTGAGTTTGAGCATATGTTGTATGAAGATGATCTGGTGTTGATCAAGTTTTGGTTTGCCATATCGAAAGAAGAACAACAGAAGCGGTTTAAAGAACGAAAGGTAAACCCGCTTAAGCAGTGGAAACTAAGCCCGGTAGACCAAAAAGCCCAGGGTATGTGGGACAAATACACCGTGTATAAAGAAAATATGTTTAGCCATTCGCATACTTCGTATAGCCCCTGGATCATAGTAGAAGCCAATAATAAGCGTCAGGCAAGGTTAGAATCTATTCGTTATGTCTTGGCGCATTTCGATTATGAGGGTAAAAGTGATGCCAAGGTGTCGTTGCACCCCGACCCTAACGTAGTGATGCGTTATCACCGACATTCAGACCATTCAGATTGATTATAGTAAGCTATAAGTAACAAGCTTATTAGGCACGCACAAGCTTCAAGCTGTCCCTTGCTTTACAAGGTTTCACGTTTGTATATCACGTTGATTTTTAGTGATGTATGAAAGCCTTTGTAGAGGCAAGTTTTAAGCTATAAGTAGTAAGCTTCAAGCGACAAGTGCCCTCAGTTGACAATGATATATAGCACTTCACCATACGGCATAGCAACTTGCCTAATAACCCCATGAATGCCAAATAGTATTTTGGATATTTGAAGTATACAAGTTGAAAATACTGATAATAACCAAACTATATAACTATGAAAAATCATCCTAAAGGGTTGTTTATCCTGTTTTTTACCGAAATGTGGGAGCGCTTTAGTTACTATGGGCTCAAAGCTTTGTTAGTGCTGTTTTTGGTGTCTAAGACCAAAGGTGGCTATGGTTGGGGCGAGGCAGAAGCTTTGAGTTTGTTAGGGCTTTTTACTGGCATGGTATACATCATGTCTATTCCAGGTGGCATCATTTCCGATCGTTGGCTGGGTCCCAAGCGTTCAGTAATGATAGGGGGAGCATTATTGTGCGTAGGGCATTTTATGATGGCTTTTCCTGACCCTACATTATTTTATGTAGCCCTTTGTTTTATTGTAGCGGGCATAGGCATGCTCAAGCCCAATATATCTACTATGGTAGGCGAACTGTATACCGAACAAAAGCGTCGGGATGCAGGATTTATCATTTTTTATATGGGCATCAACCTGGGGTCGTTTCTCGCCACCCTTTCTATAGGTTTTGTGGGCGAAACCTATGGTTGGCACTATGGGTTTAGCCTTGCTGGGTTTGGCATGGTGTTGGGGCAAATAGTGTTTATATGGGGGCAACGCTACCTTAAGCATGTGGGCAACAACCTAAAACAACGCCAGGAGGCACCCAAAGAACGCCTCAAACTATCGGGTACCGATATCAATCGTTTGGTTGTGTTGGGCATATTGTTTTTGGTCATTTTTGTGTTTTGGATGTCGTTTGAACAAGCCGGAGGGCTGATGAATCTGTACGCCAAGAAATACACGAATCGGGTGGTGTTTGGTTGGGAGGTGCCCGCCAGCATGTTTCAGAGCATCAACGCGGGGTATATACTATTGTTTGGTGGGGTAGTGGCCGCTTTTTGGGCAGTCCGTAAAACATCGGCTATAGCCAAAATGGGGATAGGCACTATACTGGTAGGTGTTGGTTTTTTGTTTATGGTGGGAGCATCTATGCAACGTGCCAGTGCTGGTCAATCGGCACTTTACTGGTTGTTTTTTGCTTATTGGTTCCATACCATTGGCGAGCTGTGTATTTCGCCAGTGGCGCTGTCTTACATTTCTAAAATAGCCCCCAAAGCCCTGGTAGGCTCTATGATGGGTGCCTATTTTGCTGCCACTGGTTTTGCCAATATTGCTGCTGCGGAGGTAGGCAAACTTGCGGGCAAACTGGGCGAGTTGAATATTTTTTCGGGTTTGGTCATTGTGTCGGTGCTTACGGGTAGTTTGTTGTTGGTTTTCGCCCAAAGGCTCAAGAAAATGACCAGAGAAGACGAGCTCGAAGAAGGCATAAAAGAGGACAGAAAAGAAGCAAAAGATGCAGTGAAAGTTACTTAGTACATTTATTTTTGCTGTACTGTTGTCTACACAAGTACACACACAGAGCACAAAAAACGGCTACATATAGCCGTTTTTTGTGCTTTAGAGTCCATCAGGCATTGCCTTTATAATACAATTTGTTCGTCCCAATGCAGTACTTGTGCGACGACTGCTATCTTTTGTTTGTGGAGACAACTATTGGCTTGATTTCTCTTCTATTTTGCCACAAAAATGTAAACATTTGCTTTGGTATTCAAAATAGTGTAATAATGGAACATTATACAGGAACTTTCAAGCGGGTTTTTCTACTATCTTACCATTGAATTAGATTTTTACTATATTTTATGCAAGCAAAAATCTGTGAATTTTAATATATTGCAAAGGATCATTCACCTGTGTATTGACAGGAATTATAAAAATCCAGCTTAAAAGAATTGAGTCAATGTTAACAACTACAAAGGAAGCAACAGCAAAACTAAAAACAAGCAAACCCCGCCTATCATTTTGGCAAATCTGGAACATGAGTTTTGGCTTTTTAGGCATTCAGTTTGGTTTTGCCCTACAAGGAGGCTTTATGTCCCGTATTTTTCAAACTTTGGGAGCCGACAAAGAAGCCATTCCTATGTTATGGATTGCCGCACCGCTCACTGGTTTATTGGTGCAGCCCATCATTGGTTACCTCAGCGACCACACCTGGCATCCCAGGTGGGGGCGCCGCCGTCCTTACTTTTTTATTGGCGCAGTGTTGAGTTCTATTGCTTTGTTTTTTGTTCCTCACTCAAGCGCGTTATGGATGGCAGTTGGGTTTCTCTGGATTTTAGACGCCTCCATCAATATCTCTATGGAACCATTTCGGGCATTGGTTGCCGACAAACTACCCGAATCACAACGTTCTTATGGGTTTATTACCCAAACCCTGATCATAGGCATAGGTACCTGGGTGGCAAGCAATCTGCCTTGGATGGTGTCGCAGTTGGGCGTAAGTAATGAGACTACCGCCAGTGGGGGCATTCCTATGTCGGTGCAAGTGGCTTTTGCCATTGGTGCTTTTGTGTTTTTAACAAGTGTATTGTATACCATTTTTACCACCACCGAATACCCCCCCGAAGACCTGGAAGAGTTTGAGCGCCAAAAACAGCAGAAAAAGCGTTTTGTTGCCGATATTCTCGACAACATCAAAACTATACCCCCTACCATGCAAAAGCTGGGATTGATTCAGTTTTTTTCCTGGTTTGCCTTTTTTACCATGTGGAGTATGGCTAACCCCGCCTTGACCGAGCACGTTTTCCAGACCCCTATGCCAGTAAAAAGTGCCTACGATATGGCTTCCCCTGCTGCTGCCAAGGCGTTTAAAGTGGCCAGTACAGCATTCCAAAAATCATCAAATCAAGTAGGGAGTTACATGGGCATTTATGGGCTTTCTTCTATGGTTTTTGCTTTGTTGCTCACCTTTTATACTGCCCACAGGCGAATCAATCGGAAACTTGTGCACATGGGGTCGCTCATTGCCGGAGGCATCGGTTTTATCTCTATGTATTTTGTGCCTTCGCCCCAGTGGCTTATCCTTTCGTTTACCCTGGTTGGTTTTGCTTGGGGGAGCATTCTCTCTATGCCCTATGCCATGTTGTCGAGTTCGGTAGACCCTAAAAAGATGGGGGTAATTATGGGGATTTTCAATATGTTTATCGTAATTCCTCAAATCGTTGCTGCACTTGGTGGGGTCAATATTGCCTACAAACTATTGGGTAACCAAACCATTCACGCGATGATAGTGGCAGGGATCAGTTTGGTCATTGCGGGTTTGTGCAATCTGTTGATTACCAACAAAAATGCGATTACCTATCAGCCCAATGAAGTGGTAACATCAACGAAGTAAGTATAATAGAGTTTTTAGCGGGGCAAGTACCAAGGCAGAATTAAACATGCCTAATGAATAGGTGTAACTACTTTATGATGAGCAAGTTACTCTTACTTGTAGCTTATTACTTGCTGCTACTTATATGCCTTTAAGCATACGGCAAGGATGTGTCATGCCTTTTGAGGTGGTGTGTGAGTAGTTATCTCAGGAAGAATCAATAGAGGTTTTTAGGAGGGCTAAGTGTGGCTTTCATGCCTTATCTACTTTCAAGATATTGAGGGGCAAAACTCCCACTTTACTTTTAATTGTTTTTACATCTTTCATTGTTTTCATGTCACTACAGTTTATAAACCAATTGATCATTATCAATATTTTTTTGTTGGTGTACAAATCATTGAATAACTGGAGTATTTGAAGCAACGCAGCATAGGATGAAGAGTGATATTGGAGAAACTGTAAATTTACTGATATTGGTTTGTGGCTTACTTGTATGTATGCTTCGAGCCAATCTTTTACTTGTTGATAAAAAGCAGTAATGTGTTCACTGTCTTCTCCATAAATTTCGAAGAGGTTTGTATGTCTAT
Organism: Microscilla marina ATCC 23134; assembly: GCF_000169175.1. Taxonomy (NCBI): domain Bacteria; kingdom Pseudomonadati; phylum Bacteroidota; class Cytophagia; order Cytophagales; family Microscillaceae; genus Microscilla; species Microscilla marina. The sequence goes on from NZ_AAWS01000002.1 coordinate 248,209, forward strand.
TGAATAAAATATAGCTTTTTCCCTCTTTGTCTTTCATTCTTAAATCGTCCATAAGTATTTCTAAATAAAATAGTGTAATTGTGTGTTCAGTGTAAATACTTTAAAAAGGAAAGAATAGGTGGAAAGAATCGTTCAACGTTTGATTCTGTTCGATAAAAGAATGAAAACCCTTCTTTTTTGTCATATTCAATCCAAAACTGATTTTTTAGATTCTCTATAAATTTACTTTCCCGAAAGTTTGCCTGCTTTGTAGCAAGGGTGTATACTTATACCATGTCAAAGTTTACAAATAAAGTAATATGGATTACGGGGGCTTCTTCAGGCATTGGAGAAGCCCTGGCTTATCATTTTGCCGCACAAAATGCCCGGCTTGTACTATCGGCACGCCGCCAAACTGAGCTCGAACGAGTAAAAAAACAATGTGGTGCTGCTGCCGATGTATTGGTATTGCCCCTTGACCTTGCCCAAAGCAACACTTTTGCCGATAAAGTAGCCGAAGTGGTTCAAAAATTTGGGCAAATAGATTACCTCATCAATAACGGTGGCATCAGTCAGCGGAGCCTTATCAAAGAGACACTCGCCGAGGTAGATCGCCAGATTATGGAAGTCAATTACTTTGGAAACATCTTGCTTACCAAGGCGGTGTTGCCTCACATGGTTGCTCAAAAACAAGGACATGTGACCATTATCAGTAGCGTTGCCGGAAAACTCGCCGCTCCTTTGCGTTCTACCTATTCAGCGTCCAAGGCTGCCGTTATTTCTTTTTTCGAAACCGTCAGGGCAGAATACCACCACAACGTAGAGGTGTTGGTGGTGTGTCCTGGGTATATCCAAACCAACGTATCGGTCAATGCCCTTACCGGAGATGGCTCTGCCCAGAATACAATGGACAGCACCACTGGCAGCGGTATTTTGCCCGAACGTTGCGCAGCCCTTATTGCCAGCGCCATTCGCAAGCGCAAGCAGCAGGTCATTATCAGTGGGGCAAGAGAAAAACTGGGAATCATTGTCAAGAAATTTTTCCCTCGTTTGTTTGCCCACATGGTGCGCAAGGCTAAAGTAGCGTAGTACTCTAGCTTCTAAGTAGGTAAATGTTGGGCTGTTTTTAAATACTGAAATTTGGGCTTTGACTGAAAACTAAAGATGAATAACCAAAGCCTGTACACGTCCACTTCCGATTTAAAAAATACTGATTAACTTTGCCCATAAATTGCTTGTGTTGCAAATAATAGAGATATGTTACATCAATTAATACAAGCTGATATTCAGCTATTTACTTTTTTAAACGGATTCCACTCTCCTTTCTGGGACCAAGTGATGTGGTGGATAAGTGCCCGTACCCCCTGGATTCCGTTCTACGTGTTTTTGGTCGTGGCAATGGTCATGCGTTTGCGTTGGAAAAAAGGCTTGTTGGCGGTAGTATCTATAGTATTGGTGGTCATCATTGCCGATCGTTTTACTTCTGGTTTTATGAAACCCCACTTCAAACGCCCACGTCCCTCGCACGAACAAAAACTAAGGGCAACCACCCACGTAGTAAAAGACGCCAATGGGCACGAATATCGGGGAGGGGCTTATGGGTTTGCTTCGTCGCATTCAGCCAATGCTTTTGGCATGGCAATGTTTATGTTTTTGTTGTTTCGGGGGCACTGGCGCTGGATGTTTGCCTGGGCGTTTGTAGTAGCCTATAGCCGCATTTATTTGGGGGTGCACTACCCCGGCGATATTTTAGTAGGTGGTTTGGTGGGCTGTTTGGCTGCCTGGTTCATGTACCAGGTGTACAAAAGGTTGGCTGGGGTAATGGTAAAGGAGTAGTTGGGAGCAACAAGGTATAAGCTACAAGTATTTAGGTGCCGATGTATATCGTTGCTGCAATAATGGTTTTAAGAAAATCTCTCTCTGTTGAAAAATTGAACCATCAAAAACTCAGCAACTCTTTAAATTTATTGGCTTGCCTTCGCGAAATCTCTATTTCTTCTCCCGTTTTGAGCATTACCTTCAGGTTGCCACTAAACCAGGGAATAATTTTGTCAATCCATTGTAAATTGATGATATGCTGACGGTTAGCCCTGAAAAAAACGTGAGGATCGAGTCGTTGTTCCATATAATTGAGTGAGCGGGCAATGAGGGGTTGGTGGTCTTCGAAAAAGATACGGGTGTGGTTGCCTTCTATCTCAAACAATCGCACCTTTTTTAATTGAATAAACCAACACTGTTCCCCATCTTTTACAAACACCTGATCGTGTTCGCTCAGTATTTCTTTGGCAGCAGATGGTAGTGGGGTGGTGGCACTTGCCAAAAGTTTTTCTATCGCAGTTTTGAGCCTCACAGGTTGCACAGGCTTAAGCAAATAGTCGAGGGCGTTGTATTCAAACGACTTCAGAGCATACTCGTCAAAGGCAGTGGTAAATATTACCTGTGGGGTAATGGTTAGCTCTTCCAAAAGTTCGAATCCGGTTTTGCCGGGCATTTCTATATCCAAAAAAATAAGGTCAGGCGAATGTTGCGCTATTTTTTCTGCGGCTTCCATTGCATTGGCTGCTTCGTCGAGTATTTCTATGGTAGGATGTACTTTGAGTAAAGTGCGGAGTTCCTGACGCGCCAGCCGCGAGTCGTCTATAATGATTGCTTTCATAAGGTGCAAATATAGTTTTTCTTGGAGAAATTTAGCCCGGAATCAAGACCATAGCATTTACTTTGCCTTGTTTTTCACTGAGCTTTATTTGAGCTTCGGTTCCATACAACATCTGCAAGCGTTCGCGGACATTTTGTAAACCTGTACCTGTGCTTTCCTTCGTGTTTTTTAGCGCAAGCGACCCCGTATTTTCTACTTCCAGGGTCACTGTTCCATTATCTTTAGTGCCTTTCAGCAATATTTTACCTCCTTGTGGCAATTGAGCAATGCCATGTTTGATGCCGTTTTCTACCAGAGTTTGCACGAGCATAGGGGGCACTTGCACATCCATAATAGCTGGGTTGATCTGGTTTTCAAACTGTAGCCTGTCTTCAAACTGAATAGAAGCCAGTTGCAGATAACTATCAACCACCGTTAGCTCGTCTGCCAACGATACTTGCCGGGCGTTGCTGTAGCGCAAAGAATAACGCATCAGCTCTGACAAAGAAGTGAGCATTTCGCGGGCTTTAGTTGGATCTTCTAAAATGAGCGCCCTAATATTGTTTAAGGCATTGAACATAAAGTGCGGGTTAATTTGAGCCTTTAGTGCCATTAGTTGGGCTTCTTGTGCCATAGATGCCATCTTCCATTGATCTATTTCGGCTTGTTTGTAGTTTTTGAAAAAATGCCAGCCAAAGTATAACAAAGACCACATAAAGGTGACTACCACCACATTGAAAATGATAGAAAGTGCCAAGGGGAGCGTAAATGCTACAGGCTTGGTATTGATAAAAGCAAGGAGCCTCCAGATAGAAGTATTGGCTACAAACCAAACCATACCAATGACCACACAAGCAGGTAATACCCGCAATATTATCTGTCCCATGTTTAGTTTGAGCCACCCCTGGCGTTTGATAAAGCTACGGTAGGCGTGAGTAAGCACCAACCCCATCAATGATATAGCAATATTGAATATCATAGAATGTAGTTTTGGACTTCCGTAAAGACTCGCAAATCCAAAACCAGTCAATGTATACACGCCCCAACCAATGCCTTGGCAGTACCAATAATACTTGTTTGCCTGGCGATGTGTGCTTGCCATAGAGTTAGCTTTTTTGGGCAGCAATATACTGATTCTTATTGAGATTCCGGGCTTGTTTTTTTTGTGCCAAGCCAATGATTAAAAATGTGAACCAAGGAGTATAAAAACTAAAGAAGTCCCAAAAAGGAGTAGACAATAGTAAGTGAATAGCCATACTAACAGTCAAGCCAATGGCTCCGATAATGATGAATGGTGTTTTTGATTTCATAATGAATAATGATTATAAGTTTTATTGATCTGGAAAAAATAAGCTGTGCCAATTCAAGAAAATATATTGTTCTCAGACGATTCAAAAAAAACGATGTATAGCCAAAGCTATGAAACTTTTTTTTGAGAAGAAGGAGGGCAATAGATACACTTTAATGGCTCAAATTTTTTATGAAAGATCACTTAAAGCCTGCCCCCTTCAGAAAAGCCCTGAGTTTTTGTATCATCCAGGTTTTGTCGTCATACATAATAAAGTGCTTGGCACTTTTGTGCATCAAAAACTGGTGTTGAGGAATGCGGGCAATCTGCCGGGTATAATTTTTTTTCACTGCTTCCAGTGGTGCACCGTATTCTTTGCCCCACCAAACCCCCATGACCAATGTGGGTGCCTTAATGTTGGCTACTTGTTGACGCAAGTCTATAGTATACAGCTCATACATTGCCTGAGCTATAGCTTTAGGGTCAGATTTTAAGTTCCACTGAAGCACTTGCTTGATGCGTGCCTCCGAGCTAATCATTGCCTGAACCGTCCGGAGTTGATTTTTTTTAGCCACTTCTTTAGAAACAGGCTTGAGCATTTGTTCTTTCATCTGTTGTGCAATGGGTTGCATACTTTGGGAGGTAGCAGCAGGATTTTGCATGCCACCTAAAAAAGGCAAGCCATCTACTGAGACCAGTTTTTGAATTAAGTTGGGGCGTTCGGCAGCAATCCAAAACGACATAAATCCTCCCAGGCTATGCCCAATAAGGGTGACATTTTTCAATTGCTTTTTGTCTATATAAGTAATGATTTGATCCTTGACCACGGGCAACATTGCGTTGGTCTTAAGAGCGGGTTGTCCGGCAAAACCAGCCAAAGTAAACACATGGCAAGCATACTCTTTTTTAAATACCGCTACAGTTTCGTTCCATACCTCTCCGGGGCAACCCAAGCCAGGAATAAACAATATATTGCCCGATTTATTGGTGCCGGTTACAGTTACTTTAAATGCTTTGGTACCATTGTCTGGGGTGGCAACAACTGCCGTAATGCCCAAAATAAGCGAGGTGATCAGGCTAATAAAAATAACAGGTAATTTTTTCATTGTGATTTGATTTGTGAATGATTTACTCAAAAGTACGGCAATTGATTACGCAAGAAAAGCAAAACATGACGAGCGGTACACCACCTTGATAAGCGGTAAATCCAGGGCAAGGTGGCTTTGTCTGAAATAGGTATCAGAGAACTATTGCGTGACAGACAGGCGTGAAATACCTAAAATTTAGTTTTTATTTACTAATTTTGGCGGTTAATAAAACTACAAAACTCACCTGCTGGTCTAAACAGGTGTTTTGTTTTATAGAACACTTTGGTTTTTACGTTTTAACTAATGTTACTATGCTCCACAAAGATTTAAGCCAAAATGACTTGTTGATTAGGAGTAACTGATAGTCAACGATAAATTAGGTGAGTTACTTTCTAGCAAAATTATAAACACTTAAAAATAAGCAACTTATACGTTTGTTGGTTGCTAGTAGAGCAGGGTGTACCTAAGGATTTGCGACTTGTCTCTTGAAGCTTGTACCTATTAGTTAGACACTTTGTCTCCAAATGATTGAAAATATGAGGAAAAATTTACACTATTCAGCCTGGTTAATGCTATTGGTCTTACTTGTTGGAAACGTGATGTTTGTGCAAGCACAAACCCAGCGAGGTCCAATTGGAAAAAATGGCATGGTAGTAACTGCCCACCCTGACGCGTCTAAGATAGGTCTGGAGATTTTGAAAAAAGGAGGGAACGCGTATGATGCTGCTGTAGCAGTACAGTTTGCCCTAGCAGTGTGTTACCCGGCTGCCGGAAATATAGGGGGAGGTGGATTTATGGTGTATCGCCATGCCGATGGCACCATTGGTGCCCTGGACTACCGCGAAAAAGCCCCCGCAAAAGCCCATCGTGATATGTACCTCGACAAAGGCGGCAAAGTAATCAAGAACTTGAGCCGTTATGGGCATTTGGCAGCAGGAGTACCCGGAGCAGTAGATGCCATGCTCAAAGTGCACCAAAGGTTTGGTAAGTTGCCTTTCAAAGAGGTTATACAGCCCTCTATAGATTTAGCCGCCCGTGGGGTGGTACTTACCGATAAAGAAGCCCAACGCCTGAACAAAAGCCGCAATGCTTTTTTTGACCATAACACACAACCTCCTTATCCGCTGGTGCGCAATGACAAAACCCCGTTTAAAAAAGGCGATGTAACTATATATACCGACTTGGCAAAAACCCTGGAGCGCATTCGTGACAAAGGTCGAGATGGTTTTTATGCTGGCAAAACTGCCGACTTGATTGTTAAAGAAATGAAAGCCGGAGGGGGCATTATATCCAAAGAAGACCTTCAAAATTATAGCGCAGTATGGCGCATTCCGGTGGCAGGTACTTACAAAGGTTACCGCATCATTTCTATGTGTCCCCCCTCTGCCGGAGGCATTGTGTTGTTGCAAATGCTCAAGATGGTAGAACCTTATGACCTGAGTAAAATGGGGTGGCAAACCCCCAAGACTGTACAACTCATGGTAGAAGCCGAGCGCAGGAGCTATGCCGACCGTGCCAAGTACCTGGGCGATTCTGATTTTTACCCAGTGCCCCTACACAATCTGCTGGATTCCGCCTACCTGAAGCAACGCATGAAAGACTTTAGCTTTGATAAAGCAGGAAGCTCTACAAAGACCAAAGAAGGCAAGTGGGGGAGCCATAGTGAAGAAACCACGCATTTTTCTATTGTAGACAAGGCAGGCAATGCAGTTAGCATTACTACTACGCTCAACAGTGGGTATGGGTCTTATGTCATGGTATCGGGTGCAGGTTTTTTGCTTAACAACGAAATGGACGATTTCAGTGTCAAACCTGGCGTACCCAATATTTACGGGTTGGTAGGCAACGAAGCCAACTCGATAGCACCCGGCAAGCGTATGCTAAGCTCTATGACACCTACCATTATAGAAAAAAATGGTAAATTGAAAATGGTTGTAGGCACTCCGGGAGGTTCTACCATTACTACTTCGGTTTTTCAAACCATACTCAATGTGTTGGAACATAACATGACTATGCAAGAGGCAGTCAATGCTCCACGGTTTCACCACCAATGGTTGCCCGACGAAGTGTTTGTAGAGAATAAGGCTCTGAGCCAAAAAACCAGGCAAATCTTGCGTAAACTGGGCTATATGATTCGTCCCAGGTCACCTATAGGTAGGGTAGAAGGTATTTTGGTATTGCCCCAAGGTAAACTGGAAGGAGGCGCCGATCGACGTGGCGATGATACAGCTTTGGGCTACTAGCGTATTATGAGCAAAGCCAGCAACAAATCATTGATATGTTCGTTATCTTTTGAGCTTGCTGGCTTGAGTAAGTACACAACATATCTTAATTATATTGAAGTGGCACAACACCTCGATATTTGTCACTTCACAAAAACATTTACTTAGTAACAAAATGATCCATTATAACAACACTCCATCGCTTTTAACTTCGTGTAGCTCAGCACAACAGCACAGCGTGTGTGCTTTGTCAAATAAAAGCACCAGGAAGAAGGTTTTCAACCTGTTGAATTTTAGTATAATACCAGGTGTTGATACTCGTACAACAGTGATGGACTACTGTTATAAACATGTTACTTTTTTTGCCTGCCTGTTATTGCTGAGTTGGGCAAGCCTACAAAACACCGTTGCCCAGCGTCGTCCTTTTGGCGAAACCGAAGGTTATATGAGCTTTGGTATACAGCTCAATGCAATGAACTTTAAAGGAGATGTTTATTCTGATTTGTCGCTTACCCGTCCAGGTGTTTTTTTGCACGCCACCCGTAAATTGGGCGAAAGGGTACACGCCCGCCTAAGCATAGGGGTGGGACGTATTATGGGCAACGATATCAAAGCAGAAGAAAACAGTTTCAAGTATGCCCGTAACCTTAATTTTCGCAATGATTTAAAGGAAATCACTTTGGTAGGTACCTATGATATTGCCGGAAGCCCTGGACGTTTTTTTCGTCGCAGAGACTTTACGCCTTATGTGTTGGGTGGTATAGGTATAGTACATCATAGCCCCAAAGGACATGCCGAAGCAACCAGCGCCGCCCGCTGGACCGATTTGCAGGCGTTGGGTACCGAAGGACAAGGCAGGCCAGACTACGATACCCCCTATAGCAAGGTGCAAGTAGTAGTTCCATTGGGTATTGGTTTACGCTGGAAGCTAAACCGCCGCTGGGACTTTGCCATTGAAGCCAGTGTGCGTTTGTCTCTGACCGACTATTTAGATGATGTAGGAGGCAATTTTGTAGACCCCAGTGATTTGAACAGCGACTTAGCCAAAAGTTTTGCCAATCGGTCGTTTGAGGCAATAGGTGCCATTAACCGTACCCCAAGAAATGTAGGGCAATTGCGTGAGCAATACGGCTCTACCACTTATACTGGGTTTGATGGCAATGCTTACGAAAACCTCAATAATTTGGGAGTGGGTGACGCCAGAGGTAAAAAAGGGAAAGATATTTATATTGTCACCGGATTTCACTTTACCTATATTATAGATACAGGGCTAAGCTGCCCTCAACTAAGGTGGTAAAATGTAGGGCATAAAAAAAGCGGGGTGGAAGCCTCGCTTTTTTTATCTTCAACTCAATGGTTGGGATAAGGATTTTTGAACTTGTACCAGTTTTGATTCTTTGAGTCTTCAATAATTTCCTGCAACATTGCTTCGCTTTGTCCTATCTTAATAGCGTACCCCAAACAAAGCTCATACTCTTTCTCGTGTATTTCTTTGTCAATCATCATTACTTTTACAATGTCTGACAAGTGCAACATTTGTTGTTCTTCGGTATCTGGAATATGAAACTCATCCTGTGTGATATTACGCATAATAGTAGCGGAGTCTCTAATACTTAGCCCCATGCGTATAGCTACTCCTACCAGTAACTCCCTTTCTTCGGTGGCTAGTTTTCCATCAGCAATGGCAACCAAAAAAAGGTTTTGGAAATACTTTTTAGCTCTTTCTTTATCTAGTGTCATTGATTTAAATGTTTTATGGCAATGAATTTCTTTCCTGGATTTTGCACTTTTTCGAATAAAGTGTACAAAAGTCGAAAAAAACTCGCCAATTCGAAAATTGCTGATGTCTAAAAGTAAATTATTTTAATCTATCCCTTTCAGCTTTTATACTATCAATGAGCCTATTCAGAGTGATTTCACTTTTACCTATTTTTTCGGCGTACCGTTTACAAAGTTCATATTCTTGGTTGTGAATATTACCATCCGACATCATCATACTTACAATGTCTTTGAAGTGAGCCATTTGTTCATCTTTGCTCTGGGGCACCACAAAGTCCCGGTATCGGATATCGAGCATGATCTCTGAGGCTTCCCGTGCATTAATCCCCATTTTTTGCGAAAACTTTACCAAAATCTTTTTTTCTTCATCGGCAAGTTTACCATCAGCAACTGCTATCAGATACAGATTCTGAAAATAGTGAAGGGCTGTTTGTTTATCCATTTTACTTCCAACAATTTTAGGTTATTAAAATTTAGTTAAGCAAATAGTTTGTGTTTAATCAACAAAAGTTTAACTATTTTATCGATAGAAATGTAAGCTTTGATCAGGTTGGTTAAGAGTATGCACCCAGCTCTGTTTTTTGAACAACTTGTAGCTCATTATTAAAAGTAGAGAAGAGTGATGTGTCTAAATTACTCTCAGAAAGTTGTGTTTTAGGTAAGTTTTGCCAAAGAAGTTATTACTTTTCTTACGAACTACTTTTACGACAGGTTTTGTTATTGATTAAATACTTGATTAGCAGGTAAAATACTGAGGAGGTTTGGGTACAAATAGGTGGGTAATTTTGTGTTTTTTTGGTGAAAACCTACTTCTTTCAACGATTTGCTTTGTCTTATTAAAAATACATTTTTAATAAGAACCTTTATAATCAAAACAAGCATGAAAATTATTCATATACTGTCACTGCTTTTGTTGGCAGGGTTTTGTGGTAGCCTGCAAGCCCAGCAGTTTAACCGCCAACACGTGAAAATCTCTTATGATAAGGGCACTACTGCAGGCAATAAAAAGAATTTCACCTACAAAAACCTACGCTTATACCCAATCAGGGCAAGTAAAACATTTTTGAAGGACAGCAAAAACATAGGAAAGTATACGCCACTCAAGGTTGCCCTAAAAACCAAGAAAGTAGTCATTACCGAACAAAGTGCTCCTAGCAATGTGACCACAAACCCCAACACCAACAATGTACGAGGGTCTGTTGATACGACTACTCAGAGGTCAAGTAATACTGTTTCTACGCGAGTAAGGCGGTTGCATCGGGTTGACACAGCACAAGTAAGGCAAGCGCGTCGCCAGCATCGTCAGCATCAGGTACAAAGGCGCAATGTTTACCTACCCCAAAACATACAAAATCGTAGAGGAGGAAGTTCGGCTTCAGTAAACAACCTCTATATAGAAAACAAATCACAAGATACTTTGTATATTATGGCAGGCGAAATAGTGCAAGGGGGCAAGCAAGATCGAGTGATTGCTCAAGATATGGTCATTCCTCCCAACAGCGGCAAGATAAACCTGTCGGTGTTTTGTGTAGAAAAAGGACGTTGGTCTTATAAAAAGTCTAAAAACAAAGATAATTTTGATGGCTATTATGGAGTGTCGAGCATTGCTTTGCGCAAGGTAGTAGACACCGAACAAAAACAGCAAAAGGTGTGGAAAGAGGTGGAACGATCGAACGCGAAAAATGCCGTAAAAAGTGGGACGAGTGCTTATACCGAACAAAAAAAGAATGCCAAGTTTAAGAAAGAGTACCTGGCATACACGCATTTTTTTAAAAATAAATTTAAAGGTAAAAGCAACGTAATAGGAGTAATAGTAGCCACGGGTGATCGGGTAGTAGGTTGCGACATGTTTGCTTCCCCTCACTTGTTTCAATCACAATATCAAAACCTATTGGGTTCTTATATCAACGAAGCAGTGACCGACGGAGCTCCGGTACAAATAGCCGAAGCCAAGGTAGAAAAATACATGAGCGATTTGTTGGACAAGGAGCTAAAAAACGAAACAGAATTAAAGAAAAAAGGCAAAGTGTTTAAGCACAATCGAAAGAAGTTGCACGTGTCAAAATACTGAGGTTGATTTTTTTGTAATTTAAGCCTGACTAGAACGCTAGTCAGGCTTTTTTTTATCAGAGCAAACGCATCAAGTTATTTGGAAAAATCAGCTTCTTCAGAAGAAAGTTTTCAATAAATAATCTTTCACCTCTTTTTACAGACTAAATTATATTTTATTAAATTAGACCTCTTGCGAAAGTCCCTAAAAACCGTTTTTGTTCAATACAAAAACAAGATAAAAAACACTTTCGCAAGAAGTCTATTATGTTTTTATTCAGATTTTGATGCGTTAGCCCTGTTTTTTTATACTTTTTATCAACTAATATTAGCATTATGGAACAAGTACTATATCACTATGATGATGACAGTAGAAGTGTTGTAAATGAGGTAAGCTTGGTGTATATTCCTGAGGAACAAACAGGAGTACTTAGGGTGGAGAAAGTTACCCCTTATGATGTTCAACAAGCAACACCCAATCAGATAGAAGAAATAAAGGCTCCTTTTACTTGTAAAAATTGGTGGAACTTTTCAACAGTGAGTAGTATGGTAAGTGGGGTTCAGATGGTAGTAACGTTGTACGTAGAAGTATATAATGCTGAAACAAAAATAGTATTGACAGAAACATTGAAACGAGGTTGGGAACCGCCACTGGGTTGGACACAAGACCCAACAGAGAACACAGAGGCACTGGTCTTTGAAGTAAAGGATTTGCTTCAGTTGTATCAACGCATGCAAGCCATGGACAACCTACAAATGTTGGACATACCTATAGTAGGCAATGTAGCCAAGCAAATTAATGAAGCTATTCGGCGAATGAAATTTAAAAATGCTCCTGGCTATGCCATATTTGAAAAAATCAAAAAACTGATCGTAGTAAAAGAGATCAACGAGTTGCCTGAGGAAGAAAAAAGCTCTATTGCAGAGCAGTTGGGTATTTTGGCGCATAGTGTTTGCCAACAATTTTACGATACTAGCATGGCGTTAGAGATTGTAAGTTTAGGACAAGAGGTAGAAGGTGTTTTGCCAACAATACAAGTATTTTTATCAGATACTAAAGCGAAATAATCGAAAAGCCACTGAAGTACGTCAGGTAGAGCAGGAAAAACTACAAAATAAAAGTATTTGGTATATTATTGCAGCAGTAGCAGGGATTGTATTATATATTTTGCAAGAGTTTGTTTTTTAAACGAGATTTCTAAAATTAGGTGATATTTTTGAGTAGTAGCACAAAAAAACCGTACAGTTCAATACTGTACGGTTCAGTTACATATATGACCAAGTAAAGTTATACTTCTACTTCGGCGGCACGTTGTACTACGCCTACTGTTACCAAAAAGTATTTTTTACCCTTTTTTATTAATAAAAATTTATCCTTCAACAAGCCAAACTCAGGTTTGCTTTCGCCCTGGTCTTTGGTTACAGCTTTTTGGTTGATCTTGATTCCGTTGTTTTTGATCAAGCGGCGTACTTCGCTTTTAGACACCGGCTTGGCTTCGTCTTCGGTCATGGCACTGGCAATGAGGTCTACAGTACTGTCAAAAGCATCAAACTCGGCTTTGGTATAGTTCTTTTTAGGAATGCCCTCAAACACATCCAACAAGGTAGCTTCGTCGGTAGTTTCAAAATCCTCTAAAGTAGATTTTCCAAACAATAAACCTGAGGCTTTTTGAGCCCGGTCTAGTTCTTCCTGTGAATGTACCATACGGGTGACCTCTTCGGCAAGAATACGCTTGAGCATTCTTGGGTCGTTGGCGTAGTCTGCTTCGTGTTTTTCTATAGTTTCCTGATCGAGCAAAGTAAACACCCGCAACAGTTTAGAAGTTTCGCTATCGTCTACATTGAGCCAAAACTGGTAAAATTTATAGGGAGAGGTACGTTTGGGGTCAAGCCATACATTGCCTCCTACCGACTTACCAAACTTGCTGCCATCGGTTTTAGTGATCAATGGACAAGTAACCGCAAAAGCATTGCCCCCACCCATACGGCGGATAAGCTCAGTACCTGTAGTAATGTTGCCCCATTGATCGGAGCCACCCATTTGTATTTTACAGTTTTTGTTTTTGTTGAGCCAGAAAAAATCGTATCCCTGTAGCAATTGGTAGCTAAACTCAGTAAAAGACAGACCACTTTCGAGGCGTTTTTTTACCGAATCTTTAGCTGTCATATAGTTAATGGTCAAATGCTTGCCTACGTCTCTCAAAAACTCTAAAAAATTCATTTGCCCAAACCAGTCATAGTTGTTGAGCAACTCGGCAGAGTTTTCGCCACAGTCAAAATCCAAAAACTTGGCAAGTTGTTTTCCTATAGCCGCTTCATTATGACGCAAAGTTTTTACATCCAACAAATTTCTTTCGGCAGATTTGCCCGAAGGGTCACCCACCATTCCGGTAGCGCCGCCTACCAAAGCCACAGGTTTATGTCCTGCCATTTGCAAATGCTTAAGCATCATAAGGGTGGCAAGGTTGCCTATATGAATAGAGTCTGCGGTGGGGTCAAAACCAATATAACCCACCGTCATTTCTTTATTGAGTTGTTCTTCGGTACCAGGCATTGCGTCGTGCAACATTCCTCGCCAGCGCAATTCTTCAATAAAATTCTTCTTCATCTTTGTCAATCTTTTCATTTGGCAGGCATGCATTGGTGGGGTTTTACTACTGCATACCCATTATTCACTATTGAATTTCTATCAGCCGTAAAATTGAGAAAGTTTTTTCAAATCTGCCAGTGATTAGTAATAAACTTACCACAAATGTAGACACCCTGTAGCTGGCTTAATAAAATGGGTGTGGTGTATTTCCTGGTCAGAATCACGATCATTTTATCATTTTTCTTACATCAGTGGGGTAATTATGCCTTGTACTCATAATCAACAGGTTATCTTTTGTTACTTTGTACCCATATTTCGCTTTGTATACAGAAAAGAAAGTGGTTACCTGTAGAAGCGTATCCGTATAAACCCCCATCAGATTATTTAAGGTATATCTGATAAAAGTTTAAAACTAACTACAACGTCTGCATAAAAATGATAGAGTTAAAAAAAGCCTGGTACTTGCTACTGGTAAGTACCCTATGCCTGCTATTTTGCAATCGCCTGAATGCGCAACATAAAACCCCTAAATTAATAGATGCCCGAGTAGGAATTGATGGAAGCAGCCCAGAGCTGCTTACGGCAGTAGGCAACCAAGTTATATTTAAAGGATCGACTGATGGAAAGGGTAAAGAACTATACTTGTCGGATGGCATCAGAGCCCAAAGCTTTGATGTATGGCCTGGAGGCAACGCCAGTAATCCCTACGACTTTGTGCCATTGAATTTGAACGGCATTCCTTACGCCTATTTTTTTGCCAATAATGGTCAAGTGAACTCAGCGTTGTTCCGAATAAGTCTTAAAGGTGAACTGAGCAGTCGCAATGCTGAGTTTGTTGCCAATGTCCATGATATCGGTGACAATGGGAAATACTTGGTAAAAATGGGCAGTGAGTTATTTTTTGCTGCTCAAGACCCGGTAGGCAGACAGGAATTGTTCAAGAGTGATGGAACAACCACTACTTTGGTCAAAGACTTGAACGCAACGCTTATTCCAGGCGGTGCTGGTGCCACATTACCTTCCGACCCAGAAAACCTTACTGTAATCAATGGTATGTTGTTTTTTAGTGCTGATAATGGCGGAACAAATGATGCCAACCGCGAGCTCGGCATTAGTAAAGGTGATGAAGCCACTACTTTTATGTTGGACATTAACCCTGATGGAAGCTCTAAACCCCGGCATTTTGTAGAAAAAGACGGACTTGCTTATTTTATAGCTGAAGACAATACAGGTACCCATCTTTGGAGCAGTGATGGTACCAACGCCTCCCCCACTAAAATTTCATTTCCTAACGAAATTACATTCTTCAACGATGATCAAGGCTTGGTAGTGGCTGGTGGGCACTTGTTTTTTAGTGCTACCAAAACTACCCAAACTGGGTCAGACTATACGCTATGGTCTTGTGATGGGACAAGTTTTGAAGAAATAGCCTCTATGGGTAACCCTAAGTATATGACCAATATGGGGGGAATTTGCTTTTTTTCTGCCAGGGGTAAAAATGCCAGTGGGATAGCAGTAGGGTTCGAGTTATGGAAGAGTGACGGAACCAGTGCTGGCACCGAATTGGTGAAAGACATTGCCGCCAACTCGTTTTCTTCTTTGCCTTCTGACTTGACCGTAGTAACTACCCAGGTAAATGGCGCAAGCAAAAGTACCTTATATTTTTGGGCAGGCCCTAGCTCAACCAAAGAACTTTGGAGAAGTGATGGTACCACGCAGGGTACAGTATTAGTAAACGTGCCTAACTTGAACTCGAGAACTCCACCTCGTTTTCCTACCATCATAGCAGCAGAAATAAAACCAGGCAAAGAAGGACTTTTTTTTGTGGCTACAGATAAAGACTTGGGGGCAGAACTCTGGTATGCCGCCCCTTGCCCTTCGGCTGAGTTGAGCTATGGAAACAATAGTATTTGTAGGGGAAGTGGCCCAATTAACCCTCAGTTGGTGGGTGCCGATGGAGAAGATGTAAGTGGAGGGGTGTATTCGATAGACAAAACGGGCTTACCTATTGACCCCAGTACTGGAGTGATTACCCCTGACGGGAGTACTGCCCCGGGTGATTATACCATTACTTACCAAGTAATTCAGCCAGGTTGTGATATAAAGGCGCAGGCAGTAGTAAAAGTTGGAACAGGTGGCGGTGGAGGAGGAAGTGCTCCCACCGCAAAGATAAGCACTTTGGCGAAAGGGTTTAAGTTTGATACAACTATTGAGCCTGAAAAAGATGGTTCGGCAGGAATGGTCATTTCGCTCGATGGCAAGTACTTGTATGTAGCCGACCAGCGAAACCAGGTCATTAAAAAAGTAGACTTGGTTACCAAGACAGTATCTATTGTAGCCGGAAGTGGCGTAGCTGGTTTTAAAGACGACAATGGCTCCTTAGCTCAGTTCAATTATCCATCGGGGCTTGCCTTAGACATGGCGGGCAACTTGTATGTGGCAGATAAAAACAACCACGCCATACGCATGATTACCAACCCATCGGGCGGAAGCCCAGTAGTGAGAACCATTGCCGGAAATAGCAGCTACCCCACTGCGGTATCAGGCAATGTTACCGGGGCGTTGGCGGTTGCCAAATTTAACGAACCATCAGGGGTGGCAGTAGATGCTGCTGGTAATATATACGTAGCAGATAAAAACAATCATCGAATTAAAAAAATAGCCAATGGGATGGTGACTACATTGGCTGGTCCTATGAATGATGCGGCTTCTATTCCTGGACGCACTGACGGGGCAGCTGATGCAGCCCGGTTCTTTTTCCCTACGTCTGTAGCTTTAGACATTACAGGTGCTCAATTGTATGTGGCAGACAAGTTGAATAACATCATCCGACAAGTAAACACAGCCGATGGCCATACCCTTACTTATGCCGGAGACGTGGCAAACGGCATTGCTGGGCATCAAGACGGTAACGCTGCCAGTGCAAAGTTTAGGTCTCCAGCTGGCATTACAGTAAACGCAGTAGGTGATGTATATATAGCAGATACTCATAATCAGGTTATTAGAAAAATAAGCCAGGGACAAGTGATTACCATCGCTGGAGAAGTGGAGGTAGCAGATGACGATAGCGATGTACTTGCCAGAGATGCTAAATTTAGGTACCCTTCGGGTATATTTGCCGACCTTGAGCAAAACCTTTACATCAGCGATAAGCTTAATTTTTCTGTGAGAAAGTATCACTTCGACAATACAAATGGCAGGGTGACTACAGGCAAAACAATATGTGCTGGTACCAGCGGAACACTCAAGGTAGAAGGTTTGGCGGTAGGCAGTACTGTAGATAAGTGGCAATCTTCTACTGACGGGGTAAACTGGACAGACATTGCTGGCACGGCCAATGCCACCAGTATCAACTACTCAAATCTAAGCGTAGTTACTTTTTATCGGGCGTTGGTACTCAGCGGTTCCTGTGGGTCAGATCCCTCCAATTATGCCGTTCTCAAAATAGGAGGACCTGCGGCACCAGTAGCAGGCGAAGATCAGACACATTGTGGAAGCGGCAGTGTAACGGTTACTGCCTCAGGTGGCACCAATGGTAGTTATGTTTGGTATGACAAAGACGGCAATGTAGACAATGCCCAAACCAATGGTTCTTATACCGCCAATTTTACTGCGGGAACTTATACTGTACAAGTGGCGCTCAAAGGAGCCACTTGCGAAAGTGCCAAGGTGCCCATTAAAATAACCGTAAGTGCTAAGCCTACGCCTGTAATAGACCCAACAGGTGCTCAAACAGTGTGCGTTAATCAGTCACAAATCTATCAGGTAACTACTGATAATACCGCCAATGGCAACACCTACAAGTGGGAGGTAACCAATGGAACCATTGTAGGGGCTGATGATCAGCCTCAGGTGACTATACAATGGGAAGCCCTGGGCTCTGGTACCCTTAAAGTAACCGAGCAAAGCGGCTCTAATTGTGTAGGGGTATCGGCTATATACAATGTCACCATTAACAGTGGCACTGTAGTTCCCGAAGGTGTTGGTGGCTCTGGGTGTGGTACAAGTGGCGTAATTATACAGTTGGCAGCAAAAAATGCGACGGGGAGTATGCAATATTTGTGGTACGATGCCCCCACTGCGGGTAAATTATTAAAGACCTCTGCCGATGCCAATGATGACACTTTTGATACCCCATCCATTTTTACTACCACTACCTACTATGTAAGCATTAAAAGTACGAGTTGTGAAACCGAAAGGGTAGAGGTAGTGGCGCATGTGCTGGCGGGTACCCCCAACGACCCAACCAATGCATTGGCAAGCCCTCAAACCCGTTGTGGTGCTGGAGAAGTAACCTTTAAAGCCGAAGGTGCTGTAAATGGACAAACCTATCGTTGGTATGACCAAGCCACTGGGGGTAAGTTGTTGCAAGACAACGCAGTAGCTGACTTCAGGACAGGGGTGCCTTTAGGCTCCACTACTTATTATGTAAGCATTCATAATACCAGTTGTGGAGGTGAGAGTAACCGAGTAGCTGTTACAGTAAATGTAACCAATACAGGGGGTACTCCACCACAGGTAACTCCACGGCAAGGCTGTGGCAAAAGTAATCCAGTGCTAGGAGCTACTCACCCCGATGCGGATGGCTCGCCTCAGTTTAAATGGTATGAAAACGCTACTGATGCAGTACCTAAAGCGACTAATACGGGGAGTTTTTTGGTGCCTAATCTTACTACCACTACCACCTACTATGTAAGTTTTGACAATGGTTCTTGCGAAACAGACAGAGTGCCCGTAACCGCTACAATTACCAATTTGACTCCGCCTCAAGTAATCGATGGATCGAGGTGTGATGCTGGCAAAGTAACCCTGACTGCCACAGGTGCCACAAGTGGGCAAATATACCGTTGGTTTTTATCTGCTACACCTCCTGATCCATCTACTGCCAATTGGCTGAAAAGCTCAACAGATGAAAAGGATAATAGCTATGAAACTCCTGCCTTGGGTGCTGACAGAAGCTTTTATGTGGCAATTGTAAATTTGAATGACCCAAACAAGAAAGGCGATGATTGTTACAGCAGTTTGGTAGAGGTAAAAGCAATCATCAAGGAGGCAGGCACACCACCTGATGCTCCCGTAGTACGTGCCATCCCACCCAGTTTGTGTACCTCTGGTACGTTTGACCTAGAGGCTACAGGAGCCACGGGTGGGCAAGTATATAAGTGGTATGCTGATGCAGCCAAGACAGCTTTGAAAAAGACAAGTAGTGATCATCAAGACAATATGTATACTACAGACCCACATACTACCGGAACGACCGATTATTATGTAAGTATTGTAGATGCAAGTTGTGGCAACGCCGAAAGCACGCTTACCAAAGTAAGTGTAACTGTAGGTGGCGGAGTGGCAGATCCTGTACCTGTTCCTGGGGCTACCTGTGGGCCGGGTAAAGTGACCTTGTCGGCAAGCGGAGGTACTGAAGGGCAATACAGATGGTATGCTGACTTGACCAGTGCAACTGTATTGGGCACCAGTGCTACCTTTATTACTAAACTCATTAACCAGAATGCTACGTATTATGTGAGTGTATTCAATGGCACTTGTGAAACCAAGCGGGTACCTGTATTGGCGAGTGTGCAAGAAGCACCTACTGCCAGGTTCGAGGGAAGTAGCCTGGCTTGTGTAAACTCTGAGGTAACTTATACTGCGGCAAGTACTGGGTTGCAATATACCTGGACAGTGAGCAATGAAGGAACCATTACTGCCGGAGGAGGTGCATCAGATAATTTTGTAAAAGTAAAATGGACAACCAGAGGTTTGGGCAAAGTAACCCTGGAAGAGCAAGTGGGTACTTGCAAAGCGCAAACCGATAAAAATATCACCTTGAGTGCCAAGCCTGGTGTTCCGGTGGTTACAGGCGATATTACAGAAGTATGCGCCTATGCTATAGGTACCAACAACGAGGCGGTATACGCCATTGGTACACCCAACCCTGCCTATACTTATGTATGGCGCATTGTAAACGGTGATGTAGCAGGCAAGATTGTTTTTACCAATGCAGAGGCTACACAAGTACGCATTCGCTGGAGTAACTCTTTGCCCACCGATGTATTTACCGAAACATTTGAGGTGTTTGCTCAGGCAAAAAATACGGGTTGTACCAGCGATGTACTTACCCAGGTGGTAAAGGTAAAGCGGGCACCTATCAAGCCGTTATTAACCGATAAGGTAGACTCAGTGTATGTAAATACTATCCGCACTTATGCTACTACTACCAACAATGCCGGAGCAGGTATTACGTATGATTGGCAAGTGACTGGAGGCGCTATTCAAAATCAAAACGCCAATCAGGTAACCATCAAGTGGAGCAATACAGCGGCTACCCGAGAGTTGTATGTCAAAGAAACCGTGACAGCTACGGGTTGTATCAACTATTCAGATACGGCTACTATTTACGTTTTTCCTTACAATGTCACAGCAAAAGCCCTGTACCCTGTAATATGCGAAGGAGGACAAGTGCAACTACAGGCAAATGATGCAAAGGCAGGTACTTATGCCTGGTATACCACGGCAAACGGAGGAGCAGTCCAGTATCAGTCTACCAACAATGGAACCGACTCAGATGTGTTGAAAGTACCCCAAAATGCAGCGGGTTTATATACTTATTATGTGAGCCCGGTAACTCTTTCGGGGGTCAATGGGGCAGATGATTCAGGAGGAGACAATCCCCGTATAGCGGTTGCTTTTGACGTAAAAGCCAACAACCCGGCAAACTTTACAGTGGTAGGTGATACTACCAACGCCCAAAACTGTACTCCCAATGGCGCTGGTGGTGGGGCAGTGACGCTTACGACCGTATCGGGTGGGTTTGCAGGGGCTCCTTATACTTATGTGTGGAGCAAAACCGAAGAGGCTGTCTATAGTGCTACCACCCGTGATATAAGCGATTTGACTCCAGGTACTTATACAGTGCAGGTAACCGATGCTGGAGGTTGTATGTCTGACGTATATACTTTTATCATAGAAGATAGGCGACAGTATGTGACTGATGCCAAATTGAACGTGACAAGCACTGGAAGCCTTGTGTTAAACGCTGCCAGCGATACTGCCACCATTACGGTGGGTGAGTCGGTGATTTTGGCCGCTACAGCAACCGATGCAGCTACTTTTGCCTGGACTGCCAACAACAGTGCAGAGGTAGCCAATATCTCGGATGTGACCGTGGGCAGCCCTACACTTACTCCCAACCAAACCACAAGCTATACGGTACAACTTACCAACTCTAAAGGTTGCGATACTACCCTAACAATGGTAGTGCGGGTATTGCGTTTTCAAGTGTTTGTACCTTCTATGTTTACCCCCAACAACGACCAGAAAAACGACCGTTTTCAGGTGTTTGGCAACCAGGTGGCTACCTTAAGCCTTAAGGTGTATAGTCGTACGGGCTTGCTGGTGTACGAGAGCAATAGCAAAGAAGAGGTGATGGGAAGCAACGAGTTTGGAGCCAAAACGGACGAAACCCAAAACAACGGGTGGGATGG
This sequence comes from Microscilla marina ATCC 23134, assembly GCF_000169175.1. NCBI lineage: Bacteria > Pseudomonadati > Bacteroidota > Cytophagia > Cytophagales > Microscillaceae > Microscilla > Microscilla marina. Next base: position 269,320 of record NZ_AAWS01000002.1, read on the forward strand.
TACCTACAAACAAAGACCCTTGCCCAAAGGAAACTATGTGTGGTATTTGCGGGGCAAGTACAAAAACGGGGCAGAGTTTAAAAAATCGGGCAATGTATTGCTGATAAGATAAAATACGAATGTGTGATTTTAAGCCTTGGTGAGCCTTTGCCCGCCAGGGCTTTTTTTGTGTGGTGATGCGAGCTGATAGGTGTATAAAAGAAAATCGAGGGTGAGCGTAGTCAACAACGATTTGAATACGTTTCCTGAAGTAAACTTTTGAACCTATGATAAAAATAAGAATATTGGTAGTAATGGTTGTTTTGCTGTGGCAACCTGCTGCAGTGGCACAACTGGTAGGCAGGCTGGAAGCCACTTCTCAGGGAGTGGGGGTAGGTGCAGTGTTTGCTACTTCTGAAAAAAATAATATGGGTTTTAGCGTGGTCAAGTTTGAAAATGATTTTTCGGGCGTAGGCGTAGGGCTGGAGTCCCCTTTGTTTTATACCATTCACAATACGACTGATAATCGCCTCATTATTGCTCCTCGTGTATCGTTTGAACACCACAAAAACTTTTGCCCATAGTTTGGGAGGGCGAGCAAGCATCCTTTATTACACCAATTTTGGCGAAGGTACCCTGGCGCTCCGCCCTGAGCTGGGGCTAACCCTGCGTAGCAATATCTACTTGTTTTATGGGTACCACTTTACCTTTGATAAATCTCACTTGATTCCTCGTGTGCACCAACTCACCTTGGGTTTTACATTGGTAGGCAGTCACTGATAGGGCGTTGTTTTGATGTTTAAAATCCTATCAGTGACTGTTTGATTAAGTTTTCAAATGTTTCAACAAGTTGCGGCCAAACTCAAGCATGTTTTCTGTTTCGGTAGGGCTTGAATGACGTATATTTTTAAAAATGCAAATGGCGGTACCATTGCTTTCCAGGTGGTAGGTTTCCTGCGATTGCAAAAAGTCGATCAACTCTTCATTAAACAAATAAGTGATATAGGCTTTGTCAACTCCTTTGAGCAAAAAGCGGGATGAAAACTCTTTATGTTCTTTAAAGTTGATATCACCATAGCCGGCAAACTTTTTTAATTTATCAAGCAACGCCTCTTTTTCCAGCACAAATACAGGAATCTTAAAAGGGAGGTAGAGAATATGCACCGTGGCATAGTACACCTCCGCATCTGACAACAGGCCTTTTACAAAAGTAATATCAAATATTTCCCAGCGGGTATTACAGTCATCGTGTAGCCCTTGCAGCGTGTTGGTCTTGTACTCTAGTATTTTATTTCTAAAATAAGGAAACTTCTTGAGTCCGTGGTTGTCCCATTGAATTTCAGGGCGAAAAGAACTGGAGTGTTGCGTTGCAATCTTCTGAAGTGCAAGCTGACGGGGATTCAAAAACTTCCGCTTGGGGCGACGCAATGCGTGCAAAGCGTTGGGGTGGTTAGAGGTTGTTTGGTGCACATTCAACCCCACGATGTCAAACTGTCCTCCTTGTTGGTGATAGTTTCGGGCGTACTCCTGAGTGTACTCCAGTAGCGTAAAATCTACCACAGAAGCTTTGGCAAAATCAAGTATAATATGACGATTGCTGCCTATGTTGTCGAGTAGTTTTTTTACTCTCAGTAGATTATAAAAGTTGGCAATGCCGATAATGCTGATGTGGTAAGTGTTTTCGGTTTCGTGTGTGTAGCTAATATTGGGGCGAAACAAATCTGAGAAAAAGTTTTGGTAGTTTTTACGCGAAAAAGCATGGTGCACGCCCAAGGTAAATAATATGCCTATCAGAATACCCCAGAGTAATCCGAAAAACAGGGTAGACAACAACGTGGCAAGCATGATTGCCAATTGCTCCCAGCCTTTGCGATAAGCATCTCTAAAAACCCTGGGTGCGGCCAGTTTATACCCTGTATAAATCAAAATTGCTGATAAGGCCGCCCTGGGTATTTCCCGGATGATAGCGCCAAAAAACACGACAAAAATAAGCAGGATAATGCCGTGATAAAAGTTAGACCATTTGGTGAGTGCCCCATTATTTACATTGACCGAACTGCGCGCCACTACAGTAATGGTGGGCAAGCCCCCTATCAACCCCGACAGTACCGTACTAAAACCTACAGCTGCCAGGTCTTGGTTTGCGTGGGTGGGGCGTTTGTAAGGATCAATTTTTTCTATGGCTTTGCTGCTCACCAGGCTTTCTATAGTGGCAAGCAAGGTGATTTGTAGTACCAATACCCAAAAAGTAACCGTACTTATTTTACTAAAATCAGCCATGGCAAAGCCGTCTTTTAGATTTTTAGGGATATTTACTAGATGTTGGGGACCTACCTGATAACTTTTGTTAAATAACGGGATGGTGTGTTCTTTGAAGAAATTGAACAAAAACACCAGAGGAATAGCAAATAGCAGTACCCAAACTGGCGCAGGCACAAATTGAACAACTTTATTTTTGAACTGGGAGTAAGCCACCAATATAACCAGGCTTATGGTGGATATAATGGTAATAAAAGGATTTTGGGTCATAAAAGTAGTCGGTACTGCCATCAATACCTGTATAGTATTGCCTGTTTTGGGGGCTACCCCGCCCAGTGCCACGTGTAGCTCTTTCGATAAAATCATAACCCCAATTGCTGCCAGCATACCCTGAATAACCGATACGGGTAATAAGTCGCTTATTTTGCCCCACTTGAGCAGCCCAACCACTATTTGGATACCCCCGGCTACAATAAAGGCGGCCAGCAGGTATTGGTAACCATTGAGCAAGCCTACTCCAGTTGCCACTACTACTATAAGGCTGTTGGCAGGTCCGTTGATGGCCACATGGCTACTTCTGAACAGCGTAGTAACCGTGCCCCCAATGATTGCCGCCATGATACCTGCCATAGGGCTTACCCCTGACGATAAGGCAATGCCAATAGACAGGGGCAGTGCCACCAGCGATACGCTAAATGCCGCAATTAAATCTATGCGCCAATGTTTGGTAATTCCTTTAAAACCGGTTGCAGGTGTATTTTGTATAAATATCATGGATTGTACTCTTATTGCTTTTTTGTACCGTGGGATTAAAATAAACGCTATGTTGGGAGGTGTTTTATTTGTTTTGAGGAGGAGTATGAGTTTTACTTTTTTCACAAAAAGTGTGTGTCAAAAAGGAGTATTTTCCCTTGATAATGTAGCCCGGTAAAAATTCTATTGAAGCACTATTAAACTGACTACATTGCTTCGCCTCAAATAGGAATAAGTTCAAAATAAGTTTCCAGATTTTGGAAGTACACTCCCCATTAACTGCAAACATATTTCTAAATATATAAAAAGCATCAGTTTTTCACCAAATTAATTGTATGTTTACCGCCTGTAAAATGAATCCACCAGAGGTTTTTGGCTGGTGGGCAAAACCTTCTGCTCAACCGCTCGACTGCTTGCTTTTTGACTAAAATTTTATGAATAAAACTGCCAAGGTACACCTTGCCTTATTTACCGTAAATTTAATTTATGCAACCAACTATGTAGTGGCTTCCAAAATAATGAAAGACGCTTACATTACACCTTTTGCTATTATTTTATTAAGGGTGTGTGGGGCTTCTCTGTTGTTTTGGTTTTTTCAGGCGTTTACTTTCAACGAAAGGGTTCAGAAAACCAGCGACTACCTGCGTTTTGCTTATTGTGCCTTGTTTGGGGTAGTCATCAATCAACTGCTCTTTTTCAAAGGGCTGTCTATGACCGTGCCCATTGATGCATCCATTATACTTACTTCGTCACCTATACTGGTATTGCTTGCCTCAGTCATCATTCTCAAAGAAAAAGTAACCTGGCTTAAGTTATTAGGGATCATATTGGGAGCCATTGGTGCAGTAATGTTGATCGGTGGCGGTGATTTTTCTTTTAAAGGAGAAAATACCTGGGGCAACCTGTTGGTATTGCTCAATGCCAGTTCGTATAGTGTGTATTTGGTGGTAGTCAAACCATTGATGCGCCGTTATCAAGCGTTTACCGTAGTCAAATGGGTGTTTTTGTTTGGCTGTATAGGTGTACTGCCTTTTGGCTGGAGCGAAGTGCAACAAGTGCAATGGAGTACCATGCCAGGCTGGGTGTACCTTATCCTGGGTTTTATAGTAGTAGGGGTTACTTTTCTGGCTTACTTGCTCAATGCCTGGGCACTACGGTTTGTAAGCTCTACTTTGGTGGCATTTTATATTTACCTACAGCCTGTGCTCACCAGTATTATAGCAGTGCTAAGCAGCCAGGACGAATTGACTTTTAAAAAAGTACTGTTTTCGTTATTGATCTTTACCGGTATATTTTTGGTGAGTTACAGTGGGGCACAAGAGGCTAAAAAACGAAAGAAACCAGAAGAAGTGTAGCCGCAGAAAGTCGACCACAAGTTGTCTATCCCTGATCGTTTGTGGTTTGTGGGGTGTCTTCCAACGTTTTCTTTTTTTGCGCCGTCTTTTTTTCCTTTACCTTAGTGGCTTGGTTAATACTGACCCCCATCACCAACAGATCGTCAATCTGCGGCTTTTTACCTTTCCACTCCTCAAAAGTGCTATCTAGTATTTGCTCCTGCTCAACCATAGGGCGTTGATGAATTGCCAACAGCAAAGTTTTTAATTGCGACTTATTAAACAACCTGTTTTTGTAATTGGGTTGATCTACGTAGCCATTGGTAAACATATACAACTTGTCATTTTCTTCCAGTTTTAGGCGGTGTGTTTCAAAAGATTTCTCTTTGATAAACCTGCCTACAGGTTGTTTGTCAGCCTTTACCTCCAACAATGTATACTCACCTTGTTGCATAGACCTTATCTGAGCGTTGAACTGGAAGTTTTCCAAGGCTTTGGTAGGGCGTATAATATGCAAAGCGTTGTAAGCCCCCGCATATTGCAGTTCCATTTTTTCAAGGTCATACATGGCTAGAGCCATTTCTATGCGTCCCTTGTTACTTTCTTCACCTGCCTCATCATTATGGTGCCTAATGGTTTGTTTTACCTTTTCGCGCAGTTGGTCTAAAATCTCTCCAGCGCTCAGCTCCATGTGGTCGCGTACAATGTTGTTCAAAAACGAAATGGCAAGCATGCCTGTCACTGCGCTAGGTACCCCGTGTCCGGTGCAATCAGCCGTTACAATTACTACATAAGGCTTCACTTTTTTTACCCAATAAAAATCACCACTTAAAATTTCGCGGGGCTTAAACAAGACAAAATGATCGGTAAGTACCCGATTGCGTTTTTTCATATTGGGCAACAACACCTTTTGTATTTCGCTGGTATATACCATGCTGTCATAAATATACTCTTGATGTTCAGCTGTTTGCTTTTCGCTTTCAGCAATTTTTTCTTCCTTTAGTTTCAGGGTTTGGTTAGCACCCTTCAGGGCTTCTTCTTTGGTAGAAATCACCTCTTGTTGGTGGGCAATTTCATTACTTTGTGCTCCTACAATTTCTTTTTTCTGGTTTACCAACTCCTTGAAACGCCTTTTTGTCTTTTTATTTTTTCTAAACAGCCATATTAACAATCCGCTGGCGCCAATGCCCACCGTTAGCACCAAAACCAACAACCACAGTGATTTGGCTTGTTCGTTGGCTAGTGTGGCCTTGTGGGCAGTGCGCAACATATCGGTGCGGTGCTGTATCTTCACCTGTGTCTGAAAGCGTTCTTTGGCAAGTGTGTGGCGGTGGCTTTGCGCCAATAAGCTATCGTTGAGTATCTGGTATGCCTTCTGGTAGAGCAATGCATTTTTAGTATCTGCTTGCTTATTATAGTACAAACTCAAAGCTTTTGAGGCATCTCTGGCAATCGTGTGGTTATTGTACTCCAGGCTTTTTTCATACGCTTTTTTAACACATTCAAGGCTTTTTTCCTCATCATCTGCCAAATGCAGCAAACTTAGCCTATAGTAACTTTCAGCAACAAATAACTTAGTTCCCAGCCTGTCAGCGAGCTGTAATACCTGCTCAAAACGTTTGATGGCTTTTAGGTTGTTTTGTTGGGTTTGTTGACTCAAGCCAATGTAGTAATGTTGGGTGAGTATGCCTAAGTGGTGGTGGTGTTTTTGATAAACAGCCAACGCTTTTTTAAATGCCTTGAGTGCTTGACCGGGCTGTTTACGGTTGAGATAAAACATGCCGGTTTTTTGGTGAGTAAGCCCCAATTGTTGAAAATCTTTTTGTTGGGTACATTCTTGTGCCGCTTTTGCAAAGTAGGCCAAGGTTTGAGAGAGGCTGTCTTGTTTGGCAGTGACATCGGCAAGTAACAAGTATATTTGTATCAAGGTTGGTTTTTGTTGGTATTGCTGGGCTGTTTTCAGGCTTTTACTCAATAGTTTCCAGGCAGTATCGAGATCACCGTAGCGACTATAAATTTTTGCCATTTCGATCAGGCATTGTGCCGACTCTTTTGATCGCTTGTCAAGTTTTAGCAAACTGTCAGCTTTTTTATACCAAGTAATTGCTTCAGCGGGTTTATTCTGAGTATACAAAAACTTGCCTTTAGTTTTAGATAAATCAATGAGCCCCTGTCGGTAATTGATGCTGGAAGCGTGCTTAAAGGCTTGGGTGAGGTAAAGTTTGGCTTTAAGGGGGCGATTTACAACGTATGCATTGCTCAACTGACTCAAGATTTGAATCCGGACAGTGTCAATAAAAGCCTCGCTTAGCTCTTGCTCCAAACTATCGGTTTGAGCCAAAGAAAGTCCATTTTGCCCTTTAACAGCGGGAAAGCTTATGTTCAATAGCAGGATTAAGAGTATCCATTTATACATATATAGGGTTTTGTTTCGAGGGATTTTGTGTATTTAATAATTTTTTACTTATAAAACAATTATTGCTCCCTGATTATAGATTATAAACATAGTAGTCTGAGCAGACACTTTTATAGCCTAACAATTTATTTACCAAATAGTTGTAAAGGCTACTTTTTTCTGGATATACCCTCCGTTGATTGAAATAAAATATTTTTTGTTTAACATAATATTAAGTTATTAAACAATTATTAGAAACACCTGCAATGAAAGGCACAAAGCAAATAGGCAAACCCAGAGAAAGGGGAAAAAAGAGGGTGGGAGAGTGACCAAACCAAAAACAACAAAGCCCCTGACCGAACGATCAGGAGCTTTGCTATATTATATAGTTTAATATGTCAATTAGAAGTTATTCTTATACATCCAGTTCAAAGCAGCCTGGTCGCCGCTGGTAAAAGGACGATCACTACCGTCGGTACAAGCCAACATCCAAGATCCGTTATCAGCCAAATCAGCGTCTTTTAAAGTGCCAGGAATGTTGATAGCACCTACATCACTTGCGCCTTCGTTTGCGGTACTGCCACCACAGCTAATAGAGCGGTCAAAGTAGTCGGTATGACGGAAACCAATGCAGTGCCCCATTTCGTGTCCAATGATGGTAGCAATTCCATCAGTACTCAATCCGTAAGAAGACTCAAGTACTCCACTCATTTTAATTTCATTGTAAGGGTTGCCATTGGTTGGAAAACCAGCTGAACCTAATACACCTCGTTGTTCATCTGTTCTGCTCAAACGAGTCATTTTGATGTCAGCGTTCCAAGATGAAGTAGTACGAGAAAAGGTAAGGTCTAAGCCCAAAGCATTGTAACGACTGATGGCTTCGTCTAAGCCAGCCAACATTGCAGAACTGTAGCCTCTGTAACCAGTAGGTGCATAAATGGTGATGTTACGATTGCCGTTCGTGTTTACCACATTACTGGTACGGAACTGCTCGCTTTTTCCAACGACTAGATTGTGTTGCTTGGGTGTGCTGTTCAAATCTGTCTCAGAAAGGAAAATATCGCCTTCTACAATGTAACCACCATCGGTTTTTATTACTCCAGTGTTGGTAAAGCCTAAAGCATTGATCTGGTGTAATACTTTTTCAGAAACTTTGTTGTTAGGTGCAACATTTTTCTCGTCATTTTGCTTACAAGCAAAAGTAAAAGTAAGTATCGCGATTAAAGCGGCGGAAGATAATTTTGATAAAATTTTCATCATGTAATATATATTTGTTGAGTGTAATATTATGGTTGTAAATGTATGGTAGTTATTTTTATTACACAAATTTTGTTTCGGAATTTACAAACAGCATGTTTTTGTTAATGTTATGATTATCAGGTATTTAAATTATTTTTTATTTGTATAAAATAGTAGTATTTACTATATAAAATGAGAAATATCCCTATATGTAATAGGTATAATTACTATAGATTAGGGGTGTATGTTTTTTCCGATATGATAATATAAGTATTATATATTAATATTATATGATTACATGATCATAACTAATTATGATATGCTTTTGGTACTATTTTGCTCTAAACAAAAAAAACAAGGTTGGAGTAATGATCCAACCTTGTCAACTTATTATTTAAACAAAACGCAAAAATAATTACTTGTATAATACATCTTTTTTATGCCTTTTCACCTCCTTTAGTTTGTACTTTTGGTAAGGGCAAGCTACCTACCTATCCAGTGATATATGCAGGTTTGTACTATTTCATTTTAAGGCAAAAAAAAACAAGATTGAAGCATAGCTCCAACCTTGTTCCCTTATTTTTTAAACAAAACGCAGTGGTAATTCCTTATCTGACCACCACTTTCTGTATTTTTTGTCCCCCCTTGGTTTGTACTTTTATTAAGTAGATGCCTTTGGGTAAGTTGCCTACCTTAAATTGTTGAGTAGCTTCTCCATTGTTGGCTTGAGCCACTTTACGCATCATACTTCTACCATTGATACTTACCAAAGTAAAGCTTACCTGGCTATTGTTGGCTGCTTGAGCCTTTACCGTTACCACGTCAGTAGCAGGATTGGGCGATACGCTTACTTCTTCTAACAGAATTGGGAAGCGCTCAGTTTGGCTGGCAAAGGTAGCCGTACCACTTGGAGCAATATTGATGGTATAGTCTTCTACTTCACCATAATTGAATGTTCCACAAGAAGTCGGAATAGCGTTGTACCTCATAGATACCCGCATACGAGTGCTGCCAGTAGTCACCGATGTGGGTATATTGATTGTACCTGAAACAGGAGTGTTTCTGGTAGCTGCCTGGGTAAACACTTGTTCTCCGGCATCAGTAAAGTCACCATCACGGTTAAAGTCAATCCAAACGCTGTAGCCTTCATTATATACAGTGCCTGTCCATACGGGGGTAATCGTAATGGTATTACTTGACCCTTGTGCCAAAGACGTAGAGGTAGAAGTAAAGTCGGTATAGCCATTGCTTCCGTTCGAAGAGTTATCTATGCTGCCCAACTGTACCCTGCCAATATATTCTTCGGTAGAGTTGTTACCCTCAGAGGCACAATAAACCAAAGGAGGAGTACTGGCCTCTACCCGTACATGGTCTATAGCAATATCGCTTTGCCAGCCACTAGAGCCTGTACCTGTGGTTACTGTAAACCTCACCGATACATTGCTGCCTTTGTAAGCATTCAGGTCAATGGTTTGGGTAGTCCAGCTATTGCCTTGATCACCCGACTTATTAAAAATCTCTGCCCAGCTGCTACCATTGGTGCTTACTTCAGCCTTAAGGTTGTTTACTTGCGACCCATACATGTGGTAGTCAAATTTAAGCGTAGGGCTGCTTACGGCCGATAGGTCAAAACAAGGACTGATCAAAGTAGCCGTTTTTGCCGGATAATTAGAGCCAGACGCTTCTACATACATATAAAATGAACCATTGTTGGCAGCCGAAGGTCCGGTACTGTTGGATGCCGTACCACCTGACTGGCGGGTCCAGTTGATGTCGTCTGCTGATGATTGTACCCAGGCACCCAACCCCGTTTCGAAGCTTTCGTTGTAAGGAAATGCTGTAATACAACTTGCCGGAGTGCCAGTAGTAAAACTTGCCGAAGCAGAATAAGCACTTGAGCCATTGCTACAGTTGGTTCTTACCTGAAACTCATAAGTAGTCCCTTCAACCAAACCCGATACATTGGTAGACGTTCCGTTTACTCCATTGACTGTTGCCCAGTTGGCGCTGCCTTGAGCTCTGTAGCGTACATCATAAGTGGTTGCGCCGTTTACTGCGCTCCAGTTAAGTGTAGCCGAAGTAGTCGCAAGGTTAGAAGTAGTGAGGCCACCTGCAACTGCACAAGCTGAGCTGCCAGTAGTAATACCTGTTACAATGATAGAAAAAGCCTGGTTACCACCGTTCAAAGCACCTTTATGATTGACTGTAATAGTATAAGTGCCTGCGCCAGGATTGGCAATAAATACCTTCTCTACATTGTCGCGGTCGTTATCACCTTTAGTAGCCGCTGCACTTGGGTTGGCTGGGTTGAGTATCCAAGGTTGGTAAGTGTTACCATTGCCCGAAAGACGCAAATCCAAATCATTGACCAACATACGGTTAGTAGGATCAAGCGCGGGTGCAGTGGGTGTACCTGGAGCGTCGGTCCATACTATGGTAGCCACCAAAGGTTCGTTGCCCGTAGCGTTTACCTGAATAGAATAAGTACCATTGTTATTCAAAGTTTCTTCTTCTATTTTAGACGATACATTGCGGTTGGTAATTACATCAGCCGCTGCTTTGGTATTCATCAAACCCCAACCATTTGAATAATCAGGACCATTGGCATTGCCTGCTTCGTCGGCAGTGTGAATCACCAACGCCTTAAGGGTAGCTGCACGCATAAAGCTCCCTCCATTCTTATTTTTATAGTGTTGTTGTAGTAGTCCCAAAGACCCGGTTACACTAGGCGAAGACATCGACGTACCACTTTTATTACCGTAGTCGGTATCGCTGCCACTATCTGGCGAGAAAAGACTGGCACCATTTGCCACAAGGTCTGGTTTGATCCGTCCATCGTCGGTAGGTCCCCAAGAGCTAAAACTGGTTTGCACCACGTCAGAAGGTTGCGAATAACCCGAACTGATGTCGTTTACTGCACCTATAGTCAATATATTCTTGGCTACCCCACCTGCGCCTATACAATCATAGTCACCATCTCTTTTGCGAAAAGCAGTAGAATTTACCCAGCTAGTGCCATTGTAGTATTGGTGGCTGCCCGAATGGTTGTCGTTACGGTCGTTACCCGCCGCTTTACAAATCAGGTAAAAAGGTGCATCAAAGGCAATTTGGTCCATGTCTTTAGAGTAATCGCTGTAAAAACCAAACCTGTAGTCTTCAGTAGTGCTGATGTTTACATCGCCGTACCAGCGCCAGCCACTTCCACTAAATGCCCATCCAGTAATAAAACCATACGAGTGGTTAGACAGTAGCAAGCCGTTTGAGGCAGCATTTGCCATTTCGGCAAGGTCGCTGTTCCAGTCATAGGCATGAATAGTAGCGTTGGGTGCCATTCCTTTGGCATTACTGCTTACCCCGGCAGCTCCCATAGTACCCGCCACGTGGGTAGCGTGTGAGCTCAGAGTAGTAGCATTGTCTTGTTGGGTTACCCGGTTGCCAAACTCCTGGTGAGTGGTTCTTACTTTTCCACCGTCCCAAATGCCCAGCACAATGCCTGTACCTGTAAGTCCTAGTTGGGCTTGTACTTTATCAGTAGAAATGGTGCGGGCAGCGTTGAGATTAAAATTGGTAAAGTACAAAGGTGTTCCACCATTGGGGCGGCTAAACCCCTGCAGTTCTATCACCCTGTCTTTGGTCACTACTCTCAGGGGTAGCTTTGCCTTTAGTGCCCTGGCATAAGCACGGGCGCGTTGGGTTTTGTACTTTGCTGTGTAGGCATTGCTTAGACCTTTTAGCTTTTGCGTTTGGCGCTGACTATAGCGCTGTTGTGCCATTACAGGTGTTACCACCAGTGCTGCCAATAATAATAGGCAGACTGTCATTGCTTTTTTGTTAATCATCGTTGTGTAAAAGTTTTGTGTAATAATAATTGGGCATAGTGGTCATTTAGACGTTGCTAAAATGGATGTTTTTTACGATAAAGCAAGGAAAAGCAGGTATACAAAAAGTAAACAAAGGCTGAAAAGAGGTAAATAAAAAGTAAACAAACCGGGTAAAACCAGGATTTTTTCCTGATTGATGTGTAAACATGAAAATATTTGAATAGTCATACTATGAAATGATATTTTTATATAAAACAATGGTCAACTATTAACCATTGGTCATCTAGCTTCATAAGTAGGCAAAGCAGTAGTTGATTTTGTTAGGTTTTACCTATATTTTTAGAAAGGTGGTAGGTTTGACAAGATTTGCTCCTTGACAGTCTTCAATATTTATCATGTAGAGTACCAGGCAAAAGAAACAAAATAATGCTCTGCCTATACAGTGTCTCGAATATTGGATAAAATTTACAAAATAAGCGTTAAAAAATGCCCAATTCAATCTGCCTGGCAAACAAAGCATCGAACTTGTTTTTGTACAATAAATATAATGAGTGACTTACTGGGCAAGCCAAGAGAATAAAGTAGTGGGTGGGGGCTTGGTGAGAAAAAAACTGGGTAACCTTGGGGAAAACTGAGTAGTTTTACGGGTGTTGTCTTCATACAATTACCTGAACTGATGAGGTGTCATAAAAAATACAAATTAATTTTCGTAATTTGCTGCACTGAGTAAATGCGTACTTACTCAGTCGTATGCTTTCAATTATATATTTCTTTCAATTCTTCCATTAGGAATGGTGTAAAAATAAAGTTCTATAGTAGCGCCAAAATATTTTGTTGGCAGGAGAGGTAGGGCAATATCCAGTGGATGTTGAGCCAGCCCTGCGGGACGGCGTCATAGCAGCGCTACGTCAAGTTTTTTTAACGAATTCTGTCAGCGAAAGATGACGTTAAAAATGTAAATTTATTTTGGTACTATTCCTTAGTCAATGCGAACAACAATGGAAGAGTAATTTTAAATTTTATGACAATTACCAAATTCTCAACCTGGGCAATCCTGCTAGTATTGCTGCCATTGACGTGGGGTTGTATCAAACAAGAAAACCCTCACCCTACTACCTTGGATCAGGAACTGGAAAATACCCTGAAAAATGTGTCTAATGGGCAAGGCAAAGCTTTTTTTACTTTACCCGACAGCGACGAACTGGCAAAAATACCGCAAGACCCCAAAAACCCCCTTACTTTAGCCAAGGTAAAACTCGGACAAATGCTTTTTCATGAAACAGCCTTGGCGATTAAGCCTAAAAAAGAGGTAGGCGTGAATACTTATTCATGCTCAAGTTGCCATCACGCCGGGGCTGGTTTTCAGGCTGGTGTAAAGCAAGGCATCGGCGAAGGAGGAACTGGCTATGGCAGCAATGGGGAAGGGCGCACCAAACACACCGATTACCCCGGTGATATGATAGATGTGCAACCTTTGCGGTCTCCATCGGCTATGAACAGTGCCTATCAGCAAGTAATGCTATGGAACGGGCAGTTTGGGGCAACTGGTCTCAATGCGGGTACCCAGGCAAACTGGACGGTAGGCACCCCTATAGCTACCAACCACCTGGGCTACGAAGGGGTAGAAATACAAGCTATAGCTGGGCTTACTGTACACCGAATGGAGGTAAATACAGCAGTATTGTTTCCTATGGGCTATAAGGCATTGTTTGACGAAGCTTTCCCAAATGTGCCCGAAGCCCAGCGTTATACCAACGAAACCGCCGGGCTCGCCATTGCTGCCTTCGAGCGTACCATTTTGGCAAGCGAGGCGCCTTTTCAAAAATGGCTTAAAGGTGACTTGGCGGCCATGAGCAATGCTCAAAAATCGGGAGCAATTTTGTTTTTTGGCAAAGCCAATTGTGGCAGCTGTCATACTGGTCCTGCCTTAAGCTCGATGAGTTTTCATGCCTTAGGGATGAACGATTTTAGTGGGGCGGGGGTATTTGGCCTTACACCTACTCAAATAACCGACGCAGGCAAGGGAAGGGGAGGTTTTACCAAACAGCCCTCTGATATGTATAAGTTTAAAGTGCCCCAATTGTATAACTTAAGCAACTCACCTTTTTATGGACACGGTGGTAGTTTTACCAGTATCAAAGAGGTAGTGGCTTATAAAAACAAGGCAGTGGCACAAAACCTTCAAGTACCCCACAGCCAGTTGGCAAGCGAGTTCAAAGCATTAGACCTAAGCGAGACTGAGCTAGATCAAGTAGTAGCATTTTTGCAAAAAGGTTTGTATGATGCCAATCTTAAACGCTACGAACCAGCTCGACTTCTCTCTGGCAATTGTTTTCCTAACGCCGATGCTCAGTCAAAAACAGACAAAGGGTGTAATTAGAAATAGGGCGTAGTTTGGGACTGTCTTCTAGTAATTTCAACTAAAATATTAGGAGGCAGCCCATACTTTATTTATAAACTGAATACTTCTCCACAAGCACTATTATAAAATCAACCTCCCGCGAAGGTCTTACCGCAGGGCGACCTGAGCAATGCTCACCCAAAACTTTGTAAATGACTTGTATATGATGTTTCGAGTGTTTGCGTGCTTTAGTCTCGTTTCACTAAGACCAAAGCAGGGGACTATGAACTTCGTCATTAAATAAACACCTCCTGCGAAGGTCTTACCGCAGGGCGACCTGAGCAATGCTCACCAAAAACTTTATAAACGACTTATATATGATGTTTCGAGTGTTTGCGTGCTTTGGTCTCGTTTCACTAAGACCAAAGCATGGGAGTATGAACTTCGTCATTAAATAAACACCTTCCGCGAAGGTCTTACCGCAGGGCGACCTGAGCAATGCTCACCCAAAACTTTGTAAATGACTTATATATGATGTTTCGAGTGTTTGCGTGCTTTGGTCTCGTTTCACTAAGACCAAAGCATGGGAGTATGAACTTCGTCATTAAATAAACACCTTCCGCGAAGGTCTTACCGCAGGGCGACCTGAGCAATGCTCACCCAAAACTTTGTAAATGACTTATATATGATGTTTCGAGTGTTTGCGTGCTTTGGTCTCGTTTCACTAAGACCAAAGCATGGGAGTATGAACTTCGTCATTAAATAAACACCTCCTGCGAAGGTCTTACCGCAGGGTGACCTGAGCAATGCTCACCCAAAACTTTGTAAATGACTTGTATATGATGTTTCGAGTGTTTGCGTGCTTTGGTTTTTTAGCGTCGCTTGCGCTCATTAGCTAAAGCAGAGCTCCCTCATTCGTAATTAACCCATTCGTAATTAGCCAAAAGGCAGAGCTCCCCACCTCCTGCGAAGGTCTTACCGCAGGGTGACCTGAGCAATGCTCACCCAAAACTTTGTAAATGACTTGTATATGATGTTTCGAGTGTTTGCGTGCTTTAGTCTTGTTTCACTAAGACCAAAGCGCAGGGGACAATAACCCTTCAGCCCAATTCTTTATAAGAGCCAATTTCAATTGTCTCTACTATTAGATAAAAGTACCATATATGGGTTTTGAGTTATGAGGTAGCCTCGTATTGGTGGTCAATGATACAACTACCCAATTATTTTTTTGCCTGCTGCCGAATATTCAATCAATTTGTTTAAACGTCTTATTTGAGTAGTCTCTTTTTTAGCTCTGATGACCCACCAAATCATTTGGCGTTGATAAAAAGGAGCCGATTGACTAAAAAACTTCCAGGCAACCGGGTTGGCCTCCAAAAGTTGTTGATAAGCTTCAGGCAACTTTGCTTCCTTCTCATCGTTTTCGGGGTTGCGCTTTTCATAAATGGCCAGGCCGGGAGCTTCCATTAGCCCTTGCTCTTGCAAAACTTTCATTTTTTTGAGGTTTACCGCACTCCATACACTATTGGGACGTCGCGGAGTAAAACGCACTTTATAACTTTCCTCATCTACCGTTTTACGAATGCCATCGATCCAACCATAGCATAACGCTTGGTCTACTGATTCGCTCCAGGTAATGCTGGGTTTTTGGGTCGCTTTTTTATAGTAAGCCACCCACAGCTCCTTTTGTTGGTTGTGGTTTTGGGCGAGCCACTCTCTGAAGTCTTGGGGAGTTTTGAAGAAAAGCATGTTTTCCATGAGTGCTGTTATTTAGGTAAACGATTGATGTGATTATATAGCCAAACTGAGTACTAATAGTAAACTTAACTTCTTGGTTAGTAAGCATTCACCGCAATCTTGCCGTCATACGATACACTCACCAACTGCTGATCGAGCAGGAGCACATCTTGTACAAAGTTATTGTGTGCATAGGTCTTGAGCGGTTCAAACCCAAGGTTTGCCTCTACCAGTTTGGTCAACTGCCATAGCTTTACCAGATTGTCTTCTGCCCCACTTACCAACAAATGCTGGTGTATTTTTAGGCATCGTATAATGCCCTGGTGCGCATATATGCTATGCAATGGGGTAAGTTTTAGTGTTTGATTGTCCCATTGCAGGCATTCTATAGTACCATTATTTCTACCCACAAACAGCCATTGATTGGGAGCGTCAAACACCAACGCTGTCACTGGAACTCTACTATGTGCCCATTCGCCCAATAATGCCCGTTTTTGATAATCCCACCACTTCAGCGACCCATCCTCGCTTCCAGTAAGCACACATGCATCGTTCATTTTCACCATTGCCCAAATCCACTCATGGTGGGCCAGCCAGTTTTTTTTGAGTTCCCCTTTAGTCGTTATCATTTGCACCATTCCATCTGCCCCCAGGCTGGCAAAACGTTGGTCGTCTATTTTGCACAAGTTAAGAATGGTAGCTTCGTGTGCCCACACTTGCCACAAGGGGCGCAAAAGGAGCTTGCCTGTGGTATCGTCGAGTTGCCAGCCTCTTACTGTCTGGTCACGCGAAGCCGTTATTACCAAATCATTGCCATAAGGCAGTATAGCCACCACCGAGTTGGCGTGCGCCTGTACCGAAGTCAACGCCTCGCCATCTTTGCTCCATACCTTTAGCAGTTTATCTCTACCTCCAGTAAATACATAGTGTGGGTTATGAGCTATAGCCCAAATATAGCCCAGGTGCCCTTCGGCAAAAGGCTGGTCAGTTGAAGAAGAAACTGGGGAAGTTTTTTGGTAAAGAATATCACTGCGAAGAATGTATTTGATCCCTGAATGGAGCACTTCGCCGGCGTGCCAAATATTGTGATCAAATATGATAAGGTCACCCGTTTCGGGCAAAAACTCTTGGATCACCTCATCACTGTCTTTAGAAGCAAAGAACAAAGTACGCCCTCCGATAAACTCGTGACTATCGTTGAGGTAGACCATAAAAGTAAGCTTAGACTGTACTGTGGCAGATTGATAGTGTACGCCGTCCAGGTGTTTGTTAAAGTATTGTTCGGGCTGGTAGCGACATATCCGCAGTCTATGATTGAGTTCTTTGAGTTGCCAGTTGCCCGCTTCGTCTTTGCCTACACCTGCTATATCAATAGACGAAGGCACATACTGTTTTATCTCCTCAAACAGCAAGGCAGCAAGTGTGTCATCGTCTACCACCTGGCGGTCGTTGTTGCGGTAAGAAGTAGGGTAGTGGGTAATGGCTTTGGCAAAATTGTTTTTTCGTTCTTCAATTATTTTTTTACAAAGCTCAGGAGCAAACGCTTTTTTTACTACCATACATACATAAGGTTGCTGAGGTAAAAGGTGTATTACTTGTTTCATTTAAAACGTAAGTTTGTTTAACCAACCGCCACTGCACAACAAAGTCTAAAAAATCACGATTTTCGCTTTACGCTGTAAATAGCCCTTCCCTCAGCCAGAATGTGTTCAGGCTTGCCTTGGTGGTACGCCTGAATGTGGGTAAAAACTACTCTATTGCCACTTTTTTGCACTTGAGCCTCTACTACCACGTTGTTGTCTTTTTTTGCCGGCGATAAAAAATCAGTTCTAATGTCAATGGTAGCTATTTTGTCTACCTTAATATCTATCATAGTCATGGCCGCCATGCCACCTATCGAGTCCATTGCCGATACAATGACACCCCCGTGAAAATTGCCTGCTACAATATTTCCTAACAGTTCTTTTTTGTAAGGAATAATCAAGCTTGCTTTGCCCTGCTGCAGCACGTCAAGCTCAAAGCCCAGCAAACGGTGATAAGGAATATAGTCGGCAAATATTTTCCGATAAAGCGCAATGTCTAGCTCTGTAGCTTCTTGCATTGTAGGATTGTCTTTTTTTTAAATGATTGGTTTTAAGTTAAACAAAAGCAAGGTTTCCTCAGAAATGTAGGCGAAAACCCTGCTTTGTCTTAAGCATACGCGTTAGCCCTCCCAAATCACCTGATCAGGTTGTTGGTGCCAAGCCAGTAGTTGTTCGTTGTAATGCTTGTTGAGTATATTACGCTTTACCTTTAAGGTAGGTGTAAGCAAGCCATTCTCTACACTGAAGGCTTCTTTGGCTATAATCAGGGTAGAAATTTTTTTGTCGTTTTTCGAGCCTTCGTTGGCTTTTTCAAGCGAAGCAATTAGACTTTCTTTGACTTCTTCTTTTGACTTCATCTCGCCTAGCTCCGATAACGTGACAATGCCCATAGGCTGAGGCATACCCAACCCCACAATACAGATTTGTTCAATGTCGGTATTGGCATCAAACACCCACTCCATAGGTGCAGGCACTATATAAATACCTTTAGAGGTTTTAAAAGTGTCTTTTACCCTACCCGTAAGGTAAAGGTAACCATCCTCGTTTACCCAACCCTGGTCGCCAGTATGTAGCCAGCCATCTCTGAGCACCTCAGCGGTTTTTTCAGGGGCATTGTAATAACCTTGCATTACAAAATCGGCTTTCATGCATACCTCGCCAGTGTCTTCGTCAATCTTTAGGTCAACTCCTGCAGCTGGTTTTCCTACCGAGCCAGGTTGGTCTTCATCTCCGGATAAGAAAGAGCAAACCGCGCAGTTTTCTGTCATTCCATATCCCTCTGATATAGAGATTCCTAAACGTTTGTACCAGTCTTTGAGGCTTTGGGCTATAGGCGCAGCTCCCGACACACAGGCACGTGCGTTGCTAAGCCCCAGCCCTTTCTTTATTTTGTTTTTTACCAAGCCCGAAAGAATAGGGATTTTGAGAAAGAGGTTGAGTTTTTTTTGCGACATTTTGCCCAATACCCCTAGTTGAAACTTAGTCCAGATGCGGGGCACTGCAAAAAACATGGTAGGTTGGGTTTCGCGCAGGTTTTTGGCAAAAGTATCAATGGTTTCAACAAAAGAAATTTCGCCCCCGTGGGCAATGCACAAAAACTCTATAAGGGCACGCTCGGCAATGTGGTTGAGTGGTAAAAAAGAGAAAAAACGATTGTCACCATCAAACGATACTTTGACATAGTTTTGTTGGTGCACCATAGCATCGAGGCTGGCAAGGGCCTGGTGGTTAAGCATTACACCCTTGGGAGTACCCGTGGTACCCGATGTAAATACTATAGTCCATAAATCTTCCATGTCGGGCAAAGGATTGCCCTGCAAAGGTTCAAAGCGGTCAAGAAAAGTGTCCCACTGCTCACCTTCGGTTACTTTAGAGTTGCCTTCGTAATGCGGAAAAGCAATAATGGGCAGGTCAGCAGGCACGCCTTTTTTCATATCTTCCCATACTTCAGTTTTGCCCACAAACAATGCCTTTACATCGCCCAGGTGGATTACTTCCTTGATTTGCTCTCCAGTAAGGGTGGGGTAAAAAGGTACCGATACATAACCCGCAATCATAATGGCCAGATCAGCTATGATCCACTCTCGACAGTTTTTAGATACCAGCCCTATATGACTTTTGGCTGGCAAGCCCAACGATTGAAGTCCTGTAGCAAGCTTGCGCGCCATTTGTGCCGCCTGTTGCCAGGTATAGGTTTCCCAACGGTCACCAAAAGGTTGTCTTAAAAAAGACTTGTTGGGCATTATTTGCTCTTTTTCGTAAAATGACTGGAGTATTGTTTTTTGTCCCATAGATTGAATGTTTTTAATTTAAGTTCTTTGGCTATCAGATACTTTCAAACCATTGACAGCGATTGGTTTGCTATACAAATAGCAGACAAGATTGTTTTATTATATTTGCAAATATGATATTGCAGGTAACACAACTGGTTGAGCGTTTTAAAAATTACTTAGTAATGGTTGAAAATAAGGCATCCATTTGGAGATAGAGATTTACCACTGAGGCGAGGCATTTTTTGCGTTCGTAGCAGCGCTACGAGCAATAACCGATGGCTACAGCTTTGCTGTGCCGAGCTCTGCCAAAGGCTAAAAATAACGAAGTATCAGTGGTAAAGGTCATTTCCTAAATCGAAAGATTATTTTTTGTCCATTACTTAATGTCTCGTGATAAATCAGTTTTTTAAATACATTTTGTTGACTCAGCGAGGTAAACATACAACCATTGTATTAGTAAAAGCTCAAAAATCAAATTAAATATTTTTAGCTGAATCAGAAAAGTAAAATAGTATTTTAATACTAACACAATCACTTTTGTTTTGTTTTGGGGTACATTTAATCCAGTCGGTGTCTTACTAAGGAAAGCAACTTGATGAGTGGTAAAGAGGGAAGGAGGCTTTGAGAAAGGTTAGAGTTTAACAACTTGCCTGCGTTGTTTTATAGCCACGGGGGAGAAGTAGCCATAAAACAATGCCTCAAACACAGGCTTTATAGTAGCTATGATACTTGTTTTGCCAAACGATGTGCTACCCACAAGTTGGGCACCCAACATAGCCAGGCTACTATCAGGTAAGCTTTGGTAAAGTCCCCCAGGGTAACAATCAACAAGGGAAGCCACAAACGCAAAGTAACCGCAGCAAAACAAGCCGCGTAGCTATAAATCATCATTTTCTGATGGATGACGACCTGCTTTGCTTTAATGCTGGTATACGCCTTGTAGGTAGTAAAAAACCACACCAAACCTAAGCCTATAAAACCGACGGCAGCCACTGCCCCTCCATTGGCATACCAACCAAGGTAAATACCCGCCACTGCACTCAATAGCGCCGATATTATATATACTTTGCCCAGCCTTCGGTGCCATTCCAGATGTTGGGTTCTCCACCGCTTGCCAAACTGCGCCCAACCCACCAACAAAGCCACCCCGCCCAGTACAATGTGGGTATAAAAACTGGTATACCACACCATGTTGTTGAGCAGTGCCAGACTCTTGGAGCCCAAAAATCCCTTGCTCATATCTACAAAAAAGTAAGCCGCTGGATAAAGCCCAATAGCAATGGCAAAAAACGCCATCAAAAAATGTAAGGTTTTGTTTTTCATGGAAATAGAGGGTATTGTTTGTTAATAAATAGTTCGACTTTTTGCTGGAGGTGATGAGCCCCAATGCTAGTTACTTTTTGTTTTATATAAAATGTTTGTCCGAAGAAACCACGAATAACTTGCCCCAAGCGTAGAAAAAAGCAGACGAAATGCTGGGTTGTTTTTAGATAAAACCACCATTTTTTATTACATCTACTTGCTTTCGTGTGTGGTTTTCAAACCAGGTTTGGCAATAAATTCGTAGATTGCAAGTCAGTTTTTTTTAAGGATAAACACCTTACTCGTTATGATGAAACAACTCAAATTGACTTTGTCTCCCGAAATCGCCTATAACGATGAGGCATTGGCCCAATACATTGCCACTAAAATATCGGCAGTTAACCAAGACGACTTTACCATTCGTAAACTCAAACGCTCGATCGATGCCCGTGGTAAAAACATTAAGGTACACCTTCAGGCAGAGGTTTACTTCAACGAAAGTCCCCCTCCCTTGTTAGATTACAAGCAAGACTATCCTAACGTAGCCCAGGCTCCACAAGTAGTGGTAGTAGGAGCTGGTCCAGGAGGTTTGTTTGCTGCTTTGCGTCTTATAGAGTTGGGGTATAAACCCGTAGTACTAGAGCGGGGCAAAGATGTACAAACCCGCCGCCGCGACCTGGCATCTATCAACAAAGACCACTTGGTCAATGGAGAGTCTAACTATTGCTTTGGCGAAGGGGGGGCAGGCACTTACTCAGACGGTAAACTATATACCCGTTCAAAGAAAAGGGGGAGTGTCAGACGTATTCTGGAGATTTTGGTGGCACATGGGGCGGTAGACGATATTTTGGTAGATACTCATCCTCATATTGGCACCAACAAACTGCCCCGCATTGTGTCTAACTTACGTGAGAGCGTACTACAGGCGGGTGGCGAGGTACACTTTGACACAAAGGTGACTGACTTTGTGTTGAAAGAGGGAGAAATGAAGGGAGTGATTACCCAACAGGGTGACAAGATAGAGGGTTTGGGAGTCATATTGGCTACTGGACACTCGGCACGCGATATTTTTATTCGTTTGCACGAACAAGGCATCTATATCGAGTCAAAGCCTTTTGCTTTGGGGGTACGCATAGAACATCCACAACAATTGATAGATCAGATACAGTACAACTGCAAAGACCGGGGCGAATACCTGCCTGCCTCGTCTTATTCGTTGGCTGCTCAAGCGGTGTATGAAGGCAAACAACGAGGCGTTTTTTCGTTTTGTATGTGTCCTGGAGGCTTTATAGTACCCGCTGCCACTGCCCCTGGCGAGGTGGTAGTAAACGGGATGTCGCCCTCACGTCGTAACTCTAAGTTTGCCAACTCAGGTATGGTGGTGTCTGTATTGCCCGAAGACCTGGAACCTTACCAACAATATGGAGCGCTTGCAGGCATGCACTTTCAGCGAGAAGTAGAGCAACGTTCTTGTCAAATAGCGGGCACTACCCAAACTGCACCCGCACAAAAAATGCGTGATTTTGTTAACAAAAAAATATCTGGGCAGTTATTAGAGACGTCTTATCAGCCAGGGCTTAAGTCTATAGCCATCGATGAGGTGTTGCCACCGTTTATTGCCCAAAGTTTGCGCAAAGGTTTTCAGCTTTTTGGAAAAAAAATGAAAGGTTATTTAACCAATGAGGCGCAAATTGTGGGGGTAGAGAGCCGTACTTCGTCACCAGTACGTATTCCACGTAACAAAGAATCTTTTGAGCATGTGCAAACCAAACGCTTGTATCCGTGTGCCGAAGGCGCAGGCTATGCTGGTGGCATTATGTCGGCAGCGATTGACGGTGAAAAATGCGCCGAAAAGTTGGTAGAAAAGTACGGAAAATAGTACTACTTGTCTGGTGTTCAACAATTAGCCAGGTAGTTAGTTATTGTTATGAAGGACTTACAAAGAGAGAGGGTAATATACCCTGCCTTTTCTACTGCTCTGCCATTTAGTAGCAACAAGTCTTGGATACCGATGCGTATTGGTACCCAAGACTTGCTGCTACTTATATTGAATACTTAAACATAGTTGTCAGTAATAAACCCCTAACCTCTTGAATGAAGATCACAGGTAAAAAAATAATAAAGTTTTCTGTAAAATTTATTGTCTATAGTGTAGCCTCGGTGCTGCTGTTGTTTTCGGTGGTCTGGGGGGCTATTCAAATACCAGCCGCGCAACAATATCTGGTAGATCAGGCAACTGGTTACTTGCGTAAAAAGCTCAAAACCAAAGTAGAAATAAAACGTGTCAATATCGAGTTTTTTAAAACGGTGGTATTGGAAGATATTTTTGTGGCAGATCGTCAAGACGACACTTTGCTATATGCCAAGAAATTCAAAGTAACATTGCACAGTTTTTCGCTGTTAGACAAACAATTGCAAACCCAGGAAGTAGGTTTTGAAGGGGTCAATCTGTACTTGCATCGCTCTTCGAAATCGCCCGATTTTAATTATCAGTTTTTGATTGATGCTTTTAGCAGCAGTGACTCTACCAAAAAGCCTGAACCCAAAAAAGACAGCACAGCAGGCTGGGACATAGACTTGCACAAGGTACGCTTAAAAAACCTGAAGTTACACTGGTGGGACGACCGAAGCAAGTTGTTTTTGCAAACTCAAATGAAAGATTTCAAAGCAGATTTTGAAACGTTGGGGCTAGATAACAAGCACCCTGTCATCAATCAATTGATGTTTGACGGGCTTGATTTGAAATTTAGACAGGCTCCTCATCAACAAGAGGCTGAGGCAGAGGTAGAGGCTGAAGTGGAGTTGGAGGCAGGCAAAAAGCTGACTCCAAAAGATAGCACCCAAAAAGCGGTCACAGATACGCTTGACACTGCCTTGAACTCCAGTGGGTATAGAATTGACCTTAAATCTTTGGTGTTTAAAAATTGTGATTTCCGCTATGACGACGACTCACGCAAGCCTGCCAATAGGAGTAGTATTGACTACAACCATCTGATAGCCAAAGATTTTAGTGCTGATATAAGACAGATAAAAATAGGGAAAAACAACCTCAGTTTTGATATGAGATCGTTGGCTTTTGCCGAAAAAAGTGGTTTTAGGTTAAAACAATTCGCCCTGAGCATGGACCTGGATTACCCGCAGGTATCGATAGATGCCGGAAAGATACAAACCAACAATTCGGTATTTCACCGGGGCTTTAAGTTGCGCTTACCCTCCATAGAAAGCATTGAAGCATCTGTTGATTCTACTTTTTTTGATGCCGATTTCACCCAGGATTCGTTGGGATTCAAAGACATTACTTTCTTTACCGGGGCGTTGCCTCCCGCTTTGCAAGGCCAAACTGTAAAGTTTGGCGGAAGCATTAAAGCGGATAAAAACAAACTATATTTAGACAAGTTTATGGTGGGTTTCAATGCCCGCAATAGTTTTGAAACCACTCTGGAGGTTAACAACTTTACCGACTATGCCCAGGCACATTATAACTTAAACCTACACTACTTAAAAGTAGCTCCTGCCTTTTTACAAAGTTTGTTGCCTACGCCTTTGCCTGCCCAGTTGATGCTTGTACCTGATATTCGCACCGAACTTAGATTGAAGGGGTATTTGTCGCAGCTCGAAGGTGATTGTCTTTTGCAAACGGTGTTGGGAGAGCTGGAAAGCGACTTTAAACTGCAAACCAATGCCAAATTTGATAATAATCGCCTGCAGGCCAACCTGAGCGGCAAAGCCATACAAGTAGGCACGCTTACCGGAGTGGCTGATGTTGGTGCTTTGAATTTTTCGGCTTCTACCAGTATTGCCCAGAGCCCCCACTTGTTTCGAGTGGATACTTTGAGTGCCGATGTCAATAGCTTTGAGTATAAAAAGTATGTGTATAAAGGCTTAAAAATTGCCAGCAAATTTGTAGACGACATCGCCGAAAGTAAGGTAGTTTATAAAGATGATGAGGCACATGTAGTATTGCGAAATGTGATAAACCTGAAAGAAAAAAGGCCTAAGGTGTTTTTGTTGGGCGATGTACACCAATTGCATTTAAAGAAGTTGAACTTGTTTGACCAAAAGCTGGACATTAAAACCCAAATAGTAGGCGAAGTACAAGGTTTTGATGCTGACAGCCTTACTGGGTATTTGAAAGTAACTCATGCAAAGGTGGCTTACCAGGAACGAAACCTGGAACTTGACTCGCTTCGCCTTACCATTAGCCAACAAGATAGTACGCGCAATATTGTGCTAAAGTCGGACATAATGGATGCCCACGTCAAAGGACAGTTTCACTTGTCAGAGTTGCCCCAGGCGTTTGATATTTTTGCGCACAGTTATTATACCGGTTATGCTACCGATTCGCTCAAACTCAAGCATACCGAACAGTTTACCGTCAATGCCCATATACACAAAAACCCTCGTTTGTTGTATGCTTTTGCACCTACTCTTAAGCTTCCTTTCGAACTGGACATTGATGTTACTTTTGACGCCAGTACTAATTTTTTGATGGCACAGGTAAGTACGCCAGCGCTTGGGTATGCAGGACAAAAAGCCAACAATTTTTACTTGAATCTACGCACCAGGCGCAAAAAACTCAAGGTATTCTGGTCGTGCTCCAACATTGAAACCAAAGAAAATATAGACATCAAGTCGCCCAGTTTCCGCACTACTATAGAAAAAGACAAGGCATCGTTTAATTTTAGGGTAAAGTCTGACTCGCTTAAAACAGATATGGCATTGTATGGAAAGGTAAATGCCAAAACCGATACTTTTGCTATAGCCCTGCACGATTCTTTTATAGAAATAGAAAAGCAAAAGTGGAAATTTAAGCAAGATTGCAAAATTACTTTTAACCCTTACAATGAGTACTTGTTTGTAGATAGCCTGGCGCTGACTCACAACGATCAAAGCCTATTGCTACAGAGTCGCACTAATGATGATAACAAAATTGTACAGGAGTTAGATATTATCAAGTTTGATATTGACTCTATTCCTCTGTTGTTTGGCTTAAGCCCCTACAAACTGGGCGGGGTGATCAATGGCAATCTGGCGGTGACCAATGTGTTTGATATTGAAAAAATCACCAGTGATATTAAGGTGAAAAACCTAAAAGCAATGGACCTGGCAATGGGTGACCTTACTGTGGGGGTGAGCGACAAAGATCTTGCGGGGATTACCAAGATACAAGTATTGCTGAAGGGTAGAAATAATCGCCTGCGTGCCAACGGTTCGTATGACCTTAACAAAGACAGCTTATACTTGTTTGCTGGAATATCTCAGATCAGGCTTGAACCCTTCAGGCCTTTGGTGTCTGACTATATAACCAAGCTACATGGCAGGTTGAGCGCCCGACTGCGCATTGCGGGGCCTTTGCTTCAGCCCAATATCAATGGAGATATTAGGTTTAAAGGTAAAAATACGGTGCAGGTAAAAATGTTGGGAGAGCCTCATTTTATCGAAGACCAACGCATTTACTTTGATGGTGACCAAGTCAAGTTTAAAAACTTTACCATTACCGACCAAAACGGACAAACCAATACAATCAATGGTAAAATTCATAACCTGGGCTTTAGTGCTTTTTATACCAACCTTAAGGTAAAAGGAGATAATTTTCAATTGATGAAGTCGAGTGCCTACAATTTTAAAACCTTGTATGGTACCATTGTGAGCGATTATGACATTAAAGTAGATGGTTTGCTGGATGACCTGAAAATAAAGGCAGATGTAACAGTGAAGCCTGGCTCTAATGTGTATACATCGATAGATGATGAAGGGGCTGCCAGTGTAAGACAAAGCGATTTTATTAAGTTTGTAGATGCTGACTCTACCAAAACCAAAGACACTACCAAAGCAAGAGCCCAGACTGATCTTACTGGCTTTACAATCAAGTCGGTGATTAGGGTAACCCCCGAAACAAAGCTACATATTATAATAGATGAAGCTACCAACGACCGTATGGAGTGTTCGGGTACTACGGTGCTGAGTGTAAACATGGACAGTACTGGAGAAATTGAGCTATCAGGTGACTATATTATAGAAACCGGAAAGTATACCATGAACTTGTTTGAAGTGGTGCGCAAAGAAATTGAAGTGCAAAAGGGGAGCAGTGTACACTTTTTTGGCGACCCTATGCAAGGCATCATGAATATTACGGCTATTTATGAAACCAAAACATCTACTTATAATTTACTGGTCGATCGTATTTCGGCAGAACAAACTGCGGAGATAGAGCAGGCAAAACGAATTATTCCGGTGCAAGTACTGATACACTTGCGGGGCAAGTTTATGGAGCCTCAAATTAGTTTTGATATTGAGTTGCCCAAAGACAAGGTGCGCAACCCCAGCCCGGCACTTACCAGTAAACTTAACGAAATAAGAAATGACCAAAACCAACTCTACAAACAGGTTTTTGGGTTGATAGTACTGGGGCACTTTATTACTTCCGAAGAGGCACAAGGCGGCAATGGGGTAGATGTAACCTCCCAGTTGGGGTCGGGGCTGAGTGGTTTTTTGAGTTCTCAGCTCAACAAATTGTCTGATGATTATTTGGGAGGAGTACAAATTGACATTGATTTAAGTAATAATAGTGATTATTCGCAAGACCGGGAACTAGCGGTACAATTGTCCAAGAAGTTTTTCAACGATCGACTCAAGGTATCGGTGGGTAGTTTTGTAAGCCTTGACAACCACGACAATAATGAAGAAAATTCGCACCAAAACCTGATAGGAGATGTAACAGTAGAGTATCGTTTAAATGAATCGGGTAATTTAAGCCTTAAGTTTTTTCGCCGAACCAACAACAATGGGGCCGCAAGCGGTCTTACCCAGCAAAACAACCAAACCAATGGGTTTTCGGTGAGTTACCAGAAAAACTTTAATAGATTAGGGGATTTGTTTAGACGCAAAAAGGTGAAAAACAGTCGGCCACCCAAGAAAGAAAATACCCAGAAAGAAAACACTCCCAAAAAAGATACCCCGAGAAAAGACGAGGAAACAAAAAAGACGGAATTAAAAGGGAAGGAGAGCAAGAAAGAAGAAAAAAAGGACTAAAATACTGTAAGCCACTATTGTTATCCTACCTTATGAAAGTTTAAAGTCTACCCTACTATTTTTTCGCCTCGATTTGTGTCTCCACAACCGAGTTTACGAGTCCTCAGATACCGATGAATGTCGGTGCTCAGCAAAGCTAAATCACCCTGTCGCAGAGCCTGGGAACAGTGCTTTTCAAGGTTTCGATCAGCTCATGGAGACACGACCTGAGGCGATGACGGTACTTTGGAAAAACCGAAGCTATTTCTAAATCCTGATTCATCAAGACAGTTTTACTGTGCTGAGTTCAACGAAGTTAAAAACTGGGTAGAGTAGTTCAAAGTCTTGTACTTATTAAAAAATAAAAACTACAAAACAATACTTTTGTGATTTTCCGAACTTACTTACATTACACCTATTCAAATATAAAGCTTATCTTTTCCAAGAGTTTTGGATGCCCTTGGAAAGCAATTTTTATCTAAGATGCACGCAAGCACAGATAAACCCTGTTGGGGGAGTGTTTTTTCCTTAAAACTTAAGTGTTAAACTCAAGGCCGCAAAGTTGCTAAATGGGGTACTCTCCATGGTTGGTTCTAACCTGAAACTGAGGTCGTCGTTCAGGTCAAAGTCCATCAGGTGGGCATCTACGTTGGCATCTACCATTTGTAAACCATACACCAATACCGAAAGAATAATCATAAAGTCACGGTCGCGTTTTGCCTGATCTTGAATAGTTTTAAGGTTTTCGGCAGTCAGGTTAAAGGATGCTTCATAGTTGGGGTCCTGGCTTTTTTTTACGTATTCGTTTCTAAACTGTAAAAACCGTTGGTGTTGGCGGTTTATTTCCAGACCAAGCAAGGCACCTCCTCCGTAAATAATGATTAGTTTCCAGGGTTTACGGTTATATATTTGCCCAAACCCCGGAAAAGCAGCCGAATATAACAGGGCTTTGCGGGGAGAGTTACTCCTTCTTTTTCGCTTTTTGTTCGATAACCGTCCCCCTTTTTTTATTACCACAGTATCTTTCACGGTGAGAGTAGGTTTTACCGTAGTCGAGGGCTTGATTTGGGGCACAGAGTCCTGCACCTGAGCTTCAGACACACCTATGGACATTAGCAAAATACCCGCAAGGCAAAATAATCCTCTATACAAGTTCATTTTCAAAAAATATTTGCACATCTTACGCTCTTTGTTAAAATTATAAATTTAATGTCATTAACCTTAAAAAACACTTCAAACCTTGCTACAGGTTGTTTTTCTGTCAAAATCCTGTCAGATTCTTCATTTCATTCTTATTTTGGTTTATATTGTTACGTTTTTTAAAAAATATTTGCTACAAGTTTTGGGTTACGTTCTACTTTAATTTTGTATAAATGTTTACAAAAACTGTAATACCTTACATCGAAGAAAACTTCGCGCAAATCAAAAAAAATAACAGGAATTATTTTTAAATAAAGTATTTTTGAACAATATTTGATCGCTTAAAACGCGTGAAATTCAAGGATGCAAATATAGCGGTTTCATTTAAAAACATATAAATTATGATGCGACGATTCACCCTTTTAGCTGCACTTGCTGTTTGTTTATTATCCTGTGGGCCAGGAAACAAAACAACAAACAACACTAATGACAGTAAAAAGATTTTTCGCTTGAACCTGACAGGGGGACTGACTTCGCTTGATCCGGTTTTTGCCGATCAAAGAACAAACATTTGGGCTACTACTCAATTGTACAATGGGTTATTTACCTTTGGGGAAGATTTACACGTTCACCCTGAGTTGGCAGAAAACTACAAGATTTCTGAAGATGGGCTGACGTATACCTTCACCATCAAAAAAAATGTTTACTTTCACGATGATCAGGCTTTTAAAAATGGCCGGGGACGTGAAGTAATTGCCGATGACTTTGTTTACTCATTCAAGAGATTAATGGATCCTAGAACTGCCGCAAAAGGTTCTTGGATATTTGCCGACAAGGTAAAGCAAAGCGCCGACAAGAAATTGGCGGATGACTGGATTGAAAAAATAGATGATTATTCATTTAAAATTACTCTTAATCGACGATTTCCCGCATTTTTACAAATCTTGTCTATGCCGTTTACTTTTGTAGTAGCAAAAGAAGCAGTAGAGAAGTATAACAAAGACTTCAGAAAACACCCAGTAGGCACTGGTCCTTTTATGCTTAAGACCTGGAACGAAAAAGATCGTCTGATCTTGGTAAAAAACACCAAATACTGGAAGCGTGACGTAAAAGATCAAACGTTGCCTTACCTTGATGCAATAGATGTATCATTTATTGAAGATAAAAACCAAGCTTTCTTAAGCTTCGAAAAAGGTAGCTTACACTTCCTGACCAGTATTTCGGAAACTTCTCGTAACAAGATTCTTAACAAAGATGGAAGCATTAAATTGTAGAAATTAAAAAGGGTATAAAAAATTGAATTCCAATTAATTATACCCATAATTCATTGCAAAAGGTTATTATTATATCTCCTAAAACATCATAATAGCTTTTACAATGAATATACATTTTAAAAAAACTTTCGTAAAGAACTATCCTCTTTAGTAAAAAAATATTTTCGTGGTCATTTTTGTGAGGAGGTCAACATATTTACTACCATTTCGGAAACATTTGATAAATCGTGTTTGAGTTTAGAGGAATGCACTAAACTAGAAAAGCTTCTGCAGGTTTTTTATTTGGGTCAATTGGTAGGTTTACCTACTTTGAACAGTATCTTAGTGAAGCATGGGGTTGTGAGCAATTCTGCTCAAATCAGCTATCAAAAGTTGGCTTCTAATTTATCTATTAGCACCATTCGGAAGCTATTTGAAGAGGTTTTTTCGGCTCAGTAAGGGTCAGGTACTCCAAGAAATGAGTGAAAAAGATTCAAGTTGTTGGTCAAAAACAACGGTCACTGTTGTGTTGGATGATAGCGTGTTTCGGTGTTGGCTATCTTCTCAGAATCATTTGAAAGATTTTGAGGAGTGCTACGGGAAATTTTTTAGTGGTCAGTTTGGTACAAGTGTGTATGGTTTTCGGGTGTTGACCCTTGGGGTGAGCATTGATGGGGTATTTTACCCACTTTTCTTTGATTTTATCAAGAAGAAAACCTCCAACGCTTATCAGAAACCAGCAAAAGTAGCTCAAAAGCTTGTGAGGCGCTGGGGAGAATATCGCAAAAAGCTGACTAGAACTGGGTATGATTTTCCTACACTTCACCTGAGTTGTGACAATGGATATAGTAATGAGGCTTTGGCAGAAAGTTGTGCCCAAAATGGACTTTGTTACATCAGTGTAACCAAAAAATCTCATTATGTGGTAATAGAGGGTCAAAAGGTAAAGCTCTCTGATTGGATTGAGAAAGAATTTATCCCAGCAGAGCAAGCTCATCAAGCGAGTCAAAAAATGCTTCCTGAGGAAGATAAAACCACTTTTAAAAGGAGAATAAGTGCCTATTATTGTAGCAAGAAACAAGCTGTAACTTTGCTGTTTTTTCGGCTCAATGGATCAAAGAAAGTAAGTGTTATTTATAGCACAAGTAAACATATTTTCGCCAAAACCTTGCGAAGACACTGGTTTCAGAGAACTTATATTGAACAGTTTTTCAAATTACTCAAACATGTGCTCCAAATTGGGGAAGCCAGAACAAAAGACAAAAAAGGTTTTGAATTCAAGTTATACCGATTTTCTTATGTAGCCTTGCACGCACAAAAACTGGTGAAATGGATCAGAAAACAAATGAAGGGTTTTAACAAAAAAGGGTTCATTACCATACAGCGAACCCTTAATTCAGACCCGGATATTTTAGACCTTTTGCAAGAAAAATTAATAGCAAACATTTGTAAATCAAATAGTTATAAACAATGAAATAATTACAAATTAAAGATGATTTCAGTAGCAAATTTGTAGTAGAGAAAAAACCTTACATGCTCACCGAGTATATTGGTATTTTGATGGAAGGCACTGACGAAAAAGCCAATCCAATGCTCAATAAAAAGGTACGTAAGGCTTTGAGTTATGCCATTAACCGCAAAAACCTGATTTCGTTTATCAGAAATGGCTTAGGTACACCAGGTAGCCACGGTTTTATACCTGATGCACTCTCTTCGTTTGACTCTACACAAATTCAAGGGTACAAAGTAGACATTAAAAAAGCGCAGGAATTGCTAAAAGACGCTGGATACCCACAAGGCAAAGGTTTTCCTGAGATTACGTTGAGTACTTATACTACTGACAAAGAAATTGCTGGATTCTTGCAAAAGCAATGGGAAGATAACTTGGGAATAAAGGTGAAAATTGAAAGCAATCAGTTTGCTACCCACAAAGATATGGTAGACAACGCCAAAGTGAAGTTCTTCCGTGGCTCGTGGATTGGTGACTATCCAGATGCCGAAAACTTCCTTTCTTTGTTTTACAGCAAAAACTTCTCACCAGATGGACCTAACAAGACTCACTTTGCCGATGAGACTTATGATAAACTGTTTGAAGAAGCACACGAAACAGACAACACTTTTACCCGATACTCTGATTACAATAAGATGGATCAGATCATTATGGACAATGCTCCTGTAATTGTATTGTTTTATGATGAAGTGTTGAACCTGAAGCAAAAAAATGTGACTGGTTTGAAAACCAACACAATGAATACGTTGGTACTTGAAAAAGTAGACCTTAAATCAGGCAACAACGCTTCGGCAAACGCTGATGACAAAAAAGAAGAAAAGAAAGAGGAAACCTCTAAGTGATCTGGAAAAAATAAGATGTGCCAATTCAAGAAAATATATTGTTCTCAGACGATTCAAAAAAAACGGTGCATAGCCAAAGCTATGAAGCTTTTTTTTTGAGAAGAATGAGGGCAATAGATACACTTTAATGGCTCAAATTATTTATGAAAGATCACTAAGTAAAACTTTTACTACAAATAATATAATGAAGAGCACGCAAACTTTGCGTGCTTTTTTTGTTTTTAGACCTCAAATAATAAGCCTGCCTACTCCTTTTTCATTTCTCATGGGTCTTTCTGTTAAGGAATGGTGAAAAAATAAGTTACCGATTTCGGGGGAGAGGTTTTCTTCTAAGGCGCGGCACTTTTTGCAGGCGTAGCCATAGCTACGGCTAAAAAAAGCTCCCAGTCCCGGCGGAATTGCCGGGGTAACAAAGCATTAGGTGGAAAGACTTTCTCTAAACTGAAAAGTTATTTTTTGTCCATTCCTAAATCATACATTAAAAAATAACTCCTGTAAATGATGAAAAAGTTAAGTTATTCTCTGATTATTCTTTTTGCCATGATGTTGACCAGCATAAGCGCACAAGCACAGTTTAAGCATCTAAAAATCGAAGGAAAAACCATTGAGGCAACACTCTCGAAGGGTGTGAAAGTTATATTTGAAACTGATAAAATAGACCTGGAGGCTTACACCAGAGTAAAAAGTATTCAAATCGAACGCAAAGGTGAACCTACGCAAACATTTCGTAAACTAAGGGTGAGGGTTATTTACACCAACGATCACTTATCGGGAAATAAACCTTTGAGCTACGACCTCAAAACTAAACGTGAATTTTTAAATACCGGGCTTTATATCTGCTTTCTCGCCAATACTAAAAAACACCCAAAGCTCAAAGGACGATTGAAAATTGCCAATGGAAAACTTACTTCTACCGTGATTACTATGTATGCCCATTGCCAGTCATCTATGAAGAAAATATACTATCGCCTTGACAATGAGCAATTTTTTATAAGTCATGTCAAACAATACCCCAGATCGAATACAAACCCTAATAAGCCCCGGTTGAAACGTCCTATAGAGCTTATCAAAAAGAAGAATGAATAAGGTTTACCTTCTAAAAAATTCTTATTTCCGCTATTTAATTTTGCAATCCCTTGCCTCCTGCCTAATTTGGTAAACTATTTATTTGTTCTAATAAATCTTTTACTCAAATGAAAAACATATACGTTTCGTTTCGTTTTTTATGCCTGCTATTGGTGGCGAGTGCTGCATTGACTACGACTACTTTTGCCCAAAAAAAACTTCGCCAAAAGATAGATAAACTAGCTGAAGACATAGAGCCACAGGTGATCAAGTGGCGACGACATATCCACCAAAACCCTGAGTTGTCGAACCGGGAGTTTAAAACTGCTGAAATGGTGGCTCAACATTTAAAAAAACTAGGGTTGGAGGTAAAAACCAAAATCGCACATACCGGAGTAGTGGGTATTCTGAAGGGGGGCAAGCCAGGACCAGTAGTGGGGTTGAGGGCTGACATGGATGCATTGCCCGTGACCGAACGCGTAAAATTGCCTTTTGCTTCTAAGGTAAAGTCTACCTACAATGGCAAGCCTACCGGGGTGATGCATGCCTGTGGACACGATACCCATGTAGCTATGTTGATGGGAGTGGCTGAGGTGTTGAGCAAGGTAAAGAAAGACCTGAGAGGAACTGTAAAGTTTGTGTTTCAACCTGCCGAAGAAGGTGCGCCTCAAGGCGAACAAGGTGGGGCAAGTTTGATGGTAGCCGAAGGGGTGCTCAAAAATCCTAAGGTAGACGTCATGTTTGGTCTACACATTAATTCTGCCACCGAAGTGGGCACCATTCGCTACCGTTCGGGAGGAATTATGGCAAGCTCTGACCGCTTTGTGATCAAGGTAAAGGGCAAGCAAACCCACGGTTCTACACCTTGGACCGGGATTGACCCTATTGCTGTGTCGGCACAGATTATCAATGGATTGCAAACTATTATCAGCCGCCAAACCGCTTTGACCAAAGAGGCAGCAGTAATTTCGGTAGGAATGATTCGTGGAGGAATTAGGAACAACATTATTCCTGAGCAATGCGAAATGGTGGGAACTATTCGGACACTGGATACTAAAATGCAGGCAATCATTCATAAAAAAATCAAACTAACTGCGACCAAAATTGCCGAAAGTGCTGGAGCAACTGCCGAAGTAACTATTCAGAAAAACACCCCGGTTACTTATAATGACCCTCGTTTGACAGCTCAAATGTTGCCTACTTTGCAAAGGCTTGCCGGAAAACGCAACGTACTGTTAACCAATGCGGTGACAGGTGCCGAAGATTTTGCTTTTTATGCTTTGCAAGTCCCTTCGCTTTTCTTCTTTTTGGGAGGAATGACCAAGGGACAAGACCCTCGCACCGCTGCTCCTCATCATACACCCGATTTTAAAATAGACGATTCAGGAATGAAGCTGGGAATAAAAGTCTTGTCTAACCTGACCATAGATTATATGCTTAAAAAATAAATAGCCCTGATAAGGCTCTAGGGACTAGCTTTTAGGTTCTAGGTACACCCTACTTATCACAGTATGTTTATTTTCAGTCAGTTACGAATGTGTTAGTTAGCTATTAGCGGCAAGCTTGCGACTTGTCGCTTGCCGCTAATAGCTTTGATACATAAGCACTAAAACCTGTTTAGCTTTGTTTTCGCTTACGCAAATCGCGGATGAGGTCATACTTATAATCACTGAGGGTTTTTTCAAGCCCCACCGGATAACTGTGTGGGTTGATAAAACGTTTGACCCCCGCATGAAAGTTTTTTAGCTCATTGGCTGCGTGGGCTTTTACCTCATCAATGGTAGGTATTCTGTAGGTCAACTCGCCACTTTTGAACAATGGTTGCAGTAAATCTTTAAATTCAGCATTGGCAGGCATATCGCGTTGGCGGGTAGCATCCATTGGGTCAATAATGGTGGCCACTTCGGGTATCTTCTCCACTTCATTGAAAATCATATCGCCAATATACTCTCCGTCTTGATAAAAACGACGCACTTGCAACACACCAGGGTTCGATATCTTGATTACCTGCTCCGACAGCTTTACCTTATAATCCCAACTGCCATCGTCTTTTCGCATGGCGGCTATTTTGTATACCCCACCCAAAGCAGGTTGGTCGTAGGCAGTCACAAGTTTGGTTCCAATGCCCCATACATTTATTTTGGCATCCTGTAGTTTCAAACTGTTGATAATATTTTCGTCCAGGTCGTTGCTTGCCACAATGGTAGCTTCCGGAAAACCTGCCTCATCTAAAATCTCACGGGCTTTGATACTCAAGTAGGCAAGGTCACCAGAGTCTAACCTGACGCCAATCATTTCGTGTCCTTGTGCCCGCAACTTTTTACCTACTTCTACTGCGTGCCTTACTCCTTGTACAGTGTCGTAAGTATCTACCAAAAACACACAGTTGTTGGGCAATACATCGGCGTAAGTTTCGAAAGCATCCATTTCGGTGTCAAACGACATTACCCAGCTATGGGCGTGGGTGCCCTTTACGGGAATGCCAAACAAGCGCCCCGCCAATACATTAGACGTGGCTCCACAACCACCAATGTATGCAGCCCTGCTTGCAGCCAGTCCACCGTCTATGCCTTGGGCTCTGCGCAAACCAAACTCAAGCACAGGCTCCCCTTTGGTAGCCAGGTTCATACGGGCAGCTTTGGTGGCTACCAGGGTTTGGTAATTGACAATATTGAGCAGAGGAGTTTCCAGCAACTGACACTGGGCTATAGGGCCTTTGATCCGGATGAGGGGTTCTTGAGGAAAAACCACCGTGCCTTCAGGCACTGCCTCTACATCGCAGGTAAACTTCAGGTCAGCCAAATAGTCCAAAAAACCCTGTTCAAACATTGGCTTGTCATCGTTGCCCTTCAGGGTAGCCAGGTAAGCAATGTCATCTTCCGAAAACTTGAAGTTATCTAAATAATCAATGACATACTCTAGACCACAGGCAATCGTAAACCCGCCTTTGAACGGGTGGCTGCGGAAAAATAAATGGAATACAGATTCGTTTTCCGACCTGCCCGCTTTCCAATAGCCATAAGCCATGGTTAATTGGTAAAGATCGGTTAACAAAGAAAGTGAAGTTTGATAAAGGTCTTTTGTTAGTTTCATTTATACTGTAAGTTTTGAGGATTACGAATGATTTAATTACGAATTTTTTAAAGTGCTAATAGGGATTAGTCCAGAGCACCGACAAGATTCTAGGGACTAGGTTCTAGGTATACCCTGTTCCCTAAGTAACTACACTTTTTCTATCATGTTGATTTTTAGTAACTTATAAAAAGCGTAGTTAAGAGTCGGTAGCTTCCCTATAGACCTCACGCTGTTTTAAGTGTTCTTTAGGGTACTTAAAACTTATAGATAAAAAGAAGTCTCCGATCTTTACAAGACGGGCTTTCTAGCCGAATGGCTCAGTAGACTTTGACCATTACTGAGCTTTGCATTCGTAAACAAGTCTGGAGACTTATATTCATCAACACTTTTAAGTCTCCTAAAGGAAGACTTAAAGGAATGGGTGAGCGCGCCACCAATGGCTTTCGCCCAACAAATTACTTTTTTTGATATACTTGCTCGCCTCCCACAAAAGTATGCAAGACCTTAACTTGGCGTAGTTCGGCTTTTGGAGACGTCATTAAATCTTTTTCAGTCACGACAAAGTCCGCCATTTTACCTGGTTCAATGCTTCCTTTTTCGTTTTCTTCAAAATTGCTGAATGCCGCCCAAATGGTCATCCCCTTGAGTGCTTGCTCGCGGCTAATGGCGTTCTCCATTTGGAACCCACCTTCGGGGAAATTCTTGGCGTCCTGGCGTGCCACCCCCGCATGAAAACCATACAGTGGGTTGATGTGCTCCACCGGAAAATCACTGCCAATTGCCAACAACCTGCCTTGTTTCAATAAGTCTTTATACGCATAAGCAGTTTTTACCTTTTCGTTGCCCAAACGTTCGTCTGCCCAGTACATGTCAGAGGTTCCGTGGGTAGGTTGCACCGAAGGAATTATGCTAAACTGGGCAAATTTTTGTAAATCAGCCTTGCTTACTACTTGAGCATGCTCTATGCGCCAGCGTAAATCATTGTTGCCCTTAAGGTATTTGCCATAAATGTCTAACAACAAACGGTTTGCTGAGTCGCCTATGCAGTGGGTGTTTACCTGAAAACCTTTGGCTGCTATGCGTTGCACCAAGCTATCTAAAGTTTGGGGAGAAGACAACAAAAAACCTTGTTCTTCGGGTTTGTCATGGTAAGGATGCAGCAAACAAGCCCCGCGCGAACCCAAAGCGCCATCGGCGTATACTTTTACCGAGCGAACATGGAGGTAGTCGGTTTTTATCTTACCTTTTGCCAAATAATAATCCAGGTTGGCCTTGGTAGCGCTTATCATAGCATATACCCTCATTTTTAGCTTGTTAGCTTTATGTAGTTCATCTATCAATTCAATATTGCTGCGGTTGAGCCCCGCATCTACTACACTAGTGAGCCCCACCGCAAAACACTGCTTTTGGGCATTGAGCAAAGCGGTTGTTTGTTCTGCTTTGCTGGCTTCCGGAATGGCTTTACTCACCAATTGTATGGCGTTGTCTATCAATATCCCGGTAAGTTGGTCATTTTTGGTGGCAATGACCCCTCCATTTATTTTTGCCCCCTTTTTTACTCCGGCAAGATCCAACGCTTTTTGATTGGCCAAAGCTGCGTGCCCGTCTACCCTGGTCAAAAATACAGGGACATCAGGAAAAACCTTGTCCAAAGTGTCTTTAGAAGGAAACTCCTTTAATTCCCAATCGTTTTGATCCCAACCACGCCCAATCAACCAAGCCTGCGCAGGGTTTTGCTTACGAAAGGCTTGCAACTTAGTGACAATGCTGGCAAAAGAAGTGGTACCTACCAAGTCTACCTGACGCAACCCCAACCCATAGCGGTAAAAATGGCAATGCGCATCGAAAAAACCAGGATATACCGGCTTTTTCTGTAAATCAATTTTCTTTTTAGCCTTGTATTTTGTCAAAATGTCTTTGGAGCTGCCTACTGCCACAAATTGACCATCTTTGACCGCAAAAGCCTCTACCTGGCTAAAGGTGCTGTCTACAGTATATACCTTGGCGTTGTGTACAATCAAGTCTACCTCGTTGCTTTTAGTAGCGTCGCGCTCTTGGATTTTTGAGCCACAGGCATTCAATAAAATAAATAATAATGGAATAAAAGCGAATAAATACTTTTTCATAAAATCTAACTTTGAAGCGTAATCTTGTTATTATAAGTAAAAAAATGAAGTTTATGATCATATTTGCAAATATTATTAAGCCAGCCTAACCCCTACACTAAAGACTCTTCCAAGGAAACAGCATTGAATTCCGGCCTCCCATCTGTCGGTTTTATACCAAGTCTGATTGAAAACCCATACAAACTCACTTGTAGTGGTCTTTTTTGGCAAGACCAAGTTCTTCGCTATCGTTACCCGCTCTCTTGGTCAGCTGTGCTTAAGACCAAGAGGAGAGGATAAGCTTGGTGATGGCTTTTAGGTGTAGACATACAAAGAATTTAGTGTATGGGTAATGGCAACGATTTGGTATTATAAACCGCGATTAGTTGCTTTCAGAGCAGGGTGTATAAAATAAATAATAATGGAATAAAAGCGAATAAATACTTTTTCATAAAATCTAACTTTGAAGCGTAATCTTGTTATTATAAGAATAAAAAAATGAAGTTTATGATCATATTTGCAAATATTATTAAGCCAGCCTAACCCCTACACTAAAGACTCTTCCAAGGAAACAGCATTGAATTCCGGCCTCCCATCTGTCGGTTTTATACCAAGTCTGATTGAAAACCCATACAAACTCACTTGTAGTGGTCTTTTTTGGCAAGACCAAGTTCTTCGCTATCGTTACCCGCTCTCTTGGTCAGCTGTGCTTAAGACCAAGAGGAGAGGGCAAGCTTGGTGATGGCTTTTAGATGTAGACATACATTAGTGTATGGGTAATGGCAACGATTTGGTATTATAAACCGCTAAAAACCAACGTACCGTAAAACCTGTAATTACTTCCAAAGCAGGGTGTACCTGGTACCTAGAGTCTATCAACCTACCGATTTTATAAACCGCTAAAAACCAACAAGCTATAAAATAGGTAGTATGTCTGCAAACCAGCCTCAAGCTAAAAGCTAACAGCTAAAAGCTTGAGG
Source organism: Microscilla marina ATCC 23134 (assembly GCF_000169175.1). Classification (NCBI taxonomy): domain Bacteria; kingdom Pseudomonadati; phylum Bacteroidota; class Cytophagia; order Cytophagales; family Microscillaceae; genus Microscilla; species Microscilla marina. Next base: position 309,317 of record NZ_AAWS01000002.1, read on the forward strand.
CTTTTTTAATAGCTCCCGACCAAGTTCACCTACCGATTTGCAGCCAGCCAACGCCATATTGAGCTCAAAGTCTGCCATGAGGTTGGCGAGTACTTCCTGCACCCCAGCAGCGCCCGCAAGTGCCAGCCCATACACATAGGGTCGCCCCACACATACTGCCTTGGCACCTATAGCAAGTGCCTTCAACATATCGGCTCCGCTCCTTACCCCGCTGTCGAGCAGTACAGGTATTTGGTCTTTTACCTTTTGTACAATGTCTGGTAAAGCAGCAAAGCTCCCTATAGCCCCATCTACCTGACGCCCTCCGTGGTTCGACACCACAATGCCATCCATACCATAGTCTATAGCTTTTTGGGCATCATCAGGGTGCAAAATCCCCTTAAGTAACAAAGGCAATTGAGTGTGTTTACGCAAAAACTGGAGGTTTTCCCAGGTAAGCGAATCTCTGGAATAAATATTCACAAACCGCTTAACGGCTTTGATGGGGCGGTCAGAGCTGAAGTTTTTCCACAAGCCGCCAGGGTAGTTTTTTTTCATTCGAAGGGCATTTTTTATCAGCGAAAGCGTCACCTTAGGCTTAAACTCAGGAGCTTGATGATCTATAGGTTCGTCCATTAATTGTTGAAAAACCGGATCACTCGTATATTGGGCAATGCCTTTACCTTGCAAAAAGGGCAAAAAAGCCAGGTCAAGGTCTTGAGTTCGCCAACCCAATACCGAGGTGTCAAGAGTGACTACTATAGCCGAGCAACCACTGGCTTCAGCGCGTTTGAGAAAGCTCAACACCAACTCGTTAGATTTGCTCCAGTACAATTGAAACCAGCGCGGGTTGTTGCCCATCAGACTTGCACAAGCTTCCATTGGGTAAGATGCCTGGTTAGAAAAGATCATAGGCACCCCCAAACTACTGGTGGCTTCGGCAACGGCAAGGTCGGCGCGTTTGTGTACCATCTCTAACACACCTACAGGAGCCGTGAGCAAGGGTGAAGGAAATTTTTGCCCAAACAAGGTAATAGAAGTATCGCGTTTTGATACATCTTTGAGCATACGGGGCACAATTTGATACTGGTCAAAAGCGCTCCGGTTGTTTTGCATAGTTTTGCCCAATCCCGCCCCGCCAATAATATAGCCTGTCGCCTCTTTTGTCATGCGCCGGGCAGCTTTTTCTTCTAACAGTTGAGGCGTAACAGGCACCAAAGGAGTTTTACCACTGGCGCCGGAGGTATAAATAATGCGTTGACGATTGATGGCTTCAAATTTCATGGGCGTTTTATAAATCTTATGTTACACGGTTTCTTTAAGTGATAGTTTAATGCGGTTTCATTCACAAAGCTTTTGGTAGGGTTTTATAAACCACTAATAATCAACGAGCTATAAAATCGGCAGAAACTGGCAGAGCAGCTTCAACTTGGAACACTGATATGTATTGGCATCTAAGGACTTGTGGCTTGTTCCTTAAGGCTGTAGAAGCTCCACCACTTCAAAATCATATTCGTCTTTTTCACCCGCAGCAAAAGCCTGGGTACTGACTACCTGCCACTGGTCGAGGTTTTCAATCTCAAAAAAAGCATCTCCTTTTACCTCAGCTTTCACCCTGGTTAGGTAAATTTTATCGGCTTTGGGCAACACCTGACGGTAGATTTGTGCACCACCTATCACAAATACCTCACTGTCTGCCTTGGCAGCTTCTAGAGCAACCTCTATGCTTTGAAACACCTCGCAACCCTCTGCTATATATGCAGGGTCTCTGCTAATGACCAGGTTGCGACGTTTGGGCAAAGGCTTGCCGATCGATTCGTAAGTTTTGCGCCCCATGAGTATGGTGTGCCCAGAGGTAAGTTTTTTAAAGTTTTTGAGGTCAGACGATAGTCGCCAGGGCAACCCATTGTCTATTCCAATTACTCCATTTTCGGCTATAGCCACTACAATTGATACTTTCATACAATTAAATTTGACGATGTGTGCCCAAAAAACATTCAATTTTGCATCATTACTTACGCAAAAGCAATTTAAAACCACACATCTTTTAACAAGGCTTTACTTTTTTATTATTTTTGATGTCAAATTTATGACTTATCATTCAAAAAACGAGAAAGTTTGAAATTAGCAGCAATTGATATAGGATCGAATGGAGCGAGAATGCTCATTGCCAGAACATTACACAACAACGGGAAAACATCTATTAAAAACATTGAATATGTGCGTTATCCGCTGCGACTCGGCAAGGACGTGTTTGCCAATAAGATGATTGGTGAAAAAAAACAAGAAAAAATACACAAACTCATGCACGCTTTTAAGCTACTTATGGAACTCCATAAAGTAGAAGATTACCTCATATTGGCTACTTCGGCGTTTCGCGAGGCAGACAATGGTGCTCAAATTGTAGAGGATGTGAAACAATCGCTTGGAATGGACATACAAGTGATTGACGGTGACGAAGAAGCCCAATATATGCACTTGGCTATTCAAACATTTTTGAGCCCCAACCAAAACTATTTGCATGTAGACGTAGGAGGCGGTAGTACCGAGCTCAACATTTATAGTAATATGCAAAAAATAGATGCCTTTTCTTTTCAGATAGGCTCTATTCGCAACAATGAGCCCGGAGGCTCCAATCACCGTTTTGAGAGCATGCGTCAATGGATTGTAGAACGCAAAGAGCTGCTGGGGCAGGGCAACAACATTACTGGAATATGTACAGGAGGGAATATCAATAAAGTGCAAAAGTTGCTCAACCGTCGTAGTGGCGACTCTATCTCTATCAGCGAAATTAACAATTTACTGCAAGAGCTTGAGGTGTATACTTTGCATGAGCGCATTAATATTTTGAAGCTAAACCCCGACCGTGCCGACACGATTATCCCAGCTACTAATATCTACTTATCGGCCATGAACTGGGCAGGCATTCGCGAAATGTTTGTGCCCAAGGTAGGCGTCAAAGATGGAATTATTTACCATTTGATGGAAAAACACCACGATAAAGTATATAATAATGTAGAATAACAACTGGCATGACCTTCCTCCCACAAAGTACAACAAAACACCATAAAAAAGCTTCTTATCTCGTGAGATAAGAAGCTTTTTTTATGAAATTTTAGACTTGCCAGGTTTTTGAAACTTGGTAGGTAGGCTGTTCAAAATCAGGGAATTTCTTCCCCATGTTTTCACTCTAAAGTATCAAAGATTCATACCACTTTAAACGAGTCAAACCCACTTAAATAATACCATCACCGCCTTGGGCAGTGTCTCCACGCCCGATAGAAGCCTTGAAAAACAGCGTTTAAGTTGAGGTTCCGGTTATTTGATAGAGGTGAAAAACGGTAGTTTTTAAGTTGGTTGTACTTCGAATGAAATAGCCTTGTTTTGGGTAAATAAACGTAAAATAATGACTCAAAAAGAAGTCGAAATCCTGGGGAACTTTAAAAAAAATGAACAGCCTACCTAGCAGGTATAGAGAATATTCTCCTAAAGTCTATGATGAAACAGCGCCTCTTTTTTTATGCCCTGAAGAGAGCCGTTTCAACGTTTTCAAGCATCAATTACCTCATTACCTCTTGCCTACTTGTAGCGTTGTCTTCAGCTTGAGGTTGTAGCAGCGCTCGAGGTATGGCAAACAAAGCGTAAATAAACCTTGTAGAATAAAATATTATGCATTCATACTATTTTTGCATTATTTAATTGTGTTGTGCAATTAAATATTTATATATTGCTATGTAAGCTTTTAATAAAATCAATGATTACGAACACCCAATCAGGTGGTAAATATAGGACAAGCCGAACAGCCGGTCACCAATAATTTCAGACGCAATCAATCTAAATTAAATATATACCACACATGAACTATTTAAAAACCAGAACATTGTGCTGCCTCTGTATGGCAGTACTTGCATTCATGCAACTAAGCCTTAGTTATGGGCAAAACAACAACTACCTAATAGGAGTGGGGATTTATGATGTCACCGGGCAAATTGCCGAAACCAATTGTGGGGGGTACGCCCAGTTGCTGCACCGAAACAAAGGCATTCGCGATCGCCAATATGCCAGGGCTTATGTAATGCAAGAGCCCAACGGTAGCCCGGCAGTGTTTGTATGTATAGACAAATGGGCAGTGAGCCAGGCAGTAAACCTTGCTGTGATACAAAAGCTCAAAAGTAAATATGGCGGGCTTTTTAGTGATGCAAACGTGGTGATAAGTGCCACCCATACCCATTTGGCCTCTGCGGGTTATTCACACTATAGCCTGTACAATACCTCTACCGGAGGGTTTTGGAAACCGAACTATGACAACCTCGTCAATGGAATATTCAATGCCATTGTGCGCGCTAACGAAAACAAAGCGCCTGGACGCATTTATTACAACAAAGGCTCACTTACCAACGCCAGCATCAACCGTTCTTTGGGGGCTTATCAGCAAAACGCCGATGTAGATAAGTATGCCCATAGCATAGACGACGAAATGACGGTGCTTAAGTTTGTGCAAGGCAACCAAGAGGTGGGAATGATTTCGTGGTTTGCAGTACACCCCACCAGTTTGTCGGGAAACTATAAGCATAACAGTGCTGATAATAAAGGGTTTGCTGCCTTGACGTTTGAGCGAATGAAGAACTCCTCTTACGCTACTTCGGGCGCGTTTGTAGCTGCCTTTGCCAATAGCAATGCCGGAGACATGTCGCCTAACCTACACCTGCCCCCGGCAAATGATCATAGATCAAATGCCACCGGACCCGGCAGCAACGAAGAAGAAAGCACCAAAATTATTGGCAGTCGTCAGTTTCAAAAAGCCCTGAGCCTTTACAACAATGCCCACATTCAGCTTACTGGATCTATCAAAGTAGCATCGCGGTATAATGACTTTTCTAACCTTTTGGTGGCTCCAGAGTTTACTAATGGTCAGTTTCAGACCACTTGTAAAGCTGCCTTAGGCATGTCATTTATGGCAGGTGCCGAAGATTGGCGTTCTGGCATCTCCCGCGAAGGGATAACCAAAGATGCCGACTATGGATTGGCGATCGACAGATGCCATGGGGAAAAACCGCTGGCTCCTTTTTTCTTTATTGGTAGCAACGACAACAACCCAGGTGCCCCTAAAATACTGAGTACTACGCTGATGAAAATAGGGCAATTGGGCATACTGGCAGCCCCGGCTGAGTTTACCATTATGGCGGGGCGTCGCTCGCGCGAAACGGTACAATCGGTAGCGGGTACCGGGCTTGAGCACTTGGTTTTTGCGGGGTATTCTGACGCCTATGCGGGCTATGTAACCACGCGTGAAGAGTACGCCAGCCAACAATACGAAGGTGCAAGTACTCATTTCGGTCCCTGGACTTTAGCCGCTTATCGTCAGGAGTTTAAGCGCCTTGCCACCAAAATTGCCAATCCCGCGGCCAGCCCCTGGGGCAACAGTACGGCTCCTCAACCTCCAGTAAAATCTGCTCCCCTCAATATGGCAGCCCATATTTTTTTCGACGACAAGCCCTTGTTCAAAAGTTTTGGCGATGTGCATAAAAACACCTCAAGTCATTATGCTAAAGGGAGTACGGCTAAAGTAGTTTTTTGGGGTGCCCATCCCAACAACGACCTCAAAACCAACAGTACTTACCTGACTGTAGAGCGTTGGAATGGTAGCAGTTGGCAAGCGGTGTATTATGACCGTGACCCTATTACCAAACTTACCTGGGACCGCAACGGGGTAGCCAACTCTCACATTACGGTAGAGTGGTGCATTCCTGCCAATGAAGCATCAGGCTATTACCGTATCCGACATTTTGGCAAGTGGAAAAACGGCTTTACGGGGAAGTTAAAAAACTATACTGGTACCAGTCGTAGCTTTTTGGTCAATTAGTGACAAGCGATAAGCAAACCAACACAAAATCAATCCCCAAACAAAATCAGTCAATGATTATAACAATAAAAAAATGAAACAACTTACCTCAAAAATATATATGATTTGTTGCCTGTGGGCAATGAGCCAATTTGCCTTTGCGCAAAGTGTACAGTTTGAACCCGTGCACACAAAAAGTCCTTTTGTTGCCTCTTCGGAGAGCACCATGGCTTTTGCCGACGTCAACGGAGACCAAGCGCCCGATTTACTCATTTCTACTTATAATGGCGAAGATTGCGCCATTAAGTTATATACCAACGATGGCAAAGGAAACTACCAAAATGTAACCCAATTACCTTTTGAAAAACTCAGCCGTAGTTCGGTGGCTTTTGCCGATGTAAATGGTGACCAAGCGCCCGACCTGTTGTTGAATGGTTTTCACGCAAAAAGTTTCCAAGGTATTACCAGGCTCTACCTCAACGATGGCAAGGGTGGTTTTGCCGAACAAAAAGAAGCCGCTTTACAAGGGGTTGACTTTGGGGCTATAGCTTTTGCCGATGTAGACAATGACGGTGACCAGGATATTTTCTTGAGTGGGGTAGATGCTCAACTAAAGACTGTAGCACGAATGTATATCAACAATGGCAAGGGAAACTTTCAGGAAACCACCATCTCGGTGCAGGGCTTGGCGCGTGGGGCTGCTACTTTTGCCGATGTAGACGGTGACCAATTGCCCGACTTATTACTCACTGGGGTCAATGCGGCGTATGTGCCTACTGCCCAGCTTTACAAAAACAAGGGCAATGGACAATTTACACTGGTAAAAAACACCCCTTTTACCGGAGTACACGGCAGTGCGGCAGCGTTTGCCGATGTAGACAATGACCAAGACCTGGATGTGCTGATTACGGGCTTGAACAAGTTGAAACAAGCAACCACTATTTTGTACCAAAACGATGGTTTGGGCAACTTTGAACGGGTAGAAAATACGCCTTTTCAAGGAACAAGCGATGGGGCGGTGGCTTTTGCCGATATTGACGGTGACCGTGATGCGGATGTACTTATTACCGGGCTTGACCAACAACAACGCAAAATAGCGACTTTGTATCAAAACCAGGGAAATGGGCAGTTTGCACTGCTCAAAAATATGCCGTTTGCCGGGGCTGGTCTGGGCAGTATTGGCTTTGCTGATATTGACCAAGACAATGATTTGGATGTGATGATTACGGGGGCAAATAACGAGGCAAAGCCTACCACTCAGTTGTATAAAAACGGCCATGACTTTAATGCAGTATCGTCCAAGAAGCCTCAAACTGCCTTCGCCCACCTTAAGGTGTATCCAGTGCCTAGCCTGGGGAAGGTAACTATAGAAGCCACAGGTTTTGCTGGTACGTATCAGTTGGTAGACTTGAATGGTCAGAAAATAGCCGCAGGCAAGATCAATGCTAGAGGAAGAACTCCGATTGTGTTGCAGCAACGCAACCGGGTGTATATGCTCAGGGTTACCCGCGAAGATGGGCAGGTGTTTACTTATAAGTTGATTAATAAGTAACTAAAGTTACGCAGACCTACTTATTTTGATGGTTATATGGCTTTATTGCTCAATGGTTGGGCTACGCATTGCGTAACAATATAGCCATTCAACAATAGAAACAGGTGACCTTCAGAAAACTGCGTAACTTGAGTAAGTATAGTAGCCAATCTTAGCTGCCCAATAGTTTTGTTAAGGTGCCAGATGACAAGTGAAAAATTGTGGTCTGGCATTTTTTTATGTCGGCCACTGAATGGTGATCATTAGATATGTGTGAAGTACTTTAAAAGTTTTGCCCGGCTTTTTGCTTCGTTGAGCTAACCGTCAGGCTAATGTTTTTTTCACCCAGTGAAACCTCTTTCAGTGTCCAAGTTTTGGCGATTCGATCAGCGTGTGGGGACACTCGCTGAGGCGGTGACGGTATTTTTAAGTGAATTGTTTACTACAATACTCCGCAGTGATTTTAGTCAAAGTTGGTTGCTGGTTATAAGTTATTTATGAATTTAAAAACTATTTAATTGGGTGTTTAGGCATAAAAGAAACACTTTTAAAAGTAAAGTGTGTACGCAATCTTAATATAAAATACTGGTTTACAGCATTTAACAAAGTGAACATTTACTCGAATCAGTTTCTAACTATCAAATTTGTAAACAACTGAAAATAAACACTTTACAAACTTGATAGCTCCCTATGGAATAGGGAATAGCACCGATATTCATCGGTATTTAAGGACTTGCGACTTGTCGCTTAAAAATTGCCCCTGCAGGCGCTATGGACTTCCATCTACCGATTTTATAAACCCTTAAAAATCAATGTATTATAAAACAGGTAGCAGGCTTGCAAACCAGCCTAAAGCTAATGGCTAAAGGCTAATAGCTTTAGGCTGTAGAAGCTATGGACTATTATTACTATTTTCTTCTTAACCTAATGGTTATAGTGTTTCCACAAATCACAACGCCTTAGCAGCACTGATTATCAGGTCAAACTTTACTCAATTTTTTTAATTAATTTTTCGTCGCCATCTTGCTAATATAGTTTTGGTAAATGTCGGGTTTTTGAGTAATTTTAATAAAAAAACGAAGCTAACATTGCATGTCAGAGTTCTTTTCTAAAAAGATAGAGTTTTTAAAAGGAGTGGGTCCTGCGAAGGGGGAGTTGTTAAACAAGGAATTGGGTATTTTTACCTATAGCGACCTTATACTGTATTACCCTTTTAAGCATGAAGACCGCACCAAGGTGCACCGCATTGCCGAACTAAACGAAGGTATGACCGCAGTACAGTTGAGTGGTCGTATTATACGTACCCAAGTAATAGGCGAAGGACACAAAAAACGTCTGGTAGCTTATTTTGGTGATGGCACCGGTGAAGTAGAGTTGATTTGGTTTAAAGGGGTAACCTGGATGCAAAAGCAAATCAATGCCAACGCAACTTATTTGGTGTTTGGCAAACCTCAGTTTTTTAACCATAAATTTAGCATAGCCCATCCCGAAATAGAATTATTGAATCCTGCCGAACAACAATCAGGGTTTTTGCAGCCAGTGTATACCGTCACCGAAAAAATGAAGCGTAAATATGTATACAGCAAAAACATAAGCAAGATGTTGCGCACCTTGTTGCCTATGGCATACCAACACATAGAAGAAAACCTCTCCGAAGCCATCTTGCAGCGTTATCGCCTGATAGCCCGCCGCGACGCTGTAGTAAATATTCACTTTCCTAAAGACCAGCAATGGCTCAAGCGTGCCACTACCCGGCTCAAGTTCGAAGAGTTGTTTTATATTCAGCTTAAGCTGCTCAAAGAACAGAAACACAAGAAAAAGATATACCAGGGGCAAACCTTTAAAGATACCAGCCTTATCAAAGATTTTTATGAAAAACACCTGCCCTTTGAGCTGACTGATGCCCAAAAAAGGGTTTGCCGGGAGATTTACCGCGATATGGCTTCGGGCAAACAAATGAACCGTTTGCTACAGGGTGATGTAGGAAGTGGTAAAACAATTGTAGCATTTATTTCTATGCTCAGTGCTATAGGCAGTGGTGCCCAGGCTTGTATGGTGGCTCCTACCGAAATACTGGCCGAACAACATTACCAAGGCTTGAAAAAGTTTGCCGATAAGTTGGGCATTACCATTGACATACTGACGGGGTCTACCCGCACCCGCGACCGAAGGGTACTACACGCTCGCCTCGAAAATGGCAACCTGAAAATTTTGGTTGGTACCCATGCCTTGTTCGAAGACAAGGTGCAATTTGATAACCTGGGACTGTGTATTGTAGACGAACAACACCGATTTGGTGTAGAGCAAAGAAGCAAGCTGTGGAAACGCAACAGCGAAAACCTATACCCTCATATTTTGGTAATGACTGCCACTCCTATTCCACGTACCTTAGCAATGACCCTCTATGGAGACTTGGATGTGTCGGTGATTGACGAGTTACCCGCCGGACGTAAACCTATCAAAACGGTACACCGTTACGATGCCCAAAGATTGCGTATGTTTGGGTTTTTGCGGGAGCAAATTGCTCTGGGGCGGCAAGTATACATTGTGTATCCTTTGATAGAGGAATCGGAAACTCTGGAGTATAAAAACCTGATGGATGGTCATGAGAGTATTCAGCGGGCTTTCCCCGATCAACACTTGAGCATTGTACACGGGCAAATGAGTTCGGTAGACAAAGACTTTGAAATGCAACGTTTCAAAAAAGGGGAAACCCAAATTATGGTGGCCACTACTGTGATTGAGGTGGGGGTAGATGTGCCCAATGCCACGGTTATTGTGATAGAAAACGCCGAACGCTTTGGCTTGTCGCAGCTACATCAATTGCGTGGCAGAGTGGGGCGTGGTGCTGAGCAATCGTACTGTATCTTAATGACTGATTACAAAATTAGTAAAGAAGGGCGTACCCGTTTAGAAACAATGGTGAAAACCAACAATGGTTTCGAGATTGCCGATGTTGACCTTAAGTTGCGTGGCCCAGGCAATATGATGGGTACCCAACAAAGTGGGCTGATGAACTTACAGATTGCGGATTTGGCTAAAGATGGTAAAATATTGCAGGAAGCCCGAAAAATGGCACAGGAGATCATAGAAGAAGACCCTGAACTGGAAAGCCTGGAGAATAGTAAAATGAAGGAGTTTATGAATTTAGATCAGAAAACCCAAACTCAGTGGAGCAGGATTAGTTAATATGCTTAATAATTAAGAGCGGCTTTAATTATTCTTTTCAAAAAGTGTCCGTTGTGCGTATCGATGCTGGTATATATTATTGAACTCAAGGGGAGTTCAGGTAAAAATATAATAAGGATTATGAATATAGTAGCAAGAATTAGTATTTCAATTGTTGTTTGTTTGTTGGTGGTGGGTATTTTCCATGCCATTGCTATAGTTGTTTTTGGTGCAACAAGCGTAGAAACAGCGGCTTTTATTGGCGTGGCTGCATTTTTTGGCATAAACGAATTGCTCAAGACAAGAAGGTAAGCAGTGCAGTGGATAACACCTAAAGAAAAAAGCGGATGATGTTTCAACACCATCCGCTTTTTTCTTTAGCTTTTTGCTAAAAGCTCTGCACACTTACCTCACCAGGGTAACTCGCCCAAATTTCTTGATTTTGGTTCCTGGCGATTTGACATCTTCATAAATAGCGCGCCACACATAAGTGCCATTAGGAGCATCAAAACCGTGCGCTGTTCCATCCCATTGGTTTTCTTGCGATTTAGAGAAGTAAATCAATTCGCCCCAGCGGTTAAACACCCTAAAGTCAAGGTTAAAGAAACCCTTGCCAAATATCTGGAGCCCATCGTTGGTGCCATCGCCATTGGGCGAAAATGCCGTGGGTACCAAAAACTTCACTTCGCATACGTCTTGTACCACTACCGAGTCTACTACTACACAACCCGCCGAAAAGCGAATGGTTGCTATATAAGTACCTGCGGCGTTGACCGTAATTTGGTTAGTGTTTAAACCTGTGTTCCAGGTGACCGATTCGGCAGTATTGGTACTATCGGCAGTCAGGCTAAGGGTTTCTCCCTCTTCTACACATAGGTAAGCGGTGCGTTCGAGCCCTAGTACATTGGCGGTGGGCGGAGCTGGCGATACCGCTATTTTGGAGGTGGGCAACGTGCCCGATACTACCCGAACACTTGCGGTGGCCCGGCACGAGTTACGGGTAACAGTGACCGAGTAAGTTCCTGCTTCGGTTACCTGGGTTGTTTGGGTATTGGCTCCATTGCTCCAGGTATAACTACTAAAACCTGCCCCGGCGTCCAGCGTAAGCGTATCGCATACAATGGCTTCTTCGGGAAGCGCCAAAATGATGGTATCTACAGTAATGGTAAACGAAATGGTAGAGTCACATCCAGCATCATTGGTAGCTTTTACCGAAAAACTGGTATCGGCAGTACTGCGAATGGTATAAGAAGCTGAAGTTCCGGTGGCAGTAGAGCCATCAGGGAAAGTCCATAGGTAAGAGGCAATGTTGTTGGGGCCACTGGCATTAAAAGTGGTGCTGGTTCCTGTACAGGTAGGGTTGGGGTTGCCACTGGCACTTACAGGTATTTTGCTCACATTATAACCTGCCGAATACACCAGCCCGTCGTTGGCACTGCGTCCGTGTACATACGCCAGCAAACCATTGCCCCCCGACAAGGTTGCTTTACTAAACACCCCACTGGGTATAATAGTGCTAATATCTACCGTCGCATGTACATAGTCTGTACACACCGCATATTGGGTAAAAGACCCCGCTGGTATGGCTTGTCCGTTGAGCTGTAGGGCGTTTTGGTTGCCATCAGGAATGATGATGGTAAGGTAGCGGTTGGCTACCGAAGAAGTGTTAGTAGTATCTACCGAAAAAGTAACCTGATCTACGCTTTGTTGTACATGGTTGAGCACCACCATGGCAGGATTGCCATCTCCGGTAGCTGCACCCCCATTACCGTTACAATTATTTCCTTTCATAAACTGGGTAATGGTGACTGGGGCAGATGCTTCGAAACAAGCTGGGCGGGTAAGGGTGTCAATGGTAACTGCTTGTCCCTTGTTAAGCGTAATGGGGTTGTTGTCCAAACTATCGATGGTGACTGTAGTGCCATCGGTAGAGGCTACTATTTTTACGCCGTAATTGGTGATTGCTCCCCCCGAAGGAACCGTGAAAAAGCGGGTGCCCCAAGTTTCGAAAGGGTACATTTGGCTCATCATGTGGTTGGTAGCAGTACAGCCTTGGGTTAAAGTTTCGCCTCCGGCAAAAGTAAGTACTGGTTTACAGGCTTGTACCCGGTAGCCGCTCAGGTCGGCACCAGTAATTACGTGGGTTTGCCCGGCATTGAGGGTAACTGTAGTAGCCGCCCCGCCCGAAGGAGTCAGTATAACATCGGTAGCATCTACAGTGGCTACTACCGCAAAAGATGAATTAGCCTCTGGAGTAGTCACAAAATAATCGCTAAAATTGCCTGTGATAGAGCGCGTCCAGTCCTGTGACGAATCGTGAGGGTATACCACCGTTCCGTCCAGACTTCCGGTTTTGCTATTGAGCAAATACACGCTTACGTTTTTGTCTGACCGCAGCTTAAAACCAAAGTCACCAGTACCCGCACTGGCAATGTTTCCTACAGGAACATCAATAATGGCTGATTTATCGGTAGTGACTGCCTGGTTGATGTCGGTAAAGCCACCATTGGCGGGCATACTTACTGTTACATTGGCAGTAGAGTCGTTCGAGGTCACCATTATTCTTAAGTTGGTAGCTCCGGCATGGGGCAAAAATGCAAACCAAAACTCTTGTCCTTCGGTGGCAATTTGTGCCTGAGCCGATGAAAAAGAAAGGCTTGAAAATGCGCTCACTACCAGGCAAAACCTTAATAAACTGTATACTTTTTTCATACGAGGTATATTCATTCCTTTATGAGATTTTATTCAAAGCTTGTTTAACACTATTACTTTTGATACAACGAAGAGTTGGGGTTTATATTAAAATCCAAATAGGATTAAAAACCCCTATGTAAAAAGCACAAAAATAGGAAAAAGTATGTAAAATAAACCAAAAGCTATAGAGGAACCTTTATTTTGAAAAGCCTCTATAGCTTTGGGCAAAGTATTAGGCGTGAGCGTTGGCAGCAATTACCTCAAAATCGTAGGTGATATTGGCAGTTTTTTCCAGTATTTTAGCCACCGAACAATACTTATCCAGGGACAGTTCTACCGCTCTTTGTGCTTTTTCTTTGTTTACATCGCCAAACAAACGGTAATGCAAATGAATACTGGCAAAAAGTGCTGGAGTTTTGTCTTTTTCCCGTTCGGCGGTTATAGTTACTTTGATGTCTTGCAGGTTTTCTCTTTGCTTTTGCATTATATCTACAATATCTATAGTACTACAGCCACCTATACCCGCCAGCATCAATTGCATAGGGCTAAAGCCCAAGTCGTGCCCTCCGCTTGCTGCACTAGAGTCAAGCTGTATTTTATTGCCTCTTTCGTTGGTGGCTTCCATGTGAAACGCATCATTGAGTCGTTCTATTTCTATTTTCATCTTCCAGTTATGTTTAATGTAATTGAATGAAGCTGCAACCAACCAGCCCTAAAACTACTTCAAAGCCCTGATTGCGGTTGTTGTTTAGAGGTCATATTTATGAATGATAAAAATCATTATTCTAATTGATAAACCTCATTAGAATTTACAATTTTAGAATTTACCTTTGAAATATCAAATCTGAAAGAGATTAAGCGCTTGTTTAGCTGAGTATGTGTGCAGAGAAACAGCGCAAAGACGATGTGAAAACATCAGAGTTTCCAAGACAAGAACTTTGTCGTGCGTCTATGTTCAGGTCGTTTTGATTACGCCCAAATATGGACGCAGAAAATATAAAGGCAACCTTCTAAAATGGGTTATTGCCCTTTATGTTGCCACAAAAATATCAGCTAAACACACAGCATATCGAAATGAAATAGGCATGTAAAAATGTTCTGGGGATGAAGTGTTGAGCGAATTTTTTGCTTAGTGATCTGGAAAAAATAAGATGTGTCAATTCAAGAAAATATATTGTTCTCAGACGATTCAAAAAAAACGGTGCATAGCCAAAGCTATGAAGCTTTTTTTTTGAGAAGAATGAGGGCAATAGATACACTTTAATGGCTCAAATTATTTATGAAAGATCACTTAACACTTTTTTTGTTGGGCATTGTTTCTTTGTTCAGGTCAGCAGCTTCTTTAAGCTTTCGTTATTTCTTCTATAAATTTATCCCCAATCCCTCTCATTTCTCCAAAAAAACTTATCTTTCGCCTTTGTTACAAAAACATTGTTTGCAATGAAAAAAGGCCTGTGTCTATTCTTGTTTTTTGTGGGGGTGTTGCCCGTCATACAAGCATTTATGGTAAAACCTCCCACCGACCCAAAACCTCCTGCCTGGGGTTTTTTTGCCCACCAACGTATCAACCGATTGGCGGTGTTTACTTTGCCATCAGAGATGATTACTTTTTATAAGTTTTATATTGTTTATCTCACCGAAAACGCCATTAACCCCGATGCACGCCGCTATGCTGTAAAAGGAGAAGCCCCACGCCATTTTATAGATGTAGATGTATACGACCACCAGTACAATGACAGTGCAGTATATAAAATGCCCCGAAACTGGAGAGATGCAGTAAAAAAACATACCGAAGACACTTTGCAGGCGTATGGCATTGTACCCTGGCACATCAACTTTATGAAATATCGCTTGACCAAAGCATTTAAAAACCGTGAAGCAACCAAAATATTACGCCTTTCGGCAGAAATAGGGCATTACATTGCCGACGCAAACGTGCCTTTGCACACTACCGAAAACTACAATGGACAACTAACCAACCAAAAAGGGATTCACGGTTTTTGGGAATCGCGTTTGCCTGAACTTTACTCAGATAATTATAATTATTTTGTGGGCAAAGCCAAGTACATTAAAAAACCTCAGCAAACTGCCTGGCAGGCGGTAATCAATGCCCACGAAGCCCTCGACTCGGTGTTGAGGTTTGAGCGTGAACTCACCAAGCGTTTTTCGGCAGACAAAAAATATACTATAGACGAGCGCAATGGCTCTAACATACGTACTTATTCTAAAAAATTTTCGAAGGCTTTTCATGACAAGCTTGCTGGTCAGGTAGAGCGACGCATGCGGGCTTCTATAAAAATGGTAGGTGACTTTTGGTATACCTGTTGGGTAGACGGTGGACAACCCGACTTGAGCAAAATGCTGGACAAAAAGTATATAGAGGAGGAACGCAAACGCTTGGAAAAAGAACGAAAAGAATGGCGGGAAAAACAACAGCAAAAAAAGCTTAAAATCCGTAGCCATGAAGCCGCCCTGCAGCATCAAATACACAAGTTGCCTCACCAGGGGTGTTGCCATGCGTATGCCCGTTATTATACCTATTTAAGGAAAAAGATGCAAGATTCAAATAAAAGCCTAAAACGTTGAAAATCAACAAAACTATTGGCAGACTGTTAGAGTTATAAGTATGGTCACTTTTCCAGAGTTGAGGTAACAGTAAGTAATGCGCAGGCGTTTCGTTTGTTTGACCTGATCGCCAACGTGTGTATAAAGTAATGATGATGCTGATGCCTCAAACAAAACCAACAGTTTACAGCCTGAGATTTAGAGCTTGCCAACACTGTAGATTGACAAAACAGCAAACACATTATGGACAAACCAGTAAATACACAGACGTTAATAAAAGACCAGGGAGTACCCCGCATTGTAGTAGTTGGAGGAGGGTTTGGAGGGTTGGAACTAGTAAAGGGACTACGAAAAATGAATGCACAAGTGGTGTTGTTTGACCGCTACAACCACCATACTTTCCAGCCTTTGCTTTATCAGGTGGCCACCTCTGGGTTGGAAACTGGCTCTATTATATACCCTTTCCGAAAATCGCTGAACCGCCAAAAAAACTTCTTTTTCCGTTTGGGCGATGTAAAGCATATAGACGCTGACAACAATCAGGTAGAAACCTCGATAGGCAGTGTAAAGTATGACCATCTTGTAATAGCCACTGGAGCCACCACCAACTATTATGGCATGCAAGACATTGCCCAACACGCTGTACCACTCAAAGAAATACAAGATTCTATTTTGCTGCGCAACAAAATTATTAAAAACTTTGAAAATGCCCTGCTTACCGCTGATCACGAAAAGCGTAACAGTTATATGGATTATGTGATTGTGGGGGGAGGACCTACTGGTGTAGAAGTAGCTGGAGCATTGGCAGAACTCAAAAAACACGTGTTTCCTAAAGATTACCGTGAACTAAACCTCATGGAGATGGATATTCACCTGGTAGAGGCTGGACCAAGGTTGTTGGGAGCCATGTCAGAAAAATCGGGAGCAAAAGCCCAACAGTTTCTTGAGAAAATGGGGGTAAAAGTACACCTGAATACTTCTGTTAAATCTTATGATGGGTACCGAGTGACCTTGGGTAGCGACGAAGAATTGATTACTAAAACTTTGGTATGGGCGGCAGGAGTAAAAGGGGCACCCATTGATGGCATTCGGGTAGAAAGCATGGTAGGGGGCAACCGTCTAAAAGTTAACCATTTTAACCAAGTAGAGGGCTACGATAATATTTATGCCGTAGGCGATATTGCTGCAATGATAGACGATGACAACCCAAAGGGACATCCTATGATGGCACCGCCAGCCATGCAACAAGGGCGACACCTTGCCAAAAACCTCCTCAATAAATATGAGAAAGATCGTCCGATGAAACCATTCAAATACTTTGACAAAGGATCTATGGCTACCATTGGACGTAACAAGGCGGTGGTAGAAATGCCTAACGGTAGTAAAACCCAAGGTTTTTTTGCTTGGCTGATTTGGATGTTTATTCATTTAATGTATTTGGTGGGCTTTCGTAATAGACTATTGGTGTTGATCAACTGGGTGATGAGTTATTTTAGTTATGATAAAAGTAACCGTTTGATCATAGGACGCACCGGAGTAGAAGATTTTCAGGAAAAGGATAACGTAATAAAACCAGGGAATCCTCAGTTAAGTAAAAATCCCTAAAACCCCTTGTGTTAAATACTCTATAATATATAAATGTTTGTATTTATTGATGAATACCTTTAATTTAGGTGTTTTATTTAAAACATTGATTGATATAACATAAGAGTTGGATGAAGATTACAAACTCAATTCAGGGAGAAAACGGGCACTTTTTATTACTAACCAATATTAAATGTCCGGCAGCTTTAGATTTTGCTTATTACCCACATTTGGCAGTTTGGGTAAATGAAAAAGGAGAATTTCAGAAAATAAGCCACGAAGACGAATACAATGCTTTGTACTTAAAACACAAACATCAGGCAGTACACTTTAAAGGAGATGTGACATTTGTGGCAGAATTTGTTTACCACGATTTCGACAATTTTATAGAGGTAAAAGATACCAATGGTCAATTGTTGCATGAGGAATGCCTCGGCGAAGATGATGATTGGGGCGTGTTTACTGATATAATGGAATATAGATAAGACTTAACACCTGTCAACAGGAACACGTTTATCACTTGCGTTTAAACAAACTCTAAAAACCCGTATTTCAATCAATTGAAGTACGGGTTTTTAGGTTTGGTACTCTAGTGCATCAGGGACTAAGTAGTTTATACACTATTTCGAGTTTATTTTGGTGGCTGTCAAACCTCCAAAAAACGAGCATAGCTTAAGCTACGTGAGTTTTTTTAGGTGAAGTCAGCAGGCAAAAGAAGCCGAAAGACGTGAAAGGAATTTAGTACCCAGAGCACTAATTTGTCACACAGATTTTTTAATCAAACAATTCCTCAATGGGTTGCCCGGTAGCAGCATTGGGCAACTGCAAGTGAAGCATCATAGCGAGGGTAGGAGCGATGTCTGTGATATGAATACGACGCACTGAACTGCCGTGGTCTATACCTGCACCATAAAATATAATGGGCACGTGGGTGTCATAGTTATAGCCCGACCCGTGTGATGTACCCTGTTTGGCGCGTTTGTTTATTCTACCTGTAGGCGACCAAGCAGGCAACCAGGCAGGATTAAGCACAAAAAACACATCACCTGAACGCTTCTGGTTATACCCTTTCTGTAATTTGCTTACAATGCCGTGGGTGTAATTATTCCGATGCAAATCGGTAGCTGTGTAGGTTTTGTAAATACCCTCAAACTGCAACAGAAAATGGGCTGCATCTCTTTGTACCTTTTCCAGACTGATGTTTCTTTCTTTGATGAGCTTACGGTTTAAAAATACCTGGTTGCCCGCATGCAAAATCCATTTACCTACGCCATACTTTTTGGTCAAATAGTCTCTAAGTTTAGAAAAATAAATACGCAAAGGAGCATAACCACCTGCTATGCGGTGATCTCGCAAATACTGGGGTACATCTACCACTGCATGGTCGGCCGTCAGAAAAAGTACATAATTGTCTTGCCCTACTTTTTTGTCGAGGTGAGTGATCAACTCTGCAATTTCACGGTCTAAACGCAAATACATATCTTCCACCTCTATTGAACGAGGTCCAAAGGCATGTCCGGTAACATCGGTAGACGAAAAACTGATGGCAAGCATGTCAGTTTCTTTGCCTTGCCCCAATTTTTCTTTATTGATTGCCTCGATGGCCATTTTTTGCACCAGGGTATTGCCAAAAGGCGATGCTACCACCAAATGGTATTGGGCGTTTTTCTTGGCGTATACTTTTTTTAGTTCAGCAAAATTGTAGGGAAAGGTGGGAGCCTTTTTTCCCCTGAGTACTTGCTCATAAGGCGTGTTATCTCCAGAGCTTTCACGATACTGGCTAATGGGTTTGAGGGGGCTCCAGGTCTGAGTTAAAAACTTGTCAGAAAGTCCTTGTTTGTTGAAATTCTCTACCCAATTGGGCAGCTTGTTCATGTAATAATTGCTAGTGATAAATTGCCCCGTAGAGTAATCATACCAGTAAGCTGCGTTGGCAGTTCGTCCTCCGGGTAAAATGGCTCCTCGGTTTTTGATAGATACACTGACTACCTTTGACCGCCAGTTAGATGCCAGACGCAATTGATCGCCCACGGTTGTTGCCAATAGGCTGACAGGCGAATTTGCCCCACGGCGGGTATTGCTGCCTACAGTTTTTACGCTGCTATCTTCTACACAGTTAATCGTGCGGTTTTTTTCGCGTGTATACCATCGATTGCCAATAATACCATGATTGGCAGGCGTAGTGCCTGTATATACCGAAGCGTGCCCAGGACCAGTATAGGTAGGAGTATAGTTGTAATGGGCATTTTTTGCCAAAAATCCTTTGTTGATCAGTTTCTTAAAACCGTTTTTGCCATACTGGTTATAGTATCTAAACAGGTAGTCGTAGCGCATTTGGTCTACCATAACGCCCACTACCAGTTTAGGAGTAGAATGTTGTGTTTGTGCCTGAGTAGTGATGCCTGCCAAAAGGAGGGTTAGCAGAAATAATTTTGTGTATTCCTTCATTTTTAAGCGAATCTAAACAATGATTTGATAAAATAAATACGGGTTGATTTACAAGATTCAAATATACACGACAAAGCCCAAACTTAGAGATGAAGCGGGGTTTTTATGGGCAAAAGACGAAATACTGCCAAATATTTAATAATTTAAGCATTTAATCCATAGTTGTGGATACATTGTATATAGACTTTTAAATAACCATATTTTTATGAAAAAAACCTATTTAACTTTCATCGCCTGTTTGTTTGTACTCACTACTTATGCTCAAGACAATGTGTTGTTGAGTGGAAAGTTTGAAGGCTACAAACCGGGCAGCAAAGGGTATATTATGAAAATGCCTTATGGCAAAGGAGCTCCAAAAAAAGTTAACCTAAAAATTAACAATGACGGGACTTTTGAGAAGGAATTGACCTTTAAAGAACCCTCGTTATACCGTTTTGGATACGGCAGACGTCGTCGGGCAATGCTGGTGGCAGAAAAACCAGGCAAAATAGAGATCAATGTTGATAACAAAGGCATACAAACAGTCAAAGGTTCGCAGGCTACTCAAGATTATATCGACTATACAGCCAAGCAACGGGCGCTGAGCGAAAAATATATGAAGAGTATCATGACTAAGTTTCGCCAGGAGTATATGGCATACAACAAAGCCAAAAAAGAAGAAACCGATCAGGCCAAATTAAAAGCAATGAAAAAGGCTTTTGCCAAGAGACAAGATGCTGTAATGGCTGAATACCTGGCGGCCAACGCCAAAATGATGGCTGAGTTGAATTTATATGTCAAAAACAACATGCCTACTTCATTGGCAGTACTTGCGGCATCGCGCAACTGGAAAGACGGCGACCTTGACTTGATCAAGTCAATCATCAGAAAGTTTAGAAGAGCGCACCCCAAATGGACAGCGACTAAAGCTTTACAAGAAAAATACAAAATTTTAAAAAGCGTAAGCATTGGGCAGGTAGCCCCCGAAATTGCGCTTCAAAATCCAGCCGGCAAAATAGTGAAGTTGTCGTCGTTAAGAGGTAAATATGTATTGATTGATTTTTGGGCGTCCTGGTGTGGACCTTGTCGCAAAGAGAACCCTAACGTAGTGGCCAACTATAACAAATACAAAGACAAAGGTTTTGCTATTTATGGGGTATCGTTTGACAATAAAAAAGACCGTTGGCTAAAAGCCATCAAAAAAGATGGCCTTGAGTGGGCACAAGTGTCTGATTTGCAAGGCTGGAACTCTGTAGCTGGCTATGACTACAATGTGCGTTCGATTCCTGCCAGTTTTTTGATTGATAAAAAAGGGCGAATTGTTGCCAAAAACCTGAGAGGGGGAGAGCTGAACAAAAAACTGGAAGAGATATTTGGCGATGCCGGGAAGTAAACCTTTGATTGCTTGACCAAAAAAGACTGCTTTTATATAGGGCTTTCTTATAAAAAATGAGAAACCTCTCTGAAGCTTGCAAAGCACGAAGTTTCGATCGGGCGTGGAGACACTGCCCGAGGCGGGGGCTAAAATTAATGAAGTAATAACAAGGTTGTATTTAGAGATGAATACGACCTTTTTTTTGGTTTATTTTAGCCTATGCCCAATATCCGTTTAAGCTCAGCTTCTACAGGATATGCTTGCTCTTTTGGGAGAAGTTGGGTAGCCTGTTCAAACTGTTGGGCAACAACTAAAGAGCGAATATGCTGGGTAAGCGGAGTCACATCTTCAATTTTTGCAATCCATTTTTTAGCATAAGTTTCTGCCAGTGAAGGCATAATGCCTACTTGAATAGATTTAAAACTTAAATGCTTGTTTTGAATGTCTCGTTCGGGGTCCCATTGCACCCTTACTCTAGCCTTGTCCAATTGTTTACGCCACTTTTTAGCATCATTATACACATGTGCTTCAGGGGTGGTAAGTATCGCCTCTTTAAGCGCCAACTCCCAATCAATTCTTTTGATCCATATTCTCAAAATGCGTTGCATATTATCTTTTTGTGCCCAATCGCTACGGTACATCATCCAAAGGTAAGAAGGCTTAACCCAAGTCATGCGGTCATAAGAAAAAGGAGGGAGCAACTGCTGGGATTTGAGGGCTACATTTGCTATTGACGAGCTAAATGCCGCGTATAAGGCGATATGTTTAGGAGTATACAAAGCCCTGATTTCATATTTATTTTTTTGTTTCATTACTTAGGAATGGTGTAAAAATAAAATTCTATAGTTTAATAAAATATTTTGCTGCTAGACGAGGCAAAAAATCGGCTAATAGCATCGCTATTTGGCTATTTTTTAACAAAGTATAGCCTCAAAAGATGAGGTTAAGAATGTAAATTTATTTTGGTACCATTCCTTACAAGGGCAAAAATAAATCAGGGAGGGAATGCTCCCTCTCTGACTAAAAAAAAATTACATAGGGAAGCATTCAACGCTTACCATCACACACATTTTGTGTTGGGGTGATAAAGCGTCATATTGCTTACAGGTGACAAATATAGGACCTGAGTAAGAATCGCAGGGGTTGCCTCCTCCCTTAATGTTTTTTTGCTGATTTTTGTTTAGGATGGTGCCTAAGGTTGAGAATTTTTTCATTTTTTTTGATAAACTTAATATAAAGCGTAAAATATAATCCCTGAACATTTATAAGACACTCAGGTATATGTCTGTATGCAAGTGTAATTATAAAAAAATATTGGGCGAATTGCTAATCCTTCAAAATTTTTACTGCTTTGCGTACAATATCCAAGTCATCTTGTGCCCTCAGTCCACTAAAGCCCACTGCCAATGCCTGGTTGTTTACCCAAATAGTTTGCCCCCCTTCCCAACCCACAAAGTCGTGGCGTTTGATGCCAAACTTCCGCTCGTTAATTTCTCCGTTAAAAACCTTTTGTTCAAACACTCCCGTGTTTTCTTTAGTGATCCAGACTTGACTGGCTTTTTGCCAGGCAAGCTGATAAAAAAAACGTTGTTTAACCTGATCGCTCCCATACATTTTGCCATAAGTTTGTCCTTCTTCACTAATGAGACATATCCCCACATTGCCTTCAGCAACGGCGTTGTTGGCTTCGTTTTGCAAGTATTGAGGCAGCAATTGGGCTATATTGGTTAATATTTGCTCAACAATCTGGTTGGTTGGTTTTTTGTCCATTGTACAAGTTTTTTATCAATGATTTTTTTGCCTCAATGTACGCTGGATTTACCCAAATAAAAAAAGATGCATCGCCGAAGTGATACACCCTTTTATTTATTAAGCAGTAACAATACTTTATACTGCAACAGTATTTTCTTCAAACAACCACTCTAAAGCATCTTGATATTGGTCAAATGTAAGGTATTCAAAAGAGTAATTTGATTCTTCAATCTGGCGGTTAATAGATTTCATTGCCTCAATGTTATCTATGTTGGGCGAGTTGATACGAGCCACTTTGGGTAAGTCAGGTATTTGTTGTGCTTTACGATGTGCTATTTCCAAAAACTCTTTCTTAAACCAACACTGGTTTTCCAACGAAATCGCTTTGTGTTTACGGGCATCTATCAAAAAACGGTTGGTACGCTTGGTATTCATTAGGTCAAGAGCACTTAGCCAGGCAGTTTTATATTCTTCAGGAAACAATATTCCGTCTAATTTCAAAATTACAGTGTGTATCGAACTTTCATAATTTACTAAATACATAAGCAACTAATTTAAATGGTCTGGTTTATTTTTGAGTTTGACCTCAAAAATAGTGTTCAATAGTGTAAACCTTTACCAAAAAAGGCTTATGTACTATTATACGAAAAAAAACACTTGTTTGGTGATTATTCAAATAAATAATTGCATTTATATGTGAGTTGCCATGCTAAATTTTTGGTGTTGGGCAGCACACCAAAAATAAACTCAACGCAATTGAGTACCCATATAGCCTGTGCTGTTTACTCGCTTATGGCTGCCCATACTGCCCCTGTAATTTTTTGTAAGTCAATGGGCGAAGTGCCTACCAAAATCCCTCTTTGTCCGGCATTTACAAAAATAGTGGGCAACACTTGCGCGTTGGTATCTATCACCACTGGATAGTCTTTTTTCATTCCTAAAGGCGAGCAGCCACCCCTGATGTATCCAGTTAACCCTTGTATTTCTTTTACGGGTACCATTGCTACTTTTTTGTTATTGCTTGCCTGTGCCATTGCTTTCAGCGACAAGTTTTTATTGCCAGGTACAACCGCCACCCACACGCCCGTTTTATCTCCTTTTACTACCAATGTTTTGTAAATAGAGGTGAGTTCGAGTTGATTATCGACCGCTATTTTTGCCACATCTAGGTTTTCTGGGTCGTATTCATAGGTTACTGTTTGATAAGCAGCTTTGTGTTTGTCAAGCAGCCTCATGGCGTTGGTTTTTTTTGTAGCCATCATTGTTTGTTAAAAGGTTTGATTATCAATTACTTATAAAGTTATAATAAACTTAGGAAATAAAAAAACGCCTTTTATTGTATCAAGCAGTTAAGCAGTGTGTATGGTTTGGTTTTATTTTGTTTGCCAATAAGAAAAACACTGAGTGTTTAGTCTGTTCATCATTTGAATTGATTTTCAACTTTTGACTATATTTATTACCTTACAGCCACGACCTTTATTTTGCAAAAATACCATGAGAAAATCCAACTACCACGGTTTTCAAACATTACCATTTACCTTCCCCGTTGTCGCTGCTCAAACCCCTGTACAAGAGTTTACTTCTATTAGTCAGGCAATAAAGGCTATAGCCAAAGGGGTAACCCGCGTGCGGCTGGTGCTTTCGCGCAAACGGTTACAAAGATTGCCCTCCAATATCAACTCATTGGCAAAAGCCCCTTACCTGGAGGTAGATTTGAGCGACAACCCAGGGCTTCATTTAAAGCAGGCTTTAAAAACGCTGTCTACCCTTCCTCAGCTCAAAGCCCTCGACTTGTCGGGCATGCGTATGGGTACTTTGCCCCCCGAAATAGGGTTGCTTGCTTCGCTTGAACAGTTGATACTGTACAGCAATGCATTAGATGAACTGCCCCAGGCACTGGAAAACCTCCAGCACCTTTGTTACCTTAATGTGCACTCCAACAATATTCGTGACTTATCGGTGGTATACGCATTGCCCCAGCTCCAAAAATTGATTTTGAGAGGCAACTCATTTTCAAAAAAAGAATTTTACCAAATAGGCAAGCTTGAACAACTCGAGTATTTAGACATTCGGCGCTGTGGGATCACCCGGATTCCCGAAGAGTTTACTCAATTGACCCAGCTGCAAAACCTGGATGCCAGTGCCAATCATATTCGTCAACTGCCCGAAAGTTTTGGTCGGCTCACTGCATTGCAAAACATAGATTTACGAATGAATAGCTCGCTCAATTGGGACAAGGTTTTTGCTCAACTGGCGCAGTTGCCCCAGCTCACCCAACTCGACCTGAGTCAATATAATTTACAAGAGCTTTCGCCCAAAGTAAGTGAGATGAAACAGTTGCGTGTGCTCAATATTCAAAGCAATTTGCTGACTCGTTTGCCTGCTACTCTGGCCAACTTACCTCAAGTAGAAGAAATTAAAGTTCAGTACAACATGGAGCTCGACTGGCAACAAGCCTTAGAAGTGTTGGGCAAAGTAACCTCACTAAAACGCTTGGTAATCAGTGAAGTAAACAATGCCACTACCTTGCCCGATACATTGGGTGACCTCCATAACATTGAGTCGCTCACTATAGAGCGCATGCCTTTGCTACAGCAGCTGCCTGCTACTATAGGCAAGCTCAACAACCTCCGGCGCTTGCACATACACTATTGTCCAAAGCTTACCCACTTGCCTGAAGTATTGGATAAGCTTACCCTACTTAAAACCTTGGATATGAGTAATATGAATCCCCTTTTTACTCAATTGCCCAGGACTTTGACTCAACTCACTTCCTTAGAAAAGCTTTGTTTGAATGGTAATAATATTGCCCAATTGCCCAGAGACATAGGACAACTTCTGCAACTACGTACGCTTTGGGTAGGAAACGCCTTGCAGGAGTTGCCTAAAGAAATCGCCCGCTTGACCCAGCTGGAAGAGCTTCATCTGGGCAATGCGGTATTGTGTCAGCTTCCTGAAGAAGTGGCAACACTTGCCCGCTTGCGGGTATTAGATTTTGGCAAATGCGCTCAGCTTGACCTTGAGCATACTTTTGACTTGGTGAGGGCGTTGAAACACGTGCACAAGATAAAAATAGGTCATAGAAAGCTGGACGCATTGCCTGATAACATTGCCCAACTGGACAAGGTAGAAGAGGTAGACCTGACTACTTGTGAACTGACAGCTTTGCCAGAAGTGATTGCTGTGTTGGCTAAAATGCCTGCTTTGACCACGTTGAGGGTAAAAATGAATCATTCGCCGCTTCCTGCAAGCATGTCTTTGTTAGCCCATTTACAAACCATTCAGGTAGATTATCCTATCAACTACTTGTATCGCCACGAACAGCCCATAGGAGGGATTCCGTTAGAGTGGGGATTGTTTGAGCATACCCGTATTGAGAGTAACTCGCCTTATTTTGACAAAACAAATCGGTTTATTGCCCAATACGGCAACGAAAACTACCCAAAAGAGCGTCGCATGTTCTTTTTTGGAGTATACACTGGCAATTTTGAGGGTTTATTGCAAAGGGCGGAAAACCACTTAAAAAAAAGCAGCTTTAAACCTGAGAGATCAGTGTTTTTTGTGACGGGTAAAGTAAGCGGTTTTACTCAAAAAGAACTGAAAGAGAAGCTTGTCGAATACGGCATTCAAGTAAGCAACAAAATCACCCCAAGGGTAACCCACGCCGTGATAGGGCGATTTACGAAACCAACTTTAGTAGCCCAAATATTTGCTTTGCCAATAGCCATTGTACTAGAAGATTATCTCAAAGACTTTATATGGGCACAAGATAAACCTTATTTAATGGAAGGGAATGCGGCTGAGATGAGCCGCCACGTGTTGGACTTGTTTATGAGTAATGATGAAGACAATTTTAGACTTGCCCTGCAGATTATAGAAGGAGGTGGAGCCAGCCAGCAAATTACTACTTATTTAATGGCTATTTCGTTGTTTTATCCTGACAATGAGGTGAGAAAAGAAAGCCGTAGGCTGTTTAAAAAGTATGCTTCAAGCGAGTTGCAGGAGCATGTGCGCAAGCATTGGAACACTGCCCTCCGGCAAAAGGTAGAAAGTTATTACCTGAATCCTTTGATGGATCATCCTGAAGTGGATGCGGGCGAGTTTATGATTATGCGCATAAGGGTGAGTTGGGCAGGGGGCAATGCACATCGGGTGTATATGAAAGAAAGGGTCAATTTGTCCAGAGTGAGTTTCTCCCGGTTGCCCAAATCATTGATTTACCTTGGCACCATACGCAAGGTAGTGCTCACAGATAATCCCAGCTTTGATTTTGGTCAGGCACTGGAGATACTAAACCAGCTTCCTCATTTAGAAGAACTTTCGCTGGCAAACTGTAGCTTGACTGCAGTGCCCAAGGGGGTTTATACACTCAAAAAACTCAAAAAGCTCAACCTGTCTTACAATCAATTGACGCATTTGTCGGGAGGTTTTTCACAACTGAGCCAACTCGAAGAACTTGTGCTGGACAAAAATCCTTTGCAGCAGGTAGCCCCTGATTTTTACCGTTTGCCCCAACTCAAAAAACTGTCGATACAAAATGGTAAACTTACCAAGGTGTCAACAGAGATTGAGCAAATGTCTCAATTGCATACCTTATTGTTGAACAACAATCAAATCAGTGATTTGCCCGAATCTATAGGCAAGCTTGTCAAACTGCAGGATGTACAACTTTTTGCCAATCACCTGAAGCATTTGCCCGCAAGTTTGGGTAAATTACGTAACCTCAACCGAATCAACCTTAAAAATAATCGACTCAAGGCTTTGCCCGACGAGCTTCACTGGAAAAAGATTTATAAATTAGATTTGAGTGGCAATCAACTCGCTACTTTGCCTGAGTCTATAGCCAATTGTAGCTATTTGAATGAAATAAAACTCAATAATAATCAAATTACTTTTTTACCCAATAGTTTAAGCAACTTGTCGGTGACTTACTTTAGTATCGACTTGTCAAACAATGAGTTGACGGAGTTACCAGAGGTCATTCCTCAGATAAAACAGTTGCGTAACCTCAATATCAGCGATAATAAGCTTACTGCTTTGCCCAGTGAGTTATGTCAGGCAAGTGAGTTGTATTACCTAAGGGTGACCAATAACCAAATCACTCATTTGCCCCAAGGGTTTAGCCGTATGCTCAAGCTCAACAACGTAGACTTTTCTTATAATCAGATACAGAAGCTGCCCGATCAGCTTCCTCCGGTTTTTCAGGACAAGCAGGCTTATCGGGGTAATTTTATGTTGTATGGCAATCCGGTATCGTTTGAGTGCAAGAAAAAGTACATGCAAAAATTTCACGGGTTGAGATTTTAGGGTTTACGCTTAGCCTCACTAATTTGTCTACAGTTCGGGTTCTACCACTTCAAATCCCAATACATTGGTAGCAATTTGTTTAAAAGTAGCAATCCATACCTCAAATACTTCTGCGTCCAGGTTGCCACTAAATTGTAGCCCGCTGGGTTCTACCGAAGCACTGATAGAGACCTCGTCGTGATCGTAGCCAAACCAGTGGGGAATCCCTTCTTTGCTCCAGCCTTTCCAGCCGGGGAGTTGTTTGTATACTTTAGGCATTTTATTCCATACCTTTTTGGGCAAATTGTAGTGAATATTAAGGTTGCAATGCTGAGGTGAAAACTGGCTCATATTTGTATTTTTTTTAAAGCAAAAACCCCAATTTTTGTAATTGGGGCTGCAAAAGTACGCTAAATCAGCTAATTTATAGCACTTTTAAGATAATTTTACCTTTTGCCCGTCCCGATTTCTGATAAAGTAAAGCTTCTTTAGCCTGGTCAAAACTAAAAACTTTGTCAATCACAGGTTTGATTGCCTCTTTTTCTACCAGGGTTGATATTTCGTTGAGTTGTTGGGCGTTGGGCTGCATAATTACCATGCGGTAATATGCCTTCTTTTTTCGGCTGAGTTTGGTGATTTTACGACGTTTGAGTGCCAGTAAAAAGCGAATGAATGAATTTAGCCCAAACTCCTTGGCGGTTTGGTCATCTATTTTGCCTACTATAGATATTACCTTGCCTCCTTGCTTGATTACCTGAAAGGCATCTTCGGTATATTTATCGCCTAAAGTGTCGTACACAATGTCAGCGTCTTTTACTATCTCCAGGTAGTTTTCCTTTGTATAGTCAATTACCCGATCAGCGCCTAATTTTTTTACCCAATCCACATTTTTGGTGCTGGTAGTAGTATATACATAGGCTCCTTTGGTTTTGGCATATTGTATGGCAAACGAGCCTACGCCTCCTGACCCTGCATGGATCAGTATTTTATCTCCACTTTTGATCTGTGCCTGCGCTAATGCTTGTACAGTAGTAAGCCCTACTAATGGGATGGAAGATGATGCTTCAAAACCAATATTATGAGGTTTTTTAGCCACTACATTGCTGTCTACTGCTATGTATTCGGCAAAGGTACCTGGGCTTTCGGAAGGTACTCTGGTGTATACTTCATCTCCTTCAGCAAAATTAGTTACACCTGTACCCACCTTTGTAACAGTACCACTTAGGTCAAGCCCAAGGGTTGTGGGAAAGTCTAGTTTAATCACTTGTTTCACAGAACCTTCTATGAGGTGGTAATCTATTGGGTTGATTGCGGCAGAGTGTACCTTAATTAATACCTGATTACTTTTAGGTTGTGGTACGGCAATTTCAGCAAAGGCAATGCTTTTGTCTATGGCTCCGTATTGAGTAAGTTGTAGTGCTTTCATAATATTAAAAAATAATAATTTGTAACTTTTAATGTTGCAAAAGTACGTCAGGTGGTTTATATTTGAAAGTGAGTATACAAAATATAGTGGTATACTCCAGTATACCACCTCAAACAATCAAACAAATGGAAGAGACTTCAAAAAAATGTACTACTACTGCCACAAGTTGTGGGCAACAGTTGCTGGCAATACGTGATGCATTGGATATATTTAGTGGTAAATGGAAAATACCTATATTGAGTGTTTTGTACTATTATCAAAAAAGGGGCTTTAAAGACCTACAACGCGATGTAACCGGCATTACTGCTCGTATGCTGTCTAAAGAACTCAAAGAGTTGGAAATGAATTTGTTGGTTAAGAGGCATGTATTGGATACCCGCCCGGTAAAGGTAGAGTATGAGATTACGCCTTATGGAGTGTCATCAAGTAAAATTATTCAAGAGTTTTATAATTGGGGAGCCACCCACCGCAAAAAAATAATGACGACGGAAAAGTAATACTTCTAAAAAAAGTGGGTATTAAAAAAAATGACACGAAGGCGCTGATAAAGTATTGATATTTTTTAATATCATTGTATTTACAATACTCCGCAGTGATTTTAGTCAAAGTTGTTTGCTGGTTCTCAGTTATTTACGAATTTAAAAACTATTTAATTGGGTGTTTGGGCGTAAAACCGACACACTTTTAAAAATAAATTGAGCAAGCAATCTAATATAAAATACTGGTTTACAGCATTTAACAAGATAAACATTTACTCGAATCAGCTATCGACTATCGACTAAATACTATGGACTATTGATTTATTAAACAAGTTTTTATGATGGAAGAATTACGAAAAAATATCAGAGAGTTAAAAATTCTTGCGGGCAGGTGGTTGCGTATTGTAATAAACCGACGGGGAACTTATACTTCTACGATGATTATAGACCTCAAAACGGTGTATAACCTGGTAATAGAAGAGCCTCATGATGGTACCAAGTTGTGTAAATTCTCTATATTTTTTGGTAAAAGATCTTTGAATATCATCTATAGTAATCCTAATACAGAGGATGAAGACGATGAAGATGAGGATGAAAATGACTGGTGGGGCGATGAGGCTCAACTAGAAGCCGAAAAAGATATGCAAAAAATATTTACGGCTATGCGCCACCTAAGTGAGTAGCAATGCTTGCCAAATACATAGCAAGCATTGTTGCTATGTAATGTCATCTTTGTATACCAGCATTGCAGTAGCTACAAACTGCTCTTTGCCCTCTTTGGTATGAGTAACTACATTGTGGCTGATAGCAACTACCTGCACTCCATTGGTAATGATAAAGTCATCCATTAAACCTTCCAGCTTACCTACTGCTCCTTCTGGAGATGGTCCAATGGCAGAAAAAGACTCTATTTTGTCCAGTATAAAATTTATTCTTTTGATAGCTCTAATGTTTAGTGATAAAATAAGTAAGTAAATAGCCCTACATTGTGATGTAATGCCAGACAACAAGTATTATAAAAGTAATAATTATAAATAAGGTGATAAAGTGTTTTTGTCAAAATCTCTACTTTTTTTTCAAAAAAAACAAACCACCTCTGTTTGAAGCTAAAAATAGTAATAGTATGTATGTACATCTTTATACATGAGCTCATTCTGCACTACCTGAGCAAGTGAAACTGTTGCGTGTTTTACTTACTGTCAATATGTTGATAATCAGTATTTTATTTTAGTTTTTGCGGAAACAAGTAAGCTTGAAAAACGCTTGCGTGGGTAGATATACTTATCGTTTTTTGAGTATCTACGGGCAAACAAAGGAAACATGGGGGGCGTTCCAAATGATATGAGCAGACACCAATTTAACCAATTTTTAGACACTATGAAAGTAAAAAACATCACACGTTACGCACTTACTGAGAATATTTTGCCTGATATAATCATACAAAGAACCTTGGGGCAGTTACCACCTGAATTAAAACAGCTATACCTTGACAAAAAAAATGAAGGGTTAAAAGTGGGGGTTGGTTTAGACATGCAAATAGGTTTTTACCTGATATTATATACCAGTACTTTTCAAGTAGAATTGCTTTGGTGGGAAAATCAAGTAGGCAAAGTGGCCGTTGCATAAATATAAATTCTCACTTTTTTTGACTGACACACAATGAATCATAATATTTGCTTTTATACCACACCAGGTAGTAACTTTGGTAGGCAACTCTGGCTTACACCCCTTTTTTATTTTGCTTATTCTAAATAAAGCTTCTTTGCTTGCTCTCTGGTGTTTTTCCCCTCCCTGTGACTTACATAATACTGCACGTTTTTTGAGATTCCCTTCCTACAAATTAGCGTAACTTTTAAATTTATGCCGTTTAGTTACTTGCTTGCCTGCCAGTTCAGTGTAACCCGCTGACACAAAAAAATGGCATTTTTCAACTCTGACGGCAAAGCTTTAAACAGGCGCTTACCAACGATAATTTCAAACTATTACTTATAAAAACAAATCTTATGGCCTCTGAAATCGCTAAAGATACTTTGTGTGTGCATACTGGCACATACCACGACCAAGCACAACCTGGTATTAACTCTCCTATATATACTTCCAGTTCGTTTGAGTATCTGGATACGGATGCTCGTACTTACCCACGCTATTTTAACACGCCTAATCAAGAAAGTGTTGTAAAAAAACTCGCCGCGTTGGAATCGGGTGAAGATGGGATCATATTTGGTTCTGGAATGGCAGCCATTAGTACTACATTGCTGGCTTTGCTCAAAAAAGAAGACCACGTATTATTTCAAGCCGACTTGTATGGGGGTACTCAGCGCTTTATAACCACTGATTTTCCTCGTTTTGGCATTGAATACTCTTTTGGCGACGCCACCAACATAGAAATGTTTGAGGAAGCCATTCAGTTCAATACCAAACTTATTTATATAGAAACCCCTTCCAACCCTTTGTTACGCCTTACTGACATAGAAAAAATAGTGGCTTTGGCCAAGCAATACGGGGTACTTACAATGATTGACAATACTTTTGCCAGCCCTATCAACCAAAACCCTATTCCTATGGGCATCGACCTGGTCATGCATAGCGGTACTAAGTATTTGGGGGGGCATAGCGACTTGAGCTGTGGGGCTATTATTGGCTCTAAAGGTTTAGTGGCACAAATTAAGTCAACTGCTACTCATTTTGGGGGGAATCTCAATGCGCAGACCTGCTATTTGCTTGAGCGTAGCCTTAAAACACTTGCCTTGAGAGTGCGCCAGCAAACTTACAATGCTCAAAAGCTGGCAGAGTTTATGGAAAAACACCCTAAGGTAAAAAAAGTACACTATCCTGGGCTTGAGAGCCACCCTCAACACGATATAGCCAAGCGTCAAATGGAAGGCTATGGGGCAATGCTGGCAGTAGAGTTGCACGGCAACGCAGACGAAACCCGTCAGTTTTTGCGCAAGCTGAAAATAGTCACGCCAGCAATGAGCCTGGGAGGTGTAGAAACTTCCATTTGTGAACCAGCCACTACATCGCACGCCAAAATTTCGGCAGAACAACGGCAAAACCTGGGCATAAGCGATTCATTGTTGAGAATATCGGTAGGCATAGAGGCGACTGAAGATTTGATTGCAGACTTTGAACAAGCCCTGCCATAAAAATATAACGGTAAAACTATCAAGCATGGGCAAGTTTTGGATTACCTGTTGCCTTGTAGTTTTACCATTAAGTACTTGCTTAAAGCTACTATTTCAAGTTGTGTCTAGCAGCTTTGAAACAGGTGAAACTCTTATCGTAGACCTATTTTGTTGCGCAAAGAAGTTTTCAAACTTCTGTATATTCAAGCTTTTAAGTCTCCTGCGGAAGGCTTAAAAAAGGGTAGAAAGTTCTCGAAGGCAACTTAAGCCCAAAATCCTGTACAACAATCGTTTTTTCAAGCCTTGGGTGAGCATTGCTCAGGTCGCCCTGCGGTAAGACCTTCGCGGGAGGTAGGGCAACCTGCCAGGTTCTCGAAGGCAACTTAAGCCCAAAATCCTGCACAACAATCGTTTTTTCAAGTCTTGGGTGGGCATTGTTCAGGTCACCCTGCGGTAAGACCTTCGCGGGAGGTAGAACGGTAAAACTATAAAGTGTGGGCAAGTTTTGGACTACCCGTTGCCTTGTAGTTTTACCATTAAGTACTTGGTAATAAATAATATCACCCTCCACAATAGCAGGATGGAACTGTATATTATGACTCCCACTTCAGGCTATCCATCAATCGTTTGCGAATGACTTGACGAATGATGGATAAAGGGTGAAAAGGGTAAAGGTGATCAAATACTTCTTTTTCCGACACGTTCATAGGCAAGCCTTGCCGATTGGTATGGTCGTAGGGGTCACGAAAATAATGTTTCATAAACTCTTCGGAATTTGTCATCTCGGCTATGTCCATCAATGGGCGCATCAATAGGTTGTCTCGCAACCCCTTGGTGCCTTGTTCAAACATCTTGATTGATATTTGATAAAGTATATTATCTTTAAAATTAGGGATGTTTAAAAAATATATATAATCTACGCCCTGAGCACTGTCAGGCTTGGGTATTTTCGAAATAGACTCAAAGCCTTCTACTCCATTTATATTACTGAAATGTTCACATAATACTACCCCTCCTCCAAAGTCTATGTATTGTTTGGTGAGCCATTGACGGTACACAGGCAGGGTAGTTTGCCCATGTTTTAGTTTGTTTTGCACTTGTATGGCTGTGGCGTGAAAATACCCTCCGGTTTGCTTACAAACCAATACCAACTCTCCTTCTTTTTGTTCTTGCTGCCAGCCCATATCGTCAAACAATAGTTTTGCTACTTTGCCTGTCCCTACTGGGTATTCAAGTGTAAAGTTGGTCATTTGACGTATATTTTCTTCGTCAAACATGCGCTCAAACATTTCTTTTACAAACGTAGTGATTCTTTGACGATTTGTTTCGCTCAACGGAAACAGGTCAAACAAAGGGTTAGGAGGAGCTACCGGGTTGGTTTTACTTTTTTTACTAAAAAATTTTTTTAACATTATTTCTATTCCTGGGGTAAATTGTATTTGAAGTAGCTCAATATACAACTTATATTATTGAATGATAATCGGTCATCTTACAAAAGGCTTTATTTTTCACCAATTCAGCAGTAGTAAGTCTGTGGGTATCAGTGCATATGGGTGCAATTGGCTATAAGCTACTCATAACAAACCCATTACATATAGCAATTAGGGTATGTTTTAATTATGACCTGGTACTTATTCTTGCCGTCATTAGGCCTGTTTTTGTTTTGAGGGAGCCCCTAAGTTACGTTGTTACTCAAAACACCCCTTTTTACTTGTACCTCAAAAACAAGTTTGTTTCGGTAATTATTTATTGTTTGGTGCTCGTGTAAGTTTGTAGTACAAAAAGACACCAAAAGTATTATTTCTCCGTAAATACAAATGAAGGACTAAGAGCTTGTTTAAAGTGTTTACATTTAACACACCTGAGGGCAAAAATTGCGTAAAGTGCCTATTAGGCGAACTTTAAACAAGCCCTAAATACATACACAATCAACACCTGCTTACAAAACTGTAAGGGAGCAATTTGCTGTGCTTTTTATTGCTGCCATTCCTTTCCCTTACCCAAAAAATAAGGGTTTGTCTATGTCACACATTGCGGCAAGCCAACTTATAAATCGTAAACTATACCTGACAATGGCCCTATGGACACACCTCTTTTAATGGATAACATACCAGATTTTGATATCATTGCTGACAAGCGTGAAAAAATAGAAGCAATTTGTGAATTTTGCGATTATCATAGGAACGCTTATCCTGATGCTTCGTATAAATGGGCGCAAAAAGGGTATCAACTGTCTAAAGATCTAGGTTTTCGGGAGGGAGAGGTACGCTGTCTCAAAAATATAGGTTATCACCATTGGCATTTGTCTCAAGTTTCGCTTGCGCTAAAAGAACTTAACCAATGCAAACAATTGATGGATAAGATTGCCTATTATGACCAATGGGGTGAGGTGACGATGATGAAGGCAATGATTTGGTGGAGCGAAGGTAAATACGAGCGGGCAATGGGTATAGTGTATGATGGGATACAGTTGCTTGAAGCAAAGAAAATGACCAAACCTCAAGGTTGGGCTTACTGGGCATTGGGAGTTTTTAATTATGACCTCAAAAATTATGATAAATCTCTCAGGTGTTATGGACGGGCACTTGAAATATTCAACTGTTGTGAACCTTACAATGTTGACGCCGAAAGTTGGTGTTTGCTGGGTCTGAGCACTGTATACCGTGCCAAAAGTGATACTACCCAAACCTGGTATTACCTACACAAAGCTGAGCAAGTAAGTACCTTATATAACCAGTGGATGCAAATTGCTCAGGTACATTATGAGATGGGACACTTATTGTTTGAAGAAAGTAAGTTTGAAGAAGCAGAAGACGCATTTTGTGAAAGTTATCAAATAAGAGAAAAATACCAGTTTAAACCAGCAATGGTGAGTTGCTTAATGGCCATTTCTGACGTGAAAGTACAGCAAAATCAGCCTTACGAAGCAATGGATTGCCTGCAAAAGGCACTAGAGATTGCAACTGAGACCAACACCCGCGCCAAGTTATACAAATGTCATAAAAAAATTGCAGAGCTTTACAAATCACAACAAAACTACAAGGAGGCTTATTATCACATCGAACTTTTTTACCAAATACATTCAGAAATAGCTGGAGGAGAAACCAGTAGTAACCTGAATATGTTAGAGGCCAAGTTTACGTCGGAAAAAGTGGCACGAGAAAAAGAAATTCACCGCCTGAAACACGTGGAACTAAAGCACGCACACGATGCTATTTCTAAAAAGAACAAAGAGATACTCGCCAGCATCAATTACGCCCAACGCATCCAACAAGCAATATTGCCCCCATTAGACAATATTCGTCAAAGACTCCCTCAATCTTTTATATTGTTTCAACCCCGCGATATAGTAAGCGGTGATTTTTATTGGTTTAAGGAAACTGAAGACAAAATTTTTATTGCAGCTATAGACTGTACCGGACACGGGGTGCCAGGGGCATTTATGAGCATGATTGGCAATGAGCTATTGCATAAAATCATCAGCGATTATCATATTACTCAGGTAGACCAAGTGTTGGATGCAATGAATGTAAATATAAGAAAGGCACTTAAACAAAAAGATACGCACAACACCGATGGTATGGAAATGGGGCTGGTGGCGATTCATAAACAAAGCCACACAATGGAGTTTGCCGGAGCACGCAGCCCTTTGGTTTATATACAACACAACGAATTGTTTCAGATCAAGGGTGATAATATGCCTATTGGGGGAATCAAACTAAAGCGTAAAAAACATTTTACCCGGCACTTGATCAACCTGGAGCATCTCACCACTTTTTATTTGTTTTCGGATGGTTATCAAGACCAGTTCGGAGGCGAAAACTCTCGTCAATTTATGATTACCCGGTTTCGGGAGTTGCTGCTTAGTATTCACCAACGTCCCATAGCTGAGCAAAAGCAAGCATTGGAAGAGGTATTGGCTGATTGGATGCAACACGAACGACAAATAGATGATATTTTGGTGATTGGTGTAAGGCTTGGTGCTTAGGTTTGCCTTTCAATTCACGAATATGTATGTTTGTCAGCTAAGTTAGCTTAAGTCATCAAATATGGATGTCTACTGGGGCTACAAATACAGCTAAGTGACTCATAGTGAGCTTGCTGAAACTCTTTGCTTAAAGCGTATATGTATGCTTAGTTGCTTAATATTTAACCATACCTTGATCATTACTCATGGCTTATTCTGAAGAAGATTTACAGAAGTATCTGCGAAAAGCACAGGAGGTGCTGAACTCAAAAAAAGAAAACCAACTAAGTGAAACAGACTTAAATGAAATTGTACAAGACCTGGGACTCAACATTGAGGAGATTGCTCAGGCGCGTGAAGATTACCTGACACGTGGTACTACCCACTTGAACTTTGGTAACTATGCTGAAGCAATTGGCGAGTTTGAACAGTTGCTTTTACTTTCTCCCAACCACCCCAAAGGTTTGTATGGTTTGGCAAAAGCCTATTTGGAAAAATGGAAAAACCACGGAAAAAAAGCAGACAAAGAAAAAGCCTTACAGTATGCCAACCAGTGTATAGAGGTGGCGCCTGACTACAAGGCAGCTTATAAGGTAATAAGTACCCTGAAGCACAAACCTACCAAGAAGAATAGCGTAAGCCAACAAAACAATTCCCGTAATTCTCACCATAAAAAAACAACTTCTTTACGTACTTACCTAACTCCAATAACAGTGTTTATAGTAATGACGATTGGTGTTTTTGTGGGAATGAAAAACGTGTTTTACCCACCTGCCAAAATTCAACAGTATAGGGTAGGAGCTACCAAGGATGGACTGGTAATATGGCAAATAACCAGTGAAAAACACCGAAAGAAGCCTTATTATCGAGATATAAAATTGACTATAGCCGATGCTACTACCAAGAAAATATTAAGAGAAGTAGCTATTCCTCCACGCAAAGGTGTTAGGGGAAATCAGTTGTGGCGTAACTGCCGACAGCTTGGAGATAGCTTTTACTATATTAACGGTATTAAAGGGATTTTTGTAGCCCGCCATTTGCGTACTGGCAAAATCACCAATAGCAAAGAAATGCTTGCTAAGAGTTTCAAAGAGCTCAACGGGGGAATAAGTAAGGTGAGGTTAGATAGGTCTGGTTGGTTGGAAGTAACCACCAAACAGGGGCTGAGGTATTGGTTGAACCTTGAAAGCAAAAAGGTGTTAAACCAGCCACAGTATTATGAGTTAAGACGAGCCAGGTTTAATAGGATAAAAAGGTGGTGGCAGGTGCCCAGGCAAAGCAACAATAAAGAGCGTAAAGTGGTATTGTTGGAAGTACAAGAAAAAATGCAGGGTTACCGTCAAAAACGTATGAATAGTATTTGGCCTGCCCATTTACAGAAAAAACTAAACAGTGGAAGGGTCAAAGTGATGACTCCTTTAGACAAAGCCAGTTATTTTTTAATGCCTAAACTGGTATACGGAAATGATGACCTCGCAGTGATACGCTATAAAACTGAAGTAGGCACCAACGGAAAGTATCGGTTGTCTTGTGTAGACAAAGCTGGTAGTGTACTTTGGGATAAAGGACCTGAAGAGGTAAACAACCCTTTGGTGCTCCACTTGATGAACTCGCATAAGCCAAATGTGTATTTTGCCCAATATAAAAACACCCTAGGGATGAGTAGTATACACATAAGAGTAAAAGAAAAAAGGAGGTCTCGCTATGTAGAGGTGGCAGTAGGACTTGACCTTACCACAGGGAGACTTGTTTGGGCACATTCGCCTACCCTCTATAAAACCAAGTTTGAAAAGCAAAAGAGTAAATAACGAAACAAGGTTAACCAGCAAGCCCCCAATTGAACCAAATCAATTGGGGGCTTTTGTTATTTTATCAATGCCTGGCATATAGGTAGGCTACATTTACTCTTCTTTCATTCGTCTAAAGTAGTCTTTGTAGGCGTCCCTTACTTTTGGCGCAAGCCAGATGGTAGAAAACATCGTAGGAATCGCCATTAGTGCGTACATGGCATCAATCAGGTTTACGGCGGCATCGGCAGAAGCTATGGCTCCATACATGATAGAACCAATATAAAGGTAATTGTACCAATTTTGGCGCTTGGCTCCCAGCAAAAACGAGGTACATTTTACCCCGTAATAAGAGTAAGAGAAAAGGGTGCTGAGGGCAAATACCAAAATACATATCAGCAATAAGCCCGCGCCAAAACCAGGCATTGCCTTGCTAAATGCCCGAGTGGTGATGGTAACGCCCAAGTCGTGATTTTCTTTGATAATGTATTGGTTAGGAATGGCCTTGCCTACAGCATCTGTTTTTTGCGACACAACCAGTGGTATGTAGTTTGGTTTATTGTAAGTAACCATTTTTATAGGTAAACCTTCGGGGTTATTGAGCAACTGGGCAGACAGGTCAATATGGTTGAGGGTCTTTTTTTTCTCTATTTTTAAGGTAGCATTTACTTGTACAGGCAGGTCTTTGGCATTGTTCGACACAGTCACAGGCTTGGCGTCTTTGAGCGGGTTTACCTTTGCCATTACTTCTATCTGAATAGCCTTGCTGTTATCCTTGAGGGTTACTTTTTGGGCATCCAACATTACAATCACGTTTTTATTCTGGTCTATTTGTGGTTGCCACACTCCCGTTACAATAATTGCCAGGGCAGTCATTGTACACACCACCAAGGTATCTATTACAGGGCCTAACATAGCCACCAAACCTTCGCGTACTGGTTCTTTGGTTTTGGCAGCTCCGTGCATCATAGGGGCAGTACCTATGCCTGCTTCGTTAGAGAAAGCCGCCCGGCGTACACCAGTTACAATCAAAGCACCTAAGGCACCTCCTAGCATGGCTTCTCCGGTAAAAGCATCAGTTACAATGAGTACCAGGCTAGGCACCACATCTTGGATATGGGTAATCAGTATAAAAAGCACTGAGGCAATGTACATCGCTACCATCAACGGAACCATCTTAGAGGCCACCTTGCCAATGCGCTGGATACCACCGAAGATAACTGTAGATACCAGTGTTACAATCACTAGCCCAATGAGTACGTTGGCCAACAAAGGATCTTTGCCTACCAAACCGCTGGGAGCAAGCACTACATTTCTGATTACTTCGGTGAGCTGGTTTGCCTGAAACAGGGGCATAGCACCAAATATTCCCGTGATACAAAAAAAAGTAGCCAAGGGCTTCCAGTGTTTACCCATTCCCTCGGTAATGGCATACATAGGCCCTCCCTGTACATGCCCTATCGAGTCTTTGCCCCGGTACATAATGGCAAGTGTACAAGTAAAAAACTTGGTGGCAATGCCTACAAAAGCACTGAGCCACATCCAAAATACAGCACCTGGTCCTCCTGTAACAATTGCTACGGCTACCCCTCCAATATTACCTACTCCTACAGTAGCTGCCAGGGCACTGGCAAGGGCTTCGTAGTGGTTAATGTCTCCGGGATCGTTAACGTCGTCATATTTGCCCCGCAATATATTGTAGGCGTGACGAAAGTACTTGAAAGGCATAAAACGGGAGTATAACAATAGGAGTAAACCGCCACCAATCAAAATAAAAGGGAGGGGAGTGGTAACAATGCCGCTAAATTGTTTTAATAGAGCTTCTAACTGCTTCATAAATCTATGGGAGACTGTTTGTTTTTTTAAACAGCCGCCAAAATAGTGTAAATGATCGGATTTAGAAAAAATATATGAAAATAGTCTGGTTCAGTTAACTTAATCAAATAAAACATTGAACTCGTCGCTGTTTTTTGAATGTGTGCAAGAATTGTTGCTTTTGTTGAGTGGCAAGAAGCAGCAGGGCATCTATGTTTAAAAAGTGTTTTTTTTCGCCTCAGCAGCTACTTTATTTAAGTGACGGGAAAAAATAAAGTGTTCCAGAGAGTAATGTTCTATGTGCCAGGTGAGTTTTGTAGCTTTACTAAGTAACTAGTGCACTAGGGACTAAATTCCTACCATATTAGCTTCGCAGAGCTCGCCACAGTATAGCTGTAGGCTCGGTTCTTCGGAGCCTTTAGCCCGCTGACTTTACTTAAAAAAGTTTGCGTAGCTTTGGCTATGCGCACTTTTTGAAGTGCGTCAGCAAACAAAATACCCTCGAATAAATAGCGCATTTATTGAATCCCCAGTGCACTGGTAAAAGCCAACGACTATGAAAACATCCTAGACTTACTTAGTTATTTATTTGATCGTTTATCGGCATATCATTATATTGATGGTTTGCAAAATGCAATATACGAAGACCCTTTTGACAAATAGGCAAACAGATGAAAAAATGGCTTTTATGGTTGCCATTCCTTTGGATAGTACATACAAATGCAATTGGACAGGTAAAAATAAAAACGAAGGGGGACCCTTTGGTGTTCAACTATGCGCCAGACGGATACCAAACAGATGGGCAGGTATGGACAATGCAACAAGATGCCAGAGGGGTGATGTATATAGGCAATAATACTGGCATTATTGAATACGATGGCTTTCACTGGAGTTTACTAAAGTTGCCCAACTACTCGATAGTGAGAACTATGACAATAGACGAAAAGGGGCGCATTTATGTAGGTGGACAGGGCGAGTTTGGTTACATTGGTGCTGATTCGTTAGGGCGTACCTGTTACGTCTCTTTGTTGGATAAAGTCCCCCTCAAACATCGGTCTTTCAATGATGTATGGAAGGTGTTTAATACGCACCTGGGGGTGGTTTTTCAGACTACCCACAAAATATATGTGCTCAATAAGCAAAAAAAAATAGAAGTATATTTTCCCACCAAGAAAAATTTTCACCGAAGCTTTTATGTCAATCGCCAAATGTTGGTAAGCGAACCTGGAGTGGGTATGC
The DNA here is from genome assembly GCF_000169175.1 of Microscilla marina ATCC 23134. NCBI lineage: Bacteria > Pseudomonadati > Bacteroidota > Cytophagia > Cytophagales > Microscillaceae > Microscilla > Microscilla marina. The sequence goes on from NZ_AAWS01000002.1 coordinate 351,358, forward strand.
TTGTACTGAAAAATAAGCGGATGCAGTTGATTGAAGGAGGGGAGCGGTTTGCCAATAATCGTGTGTATGTGGTACTGCCTTACGACGATGATCACTTGTTGTTTGTGACCCGTACTCAAGGTGTTTTTATTTACAATGGTAAAACATTTGAACCTTGGTTAACCGACTCAGAAGAGCTGAATAAGAAGAAAAATAACACCACTTATTGTGGGTTGCGTATAGGCACCAATTATTTTGCCATTGGTACGTTATTGTCAGGGGTCATTATTTTAGATAAGCAAGGCAAAGTATTGCAGCACATAAATAAGGGCAAAGGCTTGCAGGCAAATATAGTGCTTAGCCTGTATCTTGACAGAGAACACAGCTTGTGGACAGGACTGGAAAACGGCATTAGCCGGATTGAAATAGCCTCGCCTATCAGTTATTTTTATCAAAATCACGGCATCAGCGGGGTGATATATAACAGTGCTTTTTATGACAAACATCTTTATTTGGGTTCGTCCCAAGGTGTTTATTGTGCCCCTTGGAAACCAACGCTGAGTTTTTCGTTGCTACCGTCTACCCAAGATCAAGTATGGAGCTTTACAAAAGTTCCGCAAGGGGTAGTTGCCTCCAGTAATGGATATATATGGTTGATAGATAAAAATAAGGTAAAGCGGAAGTTGGCTGTGCCCAAGGCTAACTATTGGCAAGTAATTGCTTTGGCAGACAGTACGCATCTTTTGGCAGGTACCAGCAACACAGGGTTGGCTTTGTTAGATGCCAAAACGCTGGAGTTCAAGCATTTTCTTACTGGGTTTCAACAAGATTGCCGTTGGGTGATACAGGGTAAAAAAAGGGAAATATGGGTAAGTAATTCTTATAGTGATGGAGTGCATCGCCTTACATTGAATGATGACCTGACACGAGTAACAAAAGTAAGGACTTATGGTGTGGCAGACGGCTTGCCATTTGCCAACAGTAACCGAGTGTTTAAGATAAATGGCAAGATGCTGGTGGCTACAAAAAAAGGTGTTTATAAGTATAAAAACGATAAGTTTGAGCCTTACGAGACTTGGAACGACTATATTGAGGGTAGTTCCAAACAGGTATATTTTATCAAAGAAGATGCTAAAGGAAACGTATATATGTTGGTGAGCAATAATATGCTTAAAAATGCCCCCCTCGAATGCCTGGTAATGAAGAAACAAAGGAAGGGGTTTAAGGTAATCAGGCACCCATTTGCCCCTTTGTCTCCCTTGATTATAGATGCACTAGGCCCTGTGATAGAACCAGTGAGGGAGCACGAAATTTTCTTTTTGATTAAAGACGGCTTGGCGCATTATGACGCTACCCTACCCAAAAATTACTATCAAAAATTCAATACCCTTTTGTGCAATGTCAAGCTCACTGTACCCGAAGATTCTCTGTTGTATGGAGGTGGAGACATGAGGTTGCCAGCCAAGGTACGGAGCATTGGCCACACTTTCAATGCCTTACGGTTTAAGTATGCGGCTACTTTTTTTCAGGAAAGTGATAAAATAAAGTTTCAGTATTTCTTAGAGGGCTTTGACCAGGAGTGGAGCCAGTGGAGCAAAAATAATTACAAAGAGTATAATTATTTGCCAGAGGGAGAGTACACCTTCAGGGTAAGAGCCCGCAATATATATGATGTAATCGGTAAAGAAGCCAGTTATCGTTTTATTATACTGCCTCCCTGGTACCGTACCAAACTAGCTTATACACTTTATGTAGTATTGTCTATAGGGTTGGTTGTTTTGATAGCCCGAACCAATACCAAACGCCTGCGTAAACGCAATGATCAATTGGTACGCATGGTTGACAGAAGAACTGAGGAAGTAAGAGAACAAAAACGAGAAATAGAAGCCCAGCGTGATAACCTGATAGAGTTGAACCAAGAGGTAAATCAAAAAAATGAGGAAATTACTGCCCAAAACGAATCTTTAGAACTGAAAACCTATGAGTTAAAAGATGCTTTTGAAGAGATAAAACGTCAAAACAACGACATTACAGCGAGTATTGCTTATGCATATCGTATTCAGAAGGCTATGTTGCCCCTTAGTACCAACATCCGCAAGGCTTTTCCCCAGCATTTTATCTTTTGGCGGCCTCGCGAGATTGTATCAGGAGACTTTTACTGGTTTACATCTGTTACAACCAACGAAAGTATCAAACATATTATGGCGGTGGTAGATTGTACCGGGCATGGGGTTCCGGGTGCTTTTATGAGTTTGATTGGCAACGACTTGCTCAACAACATTGTCAAAGCGAACCAAATAGTCAGTGCCGATAGTATTCTCAATCAGTTGCATCGAGGGGTAAAAATGGCCCTTAAGCAAGAGTCTACCCAAAACGATGACGGAATGGATATTGGACTGGTAGTGGTAGACGAAGCTCGCCAAATAATGGAGTTTGCTGGGGCAAATCATCCTTTGTTGTATATACAAAATGGTGAAATGACGGTGGTTAGAGGCAATACTTACCCCATTGGCAGAAGCCAAATCGTGAGCAACCCTAAATATGGCAAACAGATCATTGATATCTCGCAACCCACTACTTTTTATATGTTTTCAGATGGTTATCAAGACCAGTTTGGTGGCTCCAAAGGGAAGAAGTTTTTACGACAACGCTTTTGGGACTTGTTATACCAAATACATGAGTTGCCTATGCATGCCCAAAAAGAAACCTTAGGCATTACTTTTAGCCAGTGGCAGCAAGATTTCCCGCAGATAGACGATGTATTGGTGTTGGGGGTTAAACTAAGCCTTTAAAATTTTCATTATTAAAAGCCCCAACAGGCTCGCAAGTGGGATGTTGGCATCACCTCTATCAGGTACACCTTGTTTAACCACGTTGAGATTCGGTTTACAGACCATAAATTCATAATGCATTTATTTTCAGTAGAATATGAGTTTGTTAATTAGAAGGTGACTTCCTTCCTTTGCCAAGTGATTCCTTTCTTTTTTAGGGGTAGTTTTGAGCATAGATTAGTTGGTTTTTTGAAAGTGAAAACCTAAAATATTGTAGCCTTGGTTAAAGTAAAACTTATGTGAGCGCGCATTAGATAAGTACGTAGTTAAGCCTACTGCATCATAACCATTTTGTAATGCCCAGTCCTCAATCTTACTAAAAAACTGCTTACCCAATCCTTTGGATTGCAGCCTGTTGTCAATGATTACATTGTCAAGTTCTAAATGCTTACCACAATAAATTCTTACGGTAGTCCAGCCGCTGGATATACCCAACAGCTCGCCTGCCTGGTACAAACCAAAACAAGTATAATTATCGAGCATCACCATCTTTTTGAGGGTTTCTTCTATGTATGCTGCTTGCTTGTTTGGGTTGAGCTGCATCAGCAAATCTTTTACTTTAGCAAAATGATCTATTGGGTTGATTATTTTTAACTCAATCATATTGATATATTCAGTTATATAGATGTGTTAATGAAAAAAAATTATTGATTACTTATAAACTTACAGTAATTAGCAATGGTATCTTCATTTCTTTTGAAGTATGACCATTTTCCATGCCTAGTTATAATCAACAGACCACACTTTTCCATGTTGGTCAAATATGTTGAAATTGTGGACTGAGAAAGCTGGGCTTTTTCTTGAATATAAGTAACACAAACCCCATCTTGAGCGTGCTTGAGAGGTTCATCAGGATAAAAGTTAAGCGCAGGTTCTTTCAACCATTCCATAATTTTTACCCTGGTTTGGTTTGACAAACATTTACCTATTTCTGTGGCTAACTTTAAATCCATACGTAAACATATCTATAATTAGCGATATATAAAAATGTTTTGCTAAAAATTAAGTGTGAATAGCAATATTCCACGGGTTCAACTAAAAGCCAATGACTTTGTTAAGGAACCGAGCTTGCGAGTCCTTAGATACCGATGTATATCGGTGCTCAGCGGAGCTATGCCAGTATTGGGCTGAACACCGTGAACTATTTCAATTATTTAATCTTTTCTTTTCCCCTTTTTAAGCGAAATAAGCAATACTCCTCCGAGTACCAATGCTGTGCCCAGTAACTGGGTAACAGACAAGGTTTCGTTTAAGAACATATACGCCATAATAATGGTCGCTATAGGACCTACGCTTGCCACTATAGAGGCATCGCTTGCGCCAATTCGCTTGATACCCGCCGAGATCAAAAAGGCAGGAATAACAGTAGAAATAATCGCCATCCCTATGCTTAGTTCATACACTTGGCGAGGAAACTGCAACAAACTGCCCGAATTGCTGATAAAGTAATGGCTCACCACACCCAATGCAGCAAATGTCATGGCATAAGCCGTAAAACGAGTAGCCCCTACTTTGGGTATCAGTTTTTCGCTGCCAATCATATAGATCGCATAAAACAAGGCACAGCCAAAAATAAGCAATACCCCCAGCATAAAGTTTTTTTGTTGGGTCATGTCAAGGTTACCTGCAAACACCACCGCAATGCCTACATAGGTAAAACCTAAGGCAATGAGCTGAGAGCGGGTTACTTTCTTGCGGTATACCGTGGCCGATATAATGACTACCAGGGTAGGGTATACAAATAATATAAGGCGTTCGAGGCTGGCAGTAATGTATTGTAGCCCCATAAAATCGAGCAAGGCAGCAAAATAGTAGCTTACAAAACCCAAAAAAGCCACTGCCACCCAATCGCCGGGTGTTAGTTTGGCGGCTTTTTTAGAGCGACCAGAAAAATAGCCAATGGCCAGAAAAAACGGCAAGGCAAAAAGCATGCGCAATGCTACCAATGACACAGGGTCTATAGGGTATTGGTAGGCAAGTTTGATAAAATTGCTTTACTTGAGTGAGTGATGGCACCAAAAAAAACGAGCAAGCCCCAATAAATTTTTGAGGATTAAAAGTGGCAAACCTGGCGGTGCCTGGCATGGTCAATGAATTGTCTGTCATAATGGTAATAGTAGCGTGTTCATGGTAAAAAAATGGTTATACATTAAAATGCTGATCAAGGCAATAAAACCTGAGTGATACAAAGACTAACAAAATATTGTGTAGGTTGGTTCTCTTATTGAAGAAAGGGGACAATCAATTGCCAAATTTTATTCTGAATATAACTTATTGAAGGATGTGTGGTATTTTTAATGTTTGGTTTAGGGTAGAAGTCGGTGGTTACTACAGCTCCAAGCGATAGGCTTTAGACGGCAAGTGGAATGAGTCGGTGGTTACTACAGCTCCAAGCGAGAAGCTTTAGGCGACAAGCCACAGATGCCCCTGCTCTACAAGCTTCTGTGGTTTTATATTGCCTTGATTTTTAGTAACATATAAAATCGGTAGATAATTGGGAGCCGTAAAATAGGTAGTTGTTTGCCCCTGTAAGTTGCACTTGCTGCTTGTCGCTAAGAGCTTGCCCCTACAGAGGCTCCCAACTAATTTACACTAAAAGAAATATTGTAAGTGCGCGCCAGCATAGTGCTTTGCTGGTACAAAAACCAGTCGGAGCTAACGAGCGTAGTTTTTTCAGCGTTTTGAATAAACTTGTTGAGGTGCCTTATTACCCTTCTTGGCCTCATTTTTAGCAATTTCTGAGGGTTCAAGCAGTGTTGATCAACGCATACCTCTTTATGAGAAGCTATGCCAAGGTAAAGGCTTTTGGCCCATTGAAGCTTAGCCAATACATCGCTTATATACTCCTCAAACTCTTCTGGAAAGCAAAGAGCATGTACTTTTTCGAGCACCTCATCTATAGTTTTTACATAGTCAAAAAACTGCTCGGCAAACCCTTGCTTTAAACTATACTGTTGGTGTTGTTGCCAGTAGTTGCACAAAGCCCTAAAGCCTCGTTCCTGGCACGGCACATCGCTAAGTATTGTGGTCAGCGCATTGAGTTCATTGATATTGAAAAAAGCTCCTTCGTGTTTGAGTTCCACCTCTAGGTTTTCAAAATTATTAAACCTTACACGAGTCACTGGTTTTTGGCGATTTTCTAAAGCAAATGCATTCATTTTTAATAAGTGTTTTGGTGTTTATTTATTCTGTGGTGTAGTAGTAGTAATAATAGTAGTTGTAATAGAGTAATGCACTTGTAGCGTTTTTGTACTTAGGGGCAGGGCAAAAAAATAAGCCACCAGAACTTTTCTGATGGCTTGACTAAAAAACTGAGCGTTGAGTGGGGAGGGGCTATTGAGCACAAAAATGCAACTTAGGCTACAGGTGGACTCAGATGTAATATCTCTTAAGTCGCTGCTATTCAGTAAAACAAGTGCTTTAAACAACCATTGAACCCATTGGCCAAAAATCCCCACAAACACTTAAAACCTGGCACCTTTATCGTTTAATAGATTCAATATGGCGGGTTTTTTTATCTTCATAAATATCTTTAATCTTCACCATTATACCTATTTCTTCCACCCCTCCAAAGTCGGGGTTTACGGCAGTGCCAAAGGTTTTCATGGTAGGCGATAAGTGCATGTATATATTTACCAAAGGAGGTACAATTTCTTTGCGTTCACGGACGTATTGGTTCAATACCTTAAAGCCTTCTTTAAAATTGAGCCCCCCCAGCATTTGGTCAAAAGCCTCGCGGTCATACTCTAGCTCCAGTGGATACTTAGAGGTCATCAATTGCTCGTCATCGGGGAAGTAATAGTGCATAAAATGCAATAAAAAACTTTTGCATTCCAGGTTGTAATGTGGATACATGGTCGCCTTGCCAAAGAAATACTCCACATCAGGGTTCATCACTGTAATAATGCCCAACCCATCCCAAATGTTATCAAGGGCAAACAAACCCTTTCGGGGAGAGTTCATAGGTTGATAAGCCGTTTGTACCCAGCTCCGTCCCAGTTCAATGGTTTTGGGGAGGTATTCTTTGACAAACTTGTCTTCAAACGTAAAATAATGCTCGGTACTCAGGGCAGTTTTAGTGCTTTCACTGTTGAGCACGTCGGCACATTTGATAAAACGATAACCACTGATGATTTCCTCGTCCTGAGGATCCCAAACAATCAACTGCTGGTAACATTGTTCGCAAGTATCCAGCTCATCAATATCCAACGCTTTACCAGTACCTCCTCCGGCACTTCTGAAAGCTTCCTCTCTTAAGCGCCCGATTTCTCTTAGTATATTTGGAGCATTGTGGTAGTTGACCACATAAATTTCGTTTTCTCCTTTACGTGTATAGCGCACAAAACGCTCTTTGCTTAGTTCTTTCTTCAGCAAATCCCTGCTCACAGGTGGTATAATAGTTTGTTCTGCCATTTTATCTATCTAACTGATAAACTTTATTCTTTATTTCTTCTGCCCATTCAGCGTCACTTTTGATTTTCCGGTCGAGGTTGTTCGATACAATCGGTTTACCAAAAATAACCTTCATTTTCTTATTTCTTTGCTTAAACATTTCATTCACCAGGTAGAGCATCTCTATATTGGTTTTTACGCCTACTTTAGTTCTAATGTTCGACAGGCGATAAAAAAAGTTAGACAACTCTCCATCTATATAAGTAGGTATAATAAGCCTGTGGTGCTTTCTTGCCCTGGTTATAAATGTTTTCTTCCATTCAAGGTCACGTATTGCTCCTTTTTTCTTTCGGCTCACCAACCCCGCCGGAAACACGCAAATCAGTTGATCAGTAGCAAATAGTTCATCTACCTGTCTCAACGACTCTTTTACATTTTTACCGTGTTTGTTTACTCCCACAAACATTCCTTGGAGGTTGACAAGATTCATTAAAACATCATTGACGATGAATTTTATATCTGTTCTTTTTTGTTTGAGTAAGGTTACTATAGCCATAGCATCCAGGCCACCCAAGGGGTGATAATGGCGAGAATACAACCACCTTTCGGGACATTGTCAGCCCTGTGTAGTAGCTGATGTGAATGCTGA